>NZ_JBQHDG010000012.1:0-299558 GCF_052068095.1 Phytohabitans sp. LJ34 | reverse complement strand
CGGAGCGCCGGGCGCGGATCGAGGCAGTCGGAAACCAGCTCGTAGCTGCTGGCGGGTCGATCTACCGCCGCGTCGACGACGACGAAGGGTTCTGGCTGATCATGCAGGACCCGGAAGGCAACGAGTTCTGCGTCAACTGATCGACCCGCTGCACCCCTTCACACCGGGCCCACAAGCGGCGTGGACCACAGCCTGGCCGCATTGGGACGCCCCACCCGATCGACGTGGCCGAGGTCGCCGGGACACCTCGCCGGCGACCCAGCTCTGAGCCCAGGCGTCGAGGCACCCAGACTCCCGCCGGTCACCGAGCCGACGCCATCCAGGCCGACACCCGCCACCGTCCACCCCGACCCACAGCCGCACAGCGTCGGGTGGGTCACAGTGATGTGTGGGTTGCATTGGTGTGTGGCGCACAGTATCGTGTGATGCATGCTCGACGATGAACTGCTTTCGACGCACCTCCAGGAGCTGCGTCGCGGCACCGTGGTGCTTGCCTGCCTGCTCATCCTGCGCAAGCCCAACTACGGCTACGCCCTGCTCGACCTGCTCGAGCGGAGCGGCTTCGCCGTCGACGCCAACACGCTGTATCCGCTGCTGCGCCGGCTGGAGAAGCAGGGCCTGCTCACCAGCGACTGGAACACCGACGAGTCCCGGCCGCGCAAGTTCTACCGCACCAGTGACCTGGGCGGGGAGCTCGCGGACACGTTGAGCCACGACTGGGACGAGCTGCACGCCGCGTTCCGCACCCTGAAGGGCGAGTCATGACGACCACCACGACCACGACGCTGACCGACCGCTACATCGACGCGATCCTCCGCCGCGTGCCGAGCCGGCAGCGGCCCGACATCGAGCGCGAGCTGCGTACCTCGATCGCCGACGCCATGGACGACCGGCTCGAAGCCGGCGCCGAGCCGGCGGAGGCAGAGGTGGCGGTGCTCACCGACCTGGGCGACCCGGCCCGGCTGGCCGCCGGCTACGCGGACCGCCCGCTCCACCTGATCGGCCCCGCGCACTTCCTCGACTACACCCGCCTGCTGGGCGTGCTGCTCATTACCGTGGTGCCCACGGTGGCGGCGGTGGTGGGGCTGCTGCGGGCGGTCGACGGTGACAGCGCCTCCGCGATCGCCGGTGACGCGGTCGGCTCGGCGCTCACCGCCGGCTTCCACGTCGCCTTCTGGACCACGCTCGTCTTCGCGGCCTTCGAGCGCGTCCCCGCACTCAAGCCGCTGCCGATTCCGAAGTGGACACCGGCGGCGCTGCCCGAGCCGGTCAGCCGCCGCTCGCGATACGCGGAGATGATCGCCGGCACGGTGGCGATGGTGTTGTTCACCTCGCTGATCCTGATCTCGCCGGCGCTCCGGATCAAGACGGACGCCGCCGGCGAACCGATCGGGGCGCTCGACCCCTGGCTGTGGGACACCGGTCTGATCTACGTCTTCGTGGGCCTGCTCGTCATCGCCCTGGGCTTCAACTTCGCCACGTACTACTACGCGCGGCCCAGCGTGCCGATCGCGGTCGGCCGGGCGGTCGCCGACATCGCCACCGGGCTGACGCTCATCTGGTTCGCGGCGAACGACCACATCCTCAACCCCGCCTTCGTCGAGGCGGCCGGCTGGTCGTCCGACGTGGCCAAGTGGACCAACGGGGCCATCGTCGCCACCTGCGTCGCCTCGCTGCTCAGCACCGTCATCACCGCCGTCCGCGAATACCGCCAGCGTTGAGGGAGAAGAGAGACATGAAGGCCATCGTCTACGACCGGTACGGCCCGCCCGAGGTGCTGCGCTACGCGGACGTGGAGCGGCCGAGCCCGAAAGCCGGTGAGGTGCTCGTCCGGGTACGCACCGCCTCGCTCAACTTCGGCGACCGGGCCGCCATGCGCGGCGAGCCCCACGCGATCCGGCTGGTCATGGGCCTGCGCCGGCCCCGGGCAAACGTCCTGGGCCGGGCGGTCGCCGGCACCGTCGAGGCGGTCGGGCCCGGTGTGACCGGCTTCAAGCCCGGCGAAGACGTCTTCGGCGAGGTCAACCAGCGGGGCTTCGCGGAGTACACGGTGGCGAAGGAGAAGCACCTCGCGGCCAAGCCGGTCGAGGTGTCGTTCGCGCAGGCGGCCACGCTGCCGGTCGCGGCCAACACCGCGCTTCAGGGCATCCGCCTCGGCGGGGTGGGTGCGGGCACGCGGCTGCTGGTCAACGGCGCGTCCGGCGGGGTCGGCACGTTCGCGGTGCAGATCGCCAAGGCGCTCGGCGCGCACGTCACCGCCACGTGCGGCGCCCGCAACGCCGAGCTCGTGCGCTCGATCGGCGCGGACGCCGTGGTCGACTACACCACCAGGCTCAGCGATCTCTTCGACGTCGTGTTCGACCTGCGGGGCGACAAGCCGCTGGCCGCGATGCGCCAGGTGCTCGCGCCCAAGGGCATGTACATCTCGTCCTTCGGCGGCGGCGGAAACCTCCTCGGCCCGATGCCGCGCCTGATCGGCATGATGGTGAAGGCGCCGTTCGTGTCGCAGCGGCTGCGCCCGCTCGTCGCCACGCCCAAGGGCGACGAGCTGGCCGAGCTCGGCGCGATGGTCGCCGCCGGCACGCTCAGCCCGGTCATCGAAGAGGAACGCCCGCTGAGCGAGGCCGCCGCCGCCATCCGCCACATCGAGCAGCATCACGCGATCGGCAAGTTCGTCCTCAGCGTCGGTAAATAGTGATCGAGTGCCCCACTGAGTCGATCGGCTCGCTCGTGCGGATCAGCTCCGCGAGCGGGCCGGTGGCCTTGGCGATCGAGCTGTCCGACACGACGAGCAGCCCGCGCACCTCCCCCGCCGGCACGGCCAGCGGATCGGACGCCGTTATGCCGTACCACGACGGCACGCCGCTTCCTTTGTAGACAAGCCAGATCCGCTCCCCCGCGTAGCGGGCGCGGAGCCGGTCGGCCAGCCGCCCCAGGTCCTGCCCCCAGTCCACATTGGAGTCGTGCAGGTGCTCGTGGGTTCGGGCCGGGCCGCCGAAGGCCTCGTTCGAGTACGGCAGGTAGTACGGGAACGCGCGCAGCGAGCTGACCGCCACGAAGAGCACCAGCAGCCCGGCGCCGACCCGGGCCCACCGCCACCGCACGACCAGCACGGCGGCCGCGGCGACGGCGAGGAAGACCGGCACCACCAGCGCGTACCGGGTGCCGAAGCTGCGCGTGCCGGTCATCGCGACGGCGAGCAGCACGCCGGTCGGCACCAGCAGGTACGGGGCGGCCGGTCGCAGCCGAGGCACCGCGAGCAGCGTCACGGAGCCGGCGAACCACAGCGCCATCGCGCCGAGCGGAGACTTCACGAGCAGCGCGGCGGGCAGGTAGTACCAGCGGCCGCCGGTGAACACCTCACCGAAGAGGTAGCCGCTCCACCGCCCGTCCTCGAACCCGAACTGGATGCGCATCCCGTCCCGGTACGCCTCCGGGAGCGGCAGCAGGCCGGCGACGAGCCCGCGCAGGCCGCCGCTGGCCGGCACGTCGGGCGGCGGCACCCAGCCCAGCCGCGGGTCGACGGCCAGGTAGCTCACCCACACCACGGCCACCGCGATCACCGCCGCGCCGGCCGCCGCCCCGACACCCCACGCCGCGGCACGCCAGCTCCGCCCGCCCGCGGACCACACCGACAGGACCACAAGCAAAAGCAGCACGGGTACGAGGGGAAGAGCACTCATCTTGGTCGCCAGTCCCGCCCCGAGAGCGAGAGCGGCGAGTGGCACGTAGAGCCAGGGGCGCTGCCGCGCCCGCCAGACAAGCCACACCGAGGTCAGCAGGAACCCGACCGTGGGCATGTCCAGCGTCGCCAGCGAACCGTGCGCGATGACGTCCGGCGAGAAGGCATACAGGGCGAGCGCGACGAGCCCGCCCAGCGGCCCGGCGACGTCGCGGGCGAAGGCCAGCACCACAAGCCCGAAGAGCAGCGTCAGCACGATCACCGGCAGGCGGGCGAGCAACATCAGCCGCCACGCGTCGTAACCGGACTCGTACAGCAGGTGGCGACCGAGGGCGGTCTGGTCGCCCTGGAAGCCGGGATCGATCTCGGCTCCGGAAAACGCCAGCCCAGCGCCGATCAGCAGCTTGCCGAGCGGCGGGTGCTCCGGGTTGTACCGGAGGCTGTGCTCCTGGACCTGCCAGACGGCCGTCGCGACGTAGACCGGCTCGTCGATCGTCGGGGTCTGCTGGACGGCCGCGGTCACCATCGCGACCGCCATCTGCCCGAGGATCAGGGCCACCACCAGCGGATACAGCCATCGCCGTATCCGCACCGGCACCGTCAGCCGACTCCCGTCGGGTCCGGCTGCCGGCGTGGGCGGTGCCGTCGCCGTCGTCATCGTCACACTCTAGATACGGCCGGGCTGGCAGCATGTGTTCAACGAAACGGGGAGGCAACAGTGAGGCTGGAGGCGCTGGCGGAGGAGTTCTGGGCGTGGCGGCTGTCCGCCCAGCCGGACTCGTCCGACGACATCACCCGGGTGGAGCGGCCGGCGGGCTGGGTCGCCGACTGGTCCGCGGCGGCCATCGCCGAGCGCCGGGAGGCCGCCCGGGAGTTCGCCGACCGGCACGCGGCGATCGACCTCGCCGGGGCACCCCTCGCCGAGCAGGTCGACGGCCGCCTCCTCGGCTCGGCGATCGCGCGGGCGCACTGGGAGCTCGAGCTGCTCCGCGGCTGGGAGCGCAACCCGTGCTTCTACCTCGACCAGGCGCTCGTGCCGGTCTTCAACCTGCTGCTGGTGCCGCCACCGGTCGACACGGCCACGCTCGCCGCCATGCTGCGGCGGGTGCCCGTCCTGCTCGGCCAGGCCCGCGACAACCTCGGCGAGCGCGCGGCAGCCCCGCTCGCCGCGTACGCGCTGCGCCTGCTCGCGGACGCCCCGGACGGGCTGCGCGCGGCGATGGACGCGCTGCCCGGCGGGCCGGACCTAGTCGAGGCGACCGGCGAGGCGGCCGAGGCGCTCGGCGGGTTTCGCGAGTGGCTCACCGGCGAGCTGCCCGGGTTCACCGGCCCGGCGGCGGTGGGTCCGGAGGCGTTCGCGTACTTCCTGCACCGGGTGGCCCTGCTGCCCTACCCGGCGGCGCGGCTGCGCGAGATGGGCCGGCAGGAGTGGGACCGCGCGGTGGCGCTGGAGGCGATCCTGCGCCGCCGCCACCGCGGCGCGCCGGTTGCCGCCGTGGCCGCCGACCCGGCCGCGCTGGTCGAGCGGCAGCGCGACGGCGAGGCGGAGGTGCGCCGCTTCTACGCGGAGCGCGGCCTGCTCAGCCAGCCGGAGGAGCTGCGCCACTACCGGTTCGCGCCGATCCCCGACTACCTCGCCCGGCTGGAGTGGCTGGGCGTGGCGCACTACGCCGGCTCGGCGAGCCGGTGGAACGACGACGCGGTGCGGTACGTCCCGCCGCCCCGCGACGACCTGCCGTACTTCGCACTCGCGGCGGCCCGCGATCCGCGCACGGCCATCGCGCACGAGGGCGTGCACGCGCAGCAGCTCGCGCTCTCCTGGACGCATCCCGCCCCGGCCCGCCGCCGCTATTACGACTCGACGCCCAACGAGGGCATCGCCTTCTACAACGAGGAGCTGATGCTCCACTCAGGACTCTTCGACGGCGCGCCGGCCAGCGCCGAGTTCGTGGCCAACGCGATGCGGCTGCGGGCGCTGCGGGTCGAGGTGGACGTCGCGCTGGCGCTGGGCGAGCTGACCCTCGACGAGGTCGCCGACCGCCTGGCCGCGCTGGTGCCGATGGACCGCCAGACCGCGTGGGAGGAGGCGGCCTTCTTCACCGGCAACCCGGGCCAGGCGCTCAGCTACCAGATCGGCAAGCTTCAGATCCACGACCTGCTCGCCGTGGCCCAGCGCCGGGACGGCGACGCGTTCGACCTCATGGCCTTCCACGACCGGCTGTGGCGTGAGGGAAACGTGCCGCTCGCGCTCCAGCGGTGGGAGCTGCTCGGCGACCGCGCGCACCTCGACGAAGCCGATGCCCTGGCGGACGGAACCGATCGGGGGTCCGGCGCGACCAGCTAGCGTGACGACGTCGGCAGTGGAGCCCGAGACGGGCCGAAACGCGTTGGACGACTTCGACGCGGCTTACCAGACGCACTACGACGGCATGATCCGTCTGGCGTACGTGATCACCGACAGCATGGCGGCCGCCGAAGACATCGTGCAGGAGGCGTTCGTCGAGCTGTACCGGCGCTGGCCGGAGGTCCGTGACCCGCGGGGCTGGCTGCACACCGTGGTGGTCAACCGGTCGCGGTCGTGGTGGCGGCGGCTGATCGTGGCCCGCCGGCACGTGGCACGCGGCTCCCCCGTGGAGTCGACACCGTCGGCGGAGGACGGCACCGCCGTACGCCAGGCGCTGCTCGCGCTCAACCGCCGCCAGCGGGCCGCCGTCTTCCTCCGCTTCTACCTGGACCTGCCCGAGCAGGCGATCGCCGACGCGCTCGGCTGCCGCCCTGGCACGGTCAAGTCCCTCCTCCACCGCGCGCTCGCGACCCTGAGGGAGCACCTCGATGACGACTGAGCCACTGCGCGACCGGAACGAGCGGGTGCGGGCCGCCGTCCGGAGCCACATCGCCACCCTGCCGGTACCCCCGCCAAACCTGGCCCGGATCGTGGCGCGAGCGGAAGGCGGCGGGCGACCCCGGCGGCGCTCGGGTTGGGTCGTCCAGGCCGTCGCGGCCGCGGTGGCCGTGGTGGTCTGCGGCACGGTGACCGCGGCGGTGACGCTGGCCAGGCCGGAGACCCGCCACGGCGTCGCGCCGCTGTACTCGTTCTCGCCCGACAAGGTCCCCGACTTCGCGAAGCTGCCGGGGCCGGAGGCGGTCTGGCCGGGCGCGGTCCGCCAGCTGCCCGAGAGGCTGCCCGACGGGTCGGACTACACCGTCGCGGACACGACGGAGGGCGACGACGTGCTGGTCGTCCCGCTGGGCCGGGCGGCCGGACCGCTGCTCTTCAACCCGGACAGCGGCGCCATCCGCGGCGTGGCGACCGCCTCCGTGACGGACGGCCTCAACCAGCCTCGGGTCACCTCGGCCCGGGTGGCCGGCGACCGGGTGGTCTGGTTTCTGGAGGGGCGGCGAAACGGCCGGATCGCGCGGGAGGCGTGGCTGGCGCCGGTGGCCGGCGGCGAGGCGACGAAGCTCGCCAACCTCCCGGCCGTCAGCGGGACCGCGGTGCTGGCCGGCGACGCGATGATCTGGGAGGAGTACGGGCCGGGCCAGGGCAAGGACGACGTGAAGATCCGCCGGCTGCCGCTGGACGGCGGGCCGGTCGCCGACGTGCCGGGATCGCGCGGGTACTGGCTCTCCACCATCCCGGGTTGGATCACCACGCAGTACCCGGGCACGCCGTTCGGGGAGCCGGAACGCACCGGCGAGCTGATCGACGTCGCCACCGGAAAGCGGTACCGGTGGAAGGCGAACGAGGAGATGGTGGCGACCGTCGCATGTGGATCCACCTGGTGCGCCGGCGGGACCGTCGGCGAAGAGGCCGCGATCCAGAACCTCGACGGCAGCGGCTTCGTCGCGCTGAAGTCGCGCGGCGGTTTCGAGCCCGGGTACGAAGGGCGGCTCGCGATCGGCCCGATCGGCGAGCGGTGGGTGGTCTGGGACCGGGTCACCGGCCGGGCCGCGGTGATCGAGCGGAAGCGCTTTGACGACCCGTTCGCCCGGCAGTCGGAGCTCCTGATGGAGGGCATGCGGTCGCGCTCGACGGTGCAGGTCTGGCAGGCCCCCGACGGCACGTACAAGATGCTGGACCTGAAACGGCTGTGGTGACGGAGAACGGCCCCGCCCGGGGACCTCGGGCGGGGCCGTCTCGGCGGCGGGTCAGCGGCGGGCGGCCGGGTTGGCCACCTCCAGCTCGTTGATCTGCTCGCCGGTGAGCACGTCGAAGGCGCGCAGGACCGTGCGGTCCGGGTACACGGCCACGGTCAGCACGCCCGGCGACTCGGGCCGGTCGGTGGCGGAGTCCTCGTCCCACGGGTCGTCCGGGCTGGGCGCGAACTCCATCGCCAGCGCGCCGGTGTTGACCGCGGTGTAGCCGTCCGGGTGCCCGCCCTGCGTGACCACCTGGGCGGCCCAGTCCCGCCGGTACGGCGACCAGTGGGTATGGCCGCTCAGGAAGATCACGTTCGGGTACTTCCCGACGATCGCCTCGATCTCGAAGTCGCGCGGGCCGTTCTCGTAGAAGTTGCCGTACGTGCCCGAGACCGTCCACTCGAACGGGTAGTGGCGCATCACCAGCACCTGCTTGCCCTTGGCCGACCAGTACGCGAGCCGCTGGGCGAGGAACGCCATCTGCGCGTCGCTGACGTCCTGCTTCTCGTCCTCCGCTACGCCGCCCTCCTCGCCGATCACGACGAGTGGCACGCCGCCGACGACCTTCTCGTAGTACGGCTTGTCGATCTTCGCGCCCCACTGGTTGGCCCAGGTCAGGAAGTTGTCGACCTGCTGCTCCTTGGTCAACACCCGGCTGCGCACGTCGTGGTTGCCGATCGCCGGGTACACCGGGGGCAGCTTGTGGCCGGCGAACGCGGCGCTCACGTCCGCGTACTCCTGGACCTGCTGCTCCTGGGTCTGCTCGCGCGGCCCGCTGATGATGTCGCCGACGACGATCAGCCCCTTCGCGGCCGGCGCCTCGCGGCGCAGCAGGTCGAGCGCGCCGCCGGTGTACGGCAGCCCCTCCACCTGGATGTCGCTGAGCACCTGGAACGTGACCGGCTTGGCGTGGCGGGCCAGCGCCGGCAGCGGCGTGCGGACCACCACGTCGTCCACCGCCCAGAACATCTGCGGGCGGTTGTTGCTGTACCCGAAGCGGATCACCGCGCTGCGTGCCCGGCTCGGCACCTCGACCCGGATCACCTCCTGGCCGGAGATGACGTCGCCGCCGCCGTTCGCGCTGATCCGGGCCGCCGAGTAGCGCAGGATCTCCTTCTCCGCGCCGCCGTCGAAGGCCACCGTCACCCGACCGACGGCCTTGTGCGCCTGCCGCCAGTGCGAGGAGAAGACGAGCTCGACCGCGCGCTTGCCGCTGACCGGGACACCGGGGCTGGTCAGCGTGCTGTTGACCGGGTGGTCGCCGTCGACCGCGGCGCCCTTGGCCACGGCGACGCCGTTGTCGGCGACCGCGAGCACGCCCCGGGAACGGGAGAACTGCTGGCGCCCGTCGAGGAAGCAGCGCTGGTCCAGCGGCCGGTCCTGCTCCGGGTCGCAGCCCACGCCGGCCGGCGCGGCGGCGGCGAACCAGTCGTCCCGTTGCGCGAACGTCCAGCCGCGCCATCCGGCGGGCGTGCCGTCGGTCTGCACCGACCAGGCGCCGCGGGCGCCGTCGAAGTCGCCGCGCCAGAGCGTCTGCCGCACCGGCTGGCCGTGCCCGTTGCCGCCCGCTTCCGCGGCCGTGGGCAGGAGAACGAGCGCCGCGGCGGCCGCGGCGAGCAAATGTCTCGGGTGTGCCATGGACACACCCTGGCCAAGTTGATCAAATATCCGGTGAACGCCACGCTCTGGCCGGATGAGGGCACGATGGTGGGGTGGAACTAGAGGATTTTCTCGCCGCGGCCGAAGAGCTGCTCACCGTACCGTCAACCGCCGACCGGCCGGAGGAGCTCAAGCGGGCGGTCGAGTTCGTCGTCGACTTCGTCGGGCTCGGATTCGAAGTGGAGTGGTTCGAGTCGAGCGGCGTACCCTCGGCGCTGCTCCACCACGGACCAGCGCGGCGCGACTTCCGGGTGGTGCTCAACGCGCACCTCGACGTCGTCCCGGCCACGCCCACCCAGTTCACGCCGCGGCGCGAGGGCGACCGGCTGTACGCGCGCGGCGCGCAGGACATGAAGATCACCGCGCTGGCGCAGGCACTCGCGTTCCGGGAGACCGCCGCCACCCTGCCGTACCCGCTGGCGCTCCAGCTCGTCTCGGACGAGGAGGTGGGCGGGCGCGACGGCACCGGACATCAGCTGGAGCAGGGCGTCACCGGCGAGTTCGTGGTGATCGGCGAGCACAGCCGGCTCGACATCGTGGCCGACTCCAAGGGCCTGGCCCACGCCCGCCTGCACGCGACCGGCCACAGTGGTCACGGCGCGTACCCGTGGCTCGGCGACAACGCCCTGCTCAAGCTCGTACGTACGGTCACCCGCCTGACCGAGCGCTATCCGGTGCCGGCGGCGGAGGCGTGGCAGACGACGATCAACGTGGCCCGGATCGAGACGCCCAACCGGGCGTTCAACCAGATCCCCGCCGAGGCCGAGGCGTGGCTGGACATCCGCTTCCCCACGGAGGACACCGACCTGGCCGGCGCGGACGCCGGCGCGATCACCGCGCACCTCGCCGCCTTCTGCGAGCCGGGCGTGACCGTGGCGGTCGACCACGTGGACGCGCCGCACCACGCCGACCACGACCGGCCCGAGATCGCCCACCTGCGGGACGCCGCGCGCGAGCAGGGCTACGGCGGCGCGTTCCTCTACAAGCACGGCGCGGGCGACGGCCGGTTCTACTCCGCACGCGGCATCCCGGCGGTGGCGTTCGGCGTGGGCGGGCACGGCCAGCACGGCCCGGACGAGTACGCGGAGATCTCCACGATCGCGCCCTACCACGCGGCGCTCGTGTCGTTCCTGCGCCGCCTCGCGACCTAGAGGGGTTTCGGGGTCAGGGCCGCCGCCCGCCGTGGCGTTTCTTCGAGGCGTATTTGCCCACGTCCGCGTCAGCGCGGACCGTATGCTCCCGCGGGCACCGCTCCCGGCCGGCGGCTCGCAGCGCTCGCCGAAACCCCCGGCCCTCCACTGCCAGGCCCGCGAGACAAGCCCCGAAGGGCGGGCTTTCGCGGCCCCTGCGCCATCCCGACGCAGCGTCACCAACCCACCAGGGGCGAGACTTCGAGATCGCTCACACCGCCGCAGCGGTCACTCGCGGCGACGAAACCCCCGTCGCTTTCCCGGATCGGCGGATCCGAGAACAGACATTGTGGACAAACATCGACCACCGCCAGGCGCGAGCTCGATCCACCCCCCGCCGGTTGCGCACCGGGGTGCGCGACCAACGGCGGACGGGTGAGGCCGCGGGAGCAACGGTCTGGACCACGACGCACGTCGCGGTAGCTCAAAATCTCTGTCTAAATAGGGCGGTCGAACCCCGACTCCGATAGGTCTCTAGATCATTAGCTCGATGCCCAACGGTGTGTCAGGGCAGGTCGGCGGCGCGCAGTGTGAGGGAGCGGCCCTCGGGGCGGGTCAGGGTGAGCGTGTCGCCGTCGACCACGGCGGTCAGCTCGCCGTCGTCGAGGACCCACTGCATCCGCATCTCCAGCCACTCCGGGTAGTTGGAGCAGCCGCGCTTGGTCGTGCCCATCTCGGTGAGCGCGACCGTGCCGTCGCCGACGGCGGCGTAGCCGCTGATCCAGTTGCAGCCGGTGAAGCCGGTGATCTCGCCGCCGGTCATCTCCACGTACGCCTCAGGCGTGGCGGGGATGGGCGTGGTGCCGGCGCTGTCGGTGACCGACTCGATGACCCAGTGGGTGTCTTCGACGGGCGGGGCGGTGGCTCCGCTCATCGCCAGCACCATGCCCACAGTGATGCTCGTCAATATAGCCATGTCCCCCATGATGACAGACCGCTGTCCGTTCGAGGGGATGCCCATTCGTCGTGTTGGTATGACCTCCTCCAACGCTATGCGGGCCCGCTGGGCGATCACCGCGGTCTTCGGCGGCAACGGCCTGCTCATCGCGAGCCTCGTGGCGCGCACGCCGCAGCTCAAGCTCGACCTCGACCTCTCCCCCGCCCAGCTCGGGCTGACCAGCGCCGCGTTCGGCGTCGCGGCCGTGGTCGCCATGCAGGGCGCCGGCGCCCTCGCCGCCCGGGTCGGCAGCGGCTGGGTGGTACGGCTGGCGGTCCTCGTGCTGCCGGTCGCGCTGATCGGCATCGGCGGCGCGCCGAGCCTGGTCTCGCTGATGCTCCTGCTGCTCGGGTTCGGGGCGGTACACGGCCTGCTCGACGTGACCATGAACGCGCACGCCGTCGCCGTCGAACGCGTGCTCGGCCGCCCGATCATGAATGGCTGCCACGCCGCGTGGAGCATCGGCGCCGTCGTGGGCTCGCTGGTCGGGTCGGCGGCGGCCCACGCGGGCACGTCACGGTCACTGCACTACGCGGTACTCGCGGCGGCCCTGCTGCCGGCCGCGCTCGCGTGCGGCCGCCTGCTGCTGCCCGGGTACGCGGACCGGCGCGGCGTCCGGGCCCGCCGGTCGAGCCCGCGGGATGGCTGGAGCCGGCGGATCGTCGTGTTCGGCGCGATGGGTGCCACCGTGCTCACCGTCGAGGCGGCGGTCGCCAACTGGAGCGGCGTCTACCTGCACGAAAACCTCGGCGCGCCGCTCGGCGCCGCGTCGCTGGGCTACCTGGCGTTCACCGCGTGCCAGACCGCCGGCCGCCTCGTCGGGGACCGGCTCCAGGCCGGCCGTGACGCGGCAAAGCTCGTGGTGGCCGGCACGCTCGTCGCGGTGGCGGGACTCGCCGCGGTGGTGCTGAGCCCGTCGCCGGCGGTCGCCGTGGTGGGGTTCGCGGTGGTCGGCGTGGGGCTGGCGACCCCGCTGCCGGTGCTCTTCGGCGTGGTCGGCCACCATGGCGCGGCCGGCGCGGGGGCGGCCGTGGCCGTCGCCCGGTTCAGCACGATGACCTACACGGGGATCCTTGTCGCGCCCGCCGTGATCGGCTGGGTGGCCGAGCTGATCGGTCTCACGTGGACACTCGCCGGCCTGATCCCGTTGCTGGCACTCGTCGCGCGCGCAGCCGCCCCGGCGATCCACCGGGCGCCGCGGCTCACAGCCACTGGATGAGCTCCACCGCGTTGCCGTCCGGGTCGCGGACGAGGGCCGCCCGGACGCCGACGACGTCGAGGTCGGTCGGCGGGAAGAACGCCGGCACCCCGCCGGCGGCCAGCGCCGCGACGGCGGCGTCCACGTCGTCGACCTCCAGCGCGAAGTGGCGGTATCCGGTGATCTGGTACTCCTGCCCCGGATCGGCGGCGACCGCGTGGTGGCCGGCCTTCTCGCCGTCGCCGATGATCTCCATGTAGAACGAGCCCTTGCGCAGGTAGCACATCCGGGCGCCGGGCAGCATGTCCGGCGCGCTCCACTCCTGCGCCACGCTGAAGCCGAAGTGCCGGCAGTACCAGCTCACTGTCTCGTCGTAGCTCTTCGCGATGATCGCCAGGTGGTGGAAGCGGTAGTCCTGCGCCATCCGAACATCTCAGCACAGCACTGCAACATTCCTGCACATCGATTCGCTTGACGTATGGGAAAGGGCTTTCCTAGCGTTGTCCCATGACCCGGAAAGCGCTCCTCGCCGCGGCGGTGGTCGCCGCGCTCGTGTTCGCCGGCGTGCACGCGGCACACGCCGCCACCCTCTTCAGCGCCGACTTCACCGGCGGCGCGAGCGGCTGGACCCGCTCCGGCGGGAGCTGGTCGGTCGTCACCGACGGCTCGGCCGTCTACCGCCAGTCGGGCACCGGCAGCGACGCCCGCGCGCTCGCCGGATCCAGCTCGTGGAGCGACTACACGGTCGAGGCGCGGGTCAAGCCGACCGGCTTCAACGGCACCGCCCGCCACGCCGGGATCATCGCCCGCGCGCAGAGCACAAGCGGTTACTACTACCTCGCGCTCACCAACGCGGGCGAGGTGCGCCTCGGCCGCCGCGGCTCCGGCGGTCACACCACGCTGGCCGCGGCGCCCGCGACGGCCGCGCTCGACACGTGGCACCGGCTGCGTCTCGAAGCGACCGGCACGACGCTGCGCGGATTCCTCAATGGACAGCTGGTCGCGACCGCCACCGACAGCGCGTACGCGTCCGGCTCGGTCGGCCTGGCCACCTACTACGCCAGCGCCTCGTTCGACGACGTGCTGGTGACCGACGCGGCCGGCCCGACACCGACGACGCCCACGCCCGGTGTCACCACCTCGCCACCGCCGCAGCCGCTGCCCGGCCAGCCGGACGGCCACGCCACCGGGACCACCGGCGGCGCGGGCGGCCCCACCGTCACCGTCACCACGGCGGCCGAGCTGGCACAGTACGCGGGCGCCAACACCCCGTACGTCATCCGGGTCGCCGGGCGCATCGCGGTCGACGACATGGTCACGGTGGTCGCCAACAAGAGCATCATCGGCGTCGGCTCCACCGCCGAGATCACCGGCGGCGGTCTCCAGCTGGGCACGACCACGCGCCCCGGTGACAACGTCATCATCCGCAACATCACCTTCCGCGACGCCTCGGACGACTCGATCAGCGTCCACAATGGATCGCACCACGTCTGGATCGACCACAACGACTTCTACCCCGGTTTCGACGGGTCGGTCGACGTCAAACGCCGGTCGACGAACGTGACCGTGTCCTGGAACAGGTTCCACGCCACCGACAAGAGCATGCTGCTCGGGCACTCCGACACGTTCCCCGACGACATCGGCTATCTGAAGGTCACGTACCACCACAACTACTTCGACGGCTCAAACCAGCGACACCCGCGCGTGCGCTTCGGCGAACCGGTCCACGTGTACAACAACTACTACCGCGGCATCGGCCTCTACGGCGTCGCCTCCACGGAAAACGCCGGCGTACTCGTCGAGGCCAACTACTTCGAGGACGTCGCCTTCCCGTGCCACTCGGTCAGCGGCTACGCCGACTCCGCCCCCGGCCGCCTGGCCGAACGCGGCAACGTCTTCGTCCGCTCCGGCCCCTGCGAGAGCGGCGGCGCAGTGGCCGACCCGCGCGCCTACTACGCGTACACGCCGGACAGTGCCAGCGCCGTCCCCGCACTGGTAACCGCCGGCGCGGGGGCGGGCCGCATCTCCTGACGCCGAGAGGGCTCGCCGAGATCCCGACCTCGCCCGTCGTGGTAGCTCGAGGATTTCGCCATGGACGCCGGACGGGGTGCTGGCACAATCGTCGGGTGGGTGAGCGGGACACGGTGTTGGCCGAGTTGGCGCGGGTGGTGCTCGCGGTGGGACGGCCGCACCCGGTGCGGGTGGCGATCGACGGGTGCTCGGCGGCGGGGAAGACGACGATGGCCGACGAGTTGGCGGGGGTGTTGCGGGCGCGCACCGAGCGTGCGGTCATCCGCGCGGGCATCGACTACTTCAAGCGGGCCGTCGCGCTGCGCACCACGTACCCGAAAGGGTCGCCGGAGGGCTACTACCTGGAGTATTGGGATCACGCCGCGATCCGCGACCAGCTGCTTGTCCCGCTGGGGCCGGGTGGCAGCCGGCGATACCGCACCGCAGTGATGGACCTGCCCGCGCTCAACGCCGTCGACGCGCCGGTCGAGGTCGCGCCGGACGACGCCGTGCTGGTGGCCGACGGCGCGTTTCTCCAGCGGCCGGAGCTCGACGCGCTGTGGGATCTGCGGATCTACGTCGACGTGAGCTTCGACGAGGTGCTGCGCCGGGGCATCGCCCGCGACCAGCAGTGGATGGATTCGGCGGAGCAGGCGGAGCACCGCTACCGCACGATGTACATCCCCGGTGAGCGGCGCTACGTCGACGAGGTGCGGCCGCGCGAGCGCGCCGACGTCGTGGTGGGCAACGAGGATCCCGCCGCACCGAGCCTTGTCGTGCGGGTCTGACGGGCCTCGGGCTCGGGCAGCCAGGCGCCGTCGGGTGGGCGTAGCCAGCCAAGCGCGGCCGACAGCCGGTCGACGGCGTCGTGCAACGCGCGCAGGCCGGGATGGTCCAGGTCCGCGCGCCAGACCATCGCCCACGGGTACACCACCGCCGGGCGCACCAGTGGGCGGAGCGCCGCGCCGTCGACGGGCGGCTGGGTGCTCAGGGTCAGGATCGGCGCGTCGCGCAGGTGGAGGTGGTGGGCGAGCTCGTCAGCGCCGTGTACCGGCGGGTGCGCCAGCGCCGGGTCCATCCCCAGCGGACCGAGCAGCTGGCGCATCGCGTCGTCCCAGTCGTGGGTGACGTGGTCGCCGGCGCGGAAGCACACGCCGCTGCCCTCCAGGTCGGCCAGCGGGATCTCGGCGCGGGCCGAGAACGGGTGTCCCGCCGGCAGCAGCACCATGACGGGTTCCAGGCGGACGGGGCGGTGGCGTAGGCCGGCGGAGCGCGCGCCGGGTGCCGTCCAGCGACCGAAGGCCACGTCGATCCGCCCGGCGCGGCCGCTCAGCGTGGCGACCGCGCCGTCGAGCCCCTGGCGTTCGCGGGCGAAGAACTCGACCTCCCGGACCCGGCCGCGGGCCTCGGCCAACACGAGCGACGGCGTCAGGCCGGGGCCGACGACGTCGACCAGCAGCTGTTCGGCCTCGCCGCGCAGGGCGTGCAGGGCCTTGTCGTGGAGGGCGAGCAGCCGCCGCGCGTACCCGAGCAGCTCCTCGCCCGCCGGTGTGAGCGTGACCTGGCGCGTGGTCCGGGTGAAGAGCGGGCGGCCGACCCGGTCTTCCAGGCGCTGGATCTCGCGGCTCAGCGCCTGCTGCGCCACGAAGAGCCGCTGCGCCGCGCGGCTGAAGTGGAGCTCCTCCGCCACCACGACGAACGAGCGCAGCATGCGGATCTCCAGGTCACGGCTCACCGCTTCTTTGTAGCCGATTCATCCCCCAAGCTTCACGACCAGCTCGCCGCCCTGTGCTCCACCGGTACCTCCTCGGACTCGCCGACCGGGCCGGGCTCGCACCCCGCGCCGAACGGCCGGCCGCCCAGCGCCTCCCGCCCGTGCGGCGTGAGCCAGCCGGACAGGTCGGGGCCCACGGGCACGATGCCGGTCGGGTTGATGTCGCGGTGGACCTCGTAGTAGTGCCGCTTGATGTGGTCGAAGTCGACGGTGTCCCCGAAGCCGGGCGTCTGGAAGAGGTCGCGCGCGTACGCCCAGAGCACCGGCAGCTCGGTCAGCTTGTGCCGGTTGCACTTGAAGTGCCCGTGGTACACGGCGTCGAAGCGGACCAGCGTCGTGAAGAGCCGCACGTCCGCCTCGGTGATCGTGTCGCCGACGAGGTAGCGCTGGTCGGCCAGGCGGTCGGAGAGCCAGTCGAGCCGGGCGAAGAGGCGCCGGTACGCCTCCTCGTACGCCTCCTGGTCGCCGGCGAAGCCGCACTGGTACACGCCGTCGTTGACGTCGCTGAAGACCACCCGGTTGACCTGGTCGATTTCGGCGCGCAACTCTTCCGGGTACAGGTCGGGCGCGCCCGGCCGGTGGTACGCCCGCCACTCCGACGACATGTCCAGGGTGATCTGCGCGTAGTCGTTGGTCACCACCTGCCCGGTGCGCACGTCCACGATGGCCGGCACGGTGATCCCGCGTTCGTAGCCGGGAAAGCGCGCGAAGTACGCCTCTTGGAGCCGCTCGATGCCCAGCACCGGGTCGCGGCCGCCCGGGTCGAGGTCGAACGTCCAGCTCCGCGCGTCGTGGGTCGGCCCGGCGATGGCCATCGACAGCACCGACTCGAGGCCGAGCAGCCGGCGGACGATCACGGCCCGGCCGGCCCAGGGGCAGGCGCGGCTGACCACGAGGCGGTAGCGGCCGGGCTCCACCGGGTACCCGTCGCTCCCGTCCGCGGTGATGCGGGTGGCGATGTAGCGCTGGTCGCGGGTGAACTCACCCGTCGTGCTGACATAGGTCATACGTCAATCGTTCCCGACGCGGAGAAGAAGGTCACCCCGCGGGCGAGAGGCCGGCCGAACGGAGCGCGCGGTGGCAGGCCCGGCGGTCCACGTCCGTGTACGCCTGGAACAGCACCGTCTCGATCCGCGTGGCGGCGGTGGTGCGGAGGTAGTTGGCCGCGGTGTGGATGAGGGTGTCGGCGGTCGCGACGACGTCCGCGCCGCCGTTGCCGGTGCCCAGCAGGGGGATGAGGATCGTGACCCGCTCGCCGTCGGGCATCTCGAGGGTCTCCGCGGCCAGCAGCGCGTTGTCGACGCAGCGGGCGAGGTCTCGCGCCGGCCGGTAGCCGCGCCCCGGCTCGCCCTGCACGGTCGCCACGTGCACGATGTGGCGCACGCCGTTGCGCCCGAACAGCTCGCCGGCGCCGGTGACGATCGCCGTGCCGGGCGCCACCGGACGGCGTCCGGCGACCTTGGCCTCCAGCTCGTCGGCGATGATGTCGTCGACCACCCGCGCGCCGCTGTCGTGCCGGGCACCCTCGTAGCGGATCACGGCCGAGATCGAGAACTCTTCGAACCGGGCCATCCGCATCTCGGTGTTCTCGGAGTTGACCCACACGTTCGCGGACCGGATCTGCCGGAGCGACCCGGTGATCACGCCGATGGCCCGGGGTGGCCCCGCGCCGGGCACCGGGTAGAGGCTGATCTCCTGGACGGTGAGCGGCCGGGCGGTTACGGGCGGCTCTGGCTCCGGCGGCGGGGTCGCCCGCTCCGAGCGGCGCCACAGCTCGGCCAGGAAATGGTGGTCGCCGGCCCAGTCCCACCCCGACGTCACCGGAGACAGTGCGCGCTTCTGCTGTGCCGCGAACGCCTTGCACCGCTGCACGAAGGCCTGGACGAAGTCGAAGGTGGGCGGTGCGTTGATCTCGCCGGCGAGCGTGGCGTAGATCTGGGTCCGCCGCAGCGGCACGTCCTGGTCCCAGTGCAGCACGTCGACGGTGGGCCCACCGGCCTCCTTGTGCAACCGTTGGAGCGCGGCGCAGAACTCCGCCAGCGCCTCCGCCGGGTCGACAGGCGGCCGCGCGGGCCTCACGCCGTGCCCCGTCCGGCGGCGGACGCCGGACATCCGACCCCGGCCTGGGCGGACGCCCCGCACCGTCCGGTGCGGTCCGGTCTTCCTTGCGCGGCGCCGATCCCGCGTCGAATCATGACCTCGATCGTCGGCCCGTCCCTCACGTCAACCCCCTCGCATTGATCACCTTCTCCCCCCTGCGTCGCGTGGCAGCTTAGCCACGCCCTTCGGGGATCGGGTCACCCGTCCGTTGGAGGGATTCCATGAGCATCACGACCGCTCCGGCCCCGGTCACGCCGCCCCCGGCGCCGCAACCGGAACGCACCGTCGACGAGACCCTCTGCGCCGCCGTCTATCTCCAGCGTGGACTGGCCGAGTACGTGCTGGGAATGGTCCATCATGGACAGCCAGCGGCCTGGGCACCGTCGACCAGCCTCGATGTGCGGGCGCTGGTGCGGCACTCCACTGTCGTATTCCGGACCCGCCGCCTCCGCGACATCCTGCTGTGCCTGCTGGTCGCGGTCGCCGTCGCGGTGCCGGCGGTGCAGGCCGGCGGGTTCCTCGGCCCGGTGGCGGGGCTCGTCGTGGCCGCCGCGCTGGCGCTCTTCTGGGGCTACCGGGCGTACACGCAGGGGCGTGAGCGGCCGGAGACCCGCATCCCGAACGTCCGCTGGGTCATCGGGCTGCTCGTCCTCGCCGCGGCTGGGGTGCTCGTGCTCGTCCGGGAGCCGCGCCTCTGGATCACCGTGGGCACGGTGCTCGGCGCGATCGTCGCGGCCTGGTCAATGGCTGTCGGCGAGCTGCTGTGGGCGCAACACCGGGCCCGCGCGATCCTCACCCACGCCGGGCCGCCCGGCGACCTCGCGCCGCCGCTCGACGACGCCGTCGAGGAACGCATCGCGCGGCTCAAGACGGCGAACGTCGTCCCGTACAACGCGGCGCGCGCGAAGTTTCCGTTCGTGGGCAACGGCTTCCGGGTCCGGCCGTGGAGCGTCGACGTCGACGTCCTGCGCGGCGCCACCGGCGACGACGGCAAGGAGAAGGTGCCGGAGCCGGTCGACATCGTGGAGATGCACGAGTTTCTCAGCGCGCGGTTCGGCGGCGAGATCCCGTCCGCCGCGAACGGCGCCCGCCGGGTCGGCACGGGGCACCGCCTCTACGTGGACGGCACTCGGATTCCGTGGGGCTCCGATCTGCTCGCCGGTGACCCGCCGCTGCCTCGCGAGCGGATGGAGTGGCCCGAGCTCGCCGAGCGGCTCCAGCATCCCGAGCACACCGACTTCCAGCGGGTCTACTTCTGGGTCGAGGAGGTCGGTCGGCACGGCGAGATCGCGGTCGCGCTGTTCGTCCGGCCACACCTGAACGGCGCGCACCTGTCCGTCGAGATGGTCCCGCACGTCGTGCCGCCACTCAAGAAGGACATCGAGGAGGTGGTGGCCGGCCTGCCCACGCACTCCCTCGACCGCCTGACCCTCGCCGTGCGGGCCGGCACCCGGCTCGCCCCGGAGCTCGCCGTCCGCGGCCCGATCGAGTGCGCCCGCGAGGTCTGGCGGGTCATCCGGCTGCGCCACTGGCGGCGGCTGTGGCGGCGGGCCGCCCGCCGGCGCCGCCCCTACGACTTCGGGGCGGTCAACTCGCTCCGCGAAGGCGTCTCGGTGACGAGCCCGAAACGGCTGAGCCACTTCGTGACGTCCGACCTGGCCCGGATCAACACCTACCTGCAAAGCCGCGTGCTGGGCTGCGTCAAGGAGTACCTGGACGGCCTCGGCGTCGACACCGAACCGCTGGACGACTCCATGAAGAAGACCGTCAACAACATCCAGAACTGGAACATCGGCGACGTGCGCGGCGACATGGTCGGCTTCGGCAACGGCCACACGTTCGGACCCAGCCCCAAGGACGACTCCGGAAAGGACGACGAGTGAGCACCTCCCAGACGTGGCAGTTCGGCGACGTGTACGCGGAGAACGTCGGCATCGGAAACCACCACACCTTCGGCGGCGGGTCGCCGGCGGAGGCCCGGAAGGGGCCGCGGCCGGAGTTCGGGATCGTGACCGCGCTGCCCGAGGAGTTCGCGGCGACGCGGGCCTTGCTCGACGACGCCGCGGCGCCGCGGGGTGTCCGCGACGACCGCGCCGACTACGTGCTCGGCACGCTTCCCAGCCGGGACCCGAAGCGGCCGCACCGGGTCGTGCTGACGATGCTCGGCGAGACCGGCAACAACGCCGCGGCCGAGTCGTGCGCCAACCTCGCCCGCAGCTTCGGCTCGGTCAGCACCGTCGTCATGTCCGGCATCGCGTGCGGGGTGCCCCAGCGGGTGAGCCTGGGCGACATCGTCGTGTCGACCTGGGGGCTCGTCGAGTACGACCACGTCGAGGAGACAGTGGACGGACCCGTCCCCAGGCGCCCGTTCCCCCGCCCGTCCTCGCTTCTCACCCACCGCGCCAAATACCTCCAGGCCAACGAGATCGGCGGCGAACGCCCCTGGGAACACTGGCTCGACGTGGCGGAGCGGCGGATCCCGGCGTACGCCCGCCCGACCCAGGGCCAGCCGGCCGTCCGCTACGGCTACATCGGCAGCGCCAACCGCTCCCTGCGCGACGCCCGGGTCCGCGACCGGATCGCCGAGGCACACGACCTGCTCGCCATCGAGATGGAGGGCTCGGGCATCGGCAGCGCCGGCTTCGCCAACGGCCTGGAGTGGTTCGTGGTGCGGGGCATCAGCGACTACGGCGAACACGGCACGGACGGCCGCTGGCGTGGCTACGCGTCGATCGCCGCGGCGGCGTACGTGCGGGCGCTGCTCGCCGAATGCCCGCCGGTCGACCCGCGCGGCGGACACACCCGGGACGCGCACCGCCGCGAGGGCCCGCGCTGAGCCACCTGGACGGCATAGGGTGGGACGCGGCCGGACACCGCGACGAAAGAGATGCCCACGATGGATGCGACCGAATACGACCTCATCGTCCTGGGCGCCGGCGCGGTCGGGGAAAACGTCGCCGACCGCGCCGTCCAGGGTGGCCTGACCGCCGTGCTCGTGGAGCACGAGCTCGTCGGCGGCGAGTGCTCGTATTGGGCGTGCATGCCGTCTAAGGCGCTGCTTCGCCCGGCGCAGGCGCTGCGCGCGGCCCGCCAGGTCAGGGGCGCCAAGGAGGCGGTCACCGGCAGCCTCGACGTGGCCGCCGCGCTCGCCCGGCGCGACGAGACCGTCCACGACTGGAAGGACGACGGCCAGGTCAGCTGGGTGGATGGCGCGGGCATCGCGCTCGTCCGCGGCCACGGCCGCCTCACCGGCCCCAAAGAGGTCACGGTCACCTCCGCGGACGGGAGCGAGGTGGTGCTGCGGGCGCGGCACGCGGTGACCATCTCCACCGGCTCCGACGCACTCGTCCCGGACATCGACGGGCTTCGCGACGCCGACCCGTGGACCAGCCGCGACGCGACGAGCGCGAAGGTTACACCGGAGAGCCTCGCCATCATCGGCGGCGGCGTGGTCGCGACCGAGATGGCCACGGCGTACGCGAGCTTCGGCACCGAGGTCACGCTGATCTCGCGCGGCGGGCTGCTGTCCGGCATGGAGCCGTTCGCCGGCGAGATGGTCGCCGAGGCGCTCCGCGACCAGGGCGTCAAGGTGCTGCTGCACACCCAGACCACCCGCGTCCACCGCACCGAGGAGGGCGTCACCGTGCACACCGGCGACGGCGCGGCGGTGACCGCGCAGGAGGTGCTCGTCGCGACCGGCCGCACGCCGCGTACCCGAGACATCGGCCTCGACGCGATCGGCCTGACGCCGGGCGACTGGCTGGAGACCGACGACACGATGCGGGTCAAGGGTTTCGACTGGCTGTACGCGACCGGCGACGTCACCCGCCGCGCGCTCCTCACCCACCAGGGCAAGTACCAGGCGCGGGCGGCGGGCGACGTGATCGCCGCGCGGGCCAAGGGCAAGCCGGTGCAGGACGCCCCCTGGGGCACCCACGTGGCGACCGCCGACCACGAGGCGGTGCCGCAGGTGACGTTCACCGATCCGGAGGTCGCGTCGGTCGGCCTCACGCTCAAGGCGGCCACCGACAAGGGATACCGCGTGCGGTCGGTCGACTACGAGATCGGCTGGGTCGCGGGCGCGAGCGTGTACGCGGACGGCTACAAGGGCACCGCCCGCATGGTCGTCGACGAAGACCGCAAGGTGGTGCTCGGCGTCACGTTCGTCGGCCCGGACGTGAGCGAGCTGCTCCAGGCCGCGACCATCGCGGTGGTCGCCCAGGTGCCGCTCGACCGCCTCTGGCACGCGGTGCCGGCGTACCCGACGATCAACGAGGTCTGGCTGCGGCTGCTGGAGACGTACGGCCGCCCCTAGCCTCCGCCCCAGGAAGCCAAGTTCCTTTCATTTTGAGCTACCGCGATGTTCGTCGTGGTCCGTGCCGTTGCTCCCGCGGCCTCACCCGTCCGCTGTAGGTTGCGGTTACCCCTCTCAAGCCTCCGGGCCATCAGGATGGGGGCGATCTAGGAGACCTTTCGGAGTCGGGGTGGCTCGCCCTTCGTGAGATGGCTGGAGGCATATTTGCCCACGTCCGCGTCACCTGTAGGCCGTTTGCTCCCGCGGGCAACGCTCCCGGCCGGCGGCTCGTAGACCGAGCCGAACCCCCCGGCCGTCCGCTGCCGGCTCCGCGCTGCAAGCCTGCGGGCAAGACCATGATCGGCAACGGCTTCCGCCGGGCCCGCCAGATCTTGGTACGGATTGGCCCCTCTGGGGGACGCATGCGTACCAAGATCTGGCCGTTCGTGACCGGCGGCGGCGGGAGCAGCGGTCTGGACCACGGCGGACGTCGTGGTAGCCCGAATCTCCTTATCGCACCAACGCTTTCGAGATCACGGCGACGGATCGCGATTCCGTTTGCGTGAAGGATCTGGGTCGCCATGACGACCCGGATCCTTCACGATCCTGGCTCAGCCCGGACGGGCTGGTCCGGCGGACCTGGCAGCGGAGGTCAGGGATCTCGGCGAGCACCGCGTGACCAGCGGCGGACGGGTGAGGCCGCGGGAGCAGCGGTCCGGACCACGACGGACGTCGCGGTAGCTCACATCTTCTGTCTCTTGCGGCGGGGCGTTCAGCTCTCGGCGATGGCGCCGCGCGGGAGTACGGCGTGCGCGCCGACCACCTGGTTGACGATCTGCGTGACGCGCAGGTCGACCACGACGCTGGCGAGCGCGATCGCGTCCCGGCGGGAGACGTCGTGTAGCCGCTCCAGGAGGGCGAACATGCCTTCCAGCGCCGCGTACGCCGCGTCGTCGAGCGTGTCGCCGAGGCCGAGTGTGAGCCAGTCGCCGGCCGGGGTGCGCGCGGCCGGCGCGGTCAGCTCCCAGTCGTCGCGCAGCCCGAACGTCAGCGCGACGCGCTCCATCGGGCACTCGATGGCGGTGCCGCTGACCTCGCCGTCACCCTGTGCGGCGTGCCCGTCGCCGGCGGAGAAGAGCCCGCCCGCCACCGGTATCGGCAGGTAGAGCGTGCTGCCCGCGACCAGCTCCTTGCAGTCGAGGTTGCCGCCGTGGGAGCGGGGCGGCGTGGTGGAGTGCTCACCCGGCTCGGCCGGTGGCATGCCCATCACGCCGAGGAAGGGGCGCAGCGCCACCGTGTGGCCGTACTGGTTGCGGCCGGTCATCGCCGCCGGGTCGAGCTCCCAGGACTGGAGCGTCCGCCCCTCGACCTCGCCGTAGCGCTCGTTGAAGACGCTCGGCCAGCCGCCCGCCACAGTCGTGCCCCAGTCCCCCGGCACCATCTCGTCCACGCGTACCTCGAGCACCATGCCCGGCTCGGCACCACGCACCGCGATCGGGCCGACCAGCGCGTGGCCGTAGCCCTGACGGTGGTGCTCGCTGCGCGGCCGGTCGTCCAGGCTGCCGCCGGTGTACGGGCCGGCGAACCAGAACGCGTCGAGGGTCGAGAAGCGCACCGAGTCACCCGGATCGACGGTGAGGACGGGTGCGTAGTCGCGGGAGAAGTAGCCGTGGAGGGTCGAGCCGCCGGTTTCGATGGTGTGCGATGTCCCCATGGCCCGCACTATCACGTACCCGTGCCCGAGTCGCCAAGTCATATGCAGTGGTTGACCGCGCTCGCTCGTCTGAGAGGGGGCAGGAGCGACGGAGGGTCGGAGCGGGATGCGGGAGTCGGAGCGGGAACAGTTCAGGCAGTTCGTCGCCGCGAGCGGTGGCCGGCTGATCCGGGTGGCGACGGCGCTGACCGGTGACCACCACGCGGCGGAGGACCTCCTACAGGGCGCGCTCGTCCGCACCGCCGCACGCTGGGGAAAGATCGAGGGTGATCCCGAGGCCTACGTGCGGCGCGCGATGTACCACGCGCAGGTCACCGTGTGGCGGCGGCGCCAGCGCCTGCGCGAGACGCCGACCGACCACGTGCCCGAGCGGCCCGACCACCGCGACGAGATCGGGGCGACCGACCGCCGGCTGGCGCTGCGACACGCGCTGATGCGGCTGGGCCCACGCCAGCGGGCCGTGCTCGTCGCCCGCTACTTCGAGGACCTGTCCGAGGAGCAGACCGCCGCCCTGCTGGGTTGCTCGCCGGGGACCGTGCGGAGCCAGCTGCACCGGGCCCTCGCCCGCCTCCGGCAGATCGCCCCCGAGCTGAACGAGACCGAGCTGAACGAGGAGAGCATCCGATGAACGCACTGCCCGAACTCGTCCGGGAGAGCCTGACCGACATCGCCGACACCGCGGTGGTACCCGAGGGGATCGCCGAACGGGCGCTGGCCGCGGGTGGCGCGCGGCGCCGGCGGCGCACGGTGCTCGTGGCGGCCGCCGCCGTGGTCGCGGCCGCGGCGGTGGCCACGCCCTATGCCGTCCTCCGCACCGACCAGGCGGCGCCGCCCGGTGTGCCCGGCGCCCGCAACGCGGTGTTCGCCATGCACCGCGGCGGCATACCGACCCAGGCGGGCGACCCGATGACGGTCGACAAGAACTGGCAGGTGCTCGACCCGGCGACCGGCGACTACCGGGCGGTGGAGGCCACCCACGTGTCGGCGCCCACCACCGACATGCGGTACGCGGCCGTGCTCAGGCGGGTCCCCGACCCGGGACCGACCAAGCTCGGCCGGTACGACACGGCCACCGGCGAGATCCGCTGGTACGACGGCCCCAAGCCGGCCCACGGAGCCCCGCAGATCTCGCCCGACGGACGCCACGCCGCCTACTGGTCCATGCGGGAGGACGGCACGGACCTCGTGGTCGTCGACCTTGCCTCCGGACAGACCACCGTGATCGCGGACGCCGGGCCTCCACCGATAAAGGCCGCCCTGCCCACCACGCCGCCGCCCAGCCCGCCCGACCCGGCGCACCTCGCCACATACACGCTGGGCGCGGGGTCCGCCTGGCTGCTGGACAACGACCGGGTCACGGTCGCTGACACGATCTACGACCTCGCCGGACGCGAAATCGGCACGTTGCCGGTGCCGGAGGGCACCCACGCGATCGCGGTACGACCCGGCGGCGACGGGCTGGTGGTCCAAGCGAACGACCAGGCCAACGTCTTCGCCCTGACCGACCGCCGCGGCGCCGTCGTCCGCCGGGTCACCACGCCACGCTGCCCGGCCGCCCAGTCGACCTGCGGGAATCGGTGGCCCCAGGTCGTCGGCTGGCGCGGCACGGACGAGCTCCTCCTCTGGTCCGGGATGGGGCCGTCGCGACAGCCGCGGACGACCGTCGAGTCCGTCGACCTGCGCACCGGCGAGCTGCGCACGGTGCACGCGCTGACCGGCACGCCCTCGGTCGACAACCTGGTCACGATGCAGGCCACCCGCCTCCCGCGCGAGGTGCGGGAGCGGATCGCCTTCTGAGTGGCGGATCGCGCCGGGTCGCCCTACGCGGCCCGGCGCTCCGGCGCGAGCGTGGCCAGCACGCCGGCCACGTCGAGGACGCGGGCGACGGGGCCGCGTGGGTTTTCCAGCTGGTATGTCAGGCCGGCCGTCGCCGCCTGGCGGAAGCCGCCGACCAGGGCACCGATGCCGGTCGAGTCGAGAAACGTGACCCGATCGAGGTCGACGACCACGCCGTGGAGCCGCCGGGACGCCGCGCTGGCGAGCGCCTCACCCTGGGCCCGCAGGAGCACGTCGACGCTGGACAGGTCGATCTCGCCGGCCAGCGCGAGCCGTAGGCGGCCGAGGTCGACACTGACGGTGGTCGTCAAGCGAGTCATGACAGGACCTCCAACCCCGAGCCTCCCACACGTGACGCGGCCAGGCATCCCCCCGCGGGGCTAGGATCTGCGTGACTGTAGCCCCGCTGGCTACCTCTCGGGACATGGGTGACGATGCGATGGAAGCGGCGCGACTGGCGCAGGTCGGGCTCGGCGACCACGCGTGCCTGACGTTCACCGACGCCGAAGAGCGGCTCGATCTGCTGGCGGCGTTCGTCCGCCAGGGGCTGCGGGCCGGGCAGCGGGTGCTGTGCTGGACCGACCAGCTGCCGCCGGCGGCGCTCGCCGCCGAGTTCAACGCCCGACAGGTGCGCGGCAGCGCGGCGACCCGCCGGGGGCAGCTCACCATCGCCTCCGTGGAGGCGGCGCTGCTGGGCGGGAGTGTGTCCGCCAGCGCGATGGTCGCGGCGGTCGCCGCCGAGGTCGACGCGGCGTCCCGGCAGGGTTACACCGGGCTACGGCTGACCGCCGACATGTCCTGGGCGGCGCGGCCGGCCGGTGCCGAGCGGCTGCACGGCTTCGAGACGCAGATGGCCGACCTCTTCAGCGACGGTCGGCTCTCGGTGATCTGCCAGTACGACCGGGAGCGGTTCGACGCGGTCACACTCGCCTTCGCCGCGACCGCGCACACCAAGACGGTGGCCGCGCGGGTCTACCACGACGGCCCGCTGCTGCGGATCTGCCGGCAGTACAGCCCGGCCGGCGTGCGGGTGGCCGGCGAGATCGACTACCGCCAGCAGCAGGTGCTGGAGCAGGCGCTGGCCGAGTCCCGCCGGCTCGACCGGCACATGACCGTCAACCTCACCGCGTTGTCGTACATCGACGCCGCCTGCGCGGCCGCGATCGTGCAGGCGGCGGCCCGGCTGCCGGGCTCGCGCCGGATGACCGTGATGTGTCAAGGGTTGCCCGCGACGGTGCTGGATCTTGTCGGCGGGCGTGACACGCCTCAGCTTCGGGTAAGACCGGGCGATGACCAGCGCTGACCCGCCCGCTCGGGACCGGGCGGGTCCGGCGCCGACGATGGTTCCCGAGGCGGTCGCCGTGGACCACCAGTTCGACGCGGACGGGTTGTACGCGTTGCGCGCCGCGCTGGCCGCCCACGCCGACGACCTGGGCGCCGCGCCGGAGCAGGTCGAACGGCTGCTGATCATCGGCGGCGAGCTGGCCACCAACGCGATCCGGCACGGCGGCGGCTCGGGCCGGCTGCGGCTGTGGCTGGACGGCCACCTGCTGCGCTGCCAGATCACCGACCACGGCCCGGGCATCGCGGACCTCACCGCCGGCACCCGCCAGCCCGAGCCGACCGCGCTCGGCGGGCGTGGCCTCTGGATCGTGCGGCACCTCTGCGAAGACCTGGTCATCGAGACCGGCCCGAAGGGCACGACGATCACCGCCGCCGTCGCCGCCTTCAGCCCTGACGGCAGGCACTCCGGGTAAGCGTGTCGAGCACCGCGTCGACGCCGGGTGACGCCTCGATGTCGGCCCGCACCGCCCGCGCGGCCACGGCGAACCGCGGCTCGTCGAGCAGCCGCCGCACCGCCTCGCGTACCGCTTCCGGAGCCACCGTCCCCGGCATGAGCGTGATCGCGGCGCCGGCCGCCTCCGCCACGGCCGCGTTGAGAAACTGGTCGGCGGCCTGCGGGATGATCAGCTGGGGCAGGCCGTGCGCGAACGCGCCGAGCACCGTGCCGGCCCCGCCGTGCGAGATCACCACGCGGCAGCGCGGCAGCAGCAGCGCCTGCGGCACGTAGCGCTCGACCACCACCGAGGGCGGCTGCGGCCCGAACCGGTCCGGGTCGCCGTCGTGACCGACGGTGACGACCACGTCGAGGGGCAGGCCGCGCAGCCCCGCCAGGCACGCCTCGAAGACGCCGGGCGCGGTGTGGAAGATCGTCCCGAGGGTCAGGTACGCGACGTCCGCGGTGGGCAGGGCCGCGACGGCGTCCGGCAGCCGGTCGGTGGGGAGGACCTCGCCGGGGTACGTCCGAAGCGGCACCGGGTCGGTGAAGGCCAGCCCGCCTTCGGGCCGCAGCGCGGGCGGCCAGATGTCGAGGTAGGGATCGGCGAAGACGGTGTCGGCGAGGTCTGGCGCGTGCCATCGGGCGTAGACCTCCGCCATCGCGGAGCCGAGCGCGTCCCGCATCGACGCGGGCGGCGGCACACCGAGCCCGTGCGTCACGTGGGCGGCGCCGGTGCGGTGCGCGGCGATCGGCGCGGCGAACTCGATCATCTCGTGGATCACCAGGTCGGGCCGCCACTCCTCGGCGCGCGGCACGAGGTCGACCGCGCGCTTGACGGCCGAGGCGCCGAAGAGCACCCCGATGTCGAGCGTGAGGTGCCGGTCGGGCGGCACCGTTTCGAGGTCGGGCAGTGCGGCGTTGCGCTCGTCCCAGGACTCGGCGAACGTCGGCCCCACCGCCCACGTCTGGTATCCGCGCCCGGCCAGGTGGGCGGCAAGCTCCGGCCCGGTGGCTATCGCGACGTCGTGACCGGCGCGCGTGGCGGCTCGGGCGAGCGGAAGCATGGGGTACAGGTGCCCGTATCCGGGGCAGCCGCTGAACAGGATCCTCATGCCATCTCCCCCACGCTCCGGCCGACCCACCCCCAGTTTCGTCCGCTCGGGCCGTGTGCGAATGAGCCGCTCGGACGGCCCGTTCCGTGTCACTTTCGGTTGACTTGGACTTTATCGAATAGAGGATAAGGTAGCCCAATGACGCTGCCGCCGGTGAGCCGCCGCCGCTACGACGCCTCCGGCCGCCGGGCACAGGCCCGAGTCAACCGCGAGCGGATCCTGCGCGTGGCGACCCGTCTCTTCCGCGCGCACGGATACACCGCCACCTCGATCGCGCAGGTCGCGGCCGAGGCGGGCGTGTCGACACCGACCGTGTTCGCCGCCTTCAAGTCGAAGGTCAACCTGCTGAAGGAGGCGGTCGACGCCGCCATCGGCGGCGACACGGAGGAGGGCGACCGGCGGGTGCACGAGGCGCCGACCGCCGCCGAGGCGCTCCGGCGCTACGCGGACGCGGTCGCGGACGTCGCGCACCGGGCATACCCGATCTACGCCGTCGCGGTGGCCGCGGCCGACGCCGACCCGCAGATCGCCGCGCTCGTCGCCGACCTGGACCGCCACCGGCTCACCGGCGCCGGCTACATCGCCACGACCGTGGCCGCCAAGCGGGGCGACGCCGACTTGTCCCGGGTCGGTTACCTGCGCGACACGATCTGGGCGCTCAACTCGCCGCTGCTCTACGGCCTCCTCGTGCACCAGCGCGGCTGGCCGGTCGAGGCCTACCGGGACTGGGTCGCCACCGCGCTCACCGCGCTCGCGGCACCGGTGCCGTCAGCCCGTCACTGACGCGTCGTCGCTCTCCACAGGCCGCCCGTCCGGGGTGATCGGAAACGGCCGTCCCGGGCAGGTATGGGCCCGCGCCCCAGGGGTACCCGACCCGGAAGGCCATCGACACGGAGGACGAACCGTGACAGACACCTTGGACCGCGTGGTGGGTGACTGGCCGGCGGAGGCCAGCGCGGCCGCGCGGCGCACCGCGGCGCGGTACGGGCCACCCGACGAGGCGATGCCCAGCCGCCTGGTGTGGAACCATCCACTGCCCTGGAAACGGCTGGTCGTCAACCGGGACCCGGTCGAGCACCGGTTTCCCCAGCCGCATCAGGATCGGATCGAGGGCTGGGTCGACCTCGAGGTGCCCCGGGAGAGCACCGCCGACCTGACCGCGTTCAACGGCAGCATCCGGGTCGAGCGGACCCGCGGCGAGCTGGCGGCCACCTGCGACGTCGAAGCGATCAACTTCCTCGCCGTCAACCTCGCGCACGACCTGGTCGAGGGCCGGATCGACGTGGCGGAGGCGCGGCGCGAGTACACCGAAATGGTGGCCGGCCACCTGATGGGCCGCGCCCAGCCGTACACGAGCGGTTTCGCCTTCGCCGCGGTGACCGCCGGCGCGGGCACCGCGGACGAGGACGAGCCGGTCGCGCCGGTGCCGGCGCGCGGAGGCGGGAGCCGGGCATGAAGCAACAGCTGACCGAGGGCTGGCCCACCAGCGCGCAGGCCGCGGCCGACGCGACGGCGGACAAGTACGGCCCGCCGGACGAGGCGAGCCCCAGCACGCTCATCTGGCACGACCGGGCGCCGTGGAAGCGGGTCGTGGTGTCGCGGGCGATGGTCCCGCACCAGTTCCCGCACCAGCACCTGGACGTGGTGCGGCACGTCGTGGACCACCCCGTGCCGCTGGACCGGGTCGGCGACCTGGCCCGCTTCAGCGGCAGCGTGGTGTACCACTGAGCGTCGCCGCCGACGGCGACTACGGCGACAAACTCGACCCCGACGCGGTCGACGTCCACGGGTACGGCTACCGCTGGATCCGCCTCGACCGCTGGCCCTGACGGGACGCTTGCGATCCGTGAGCGACCAGCGCCGGACGGGTGAGGCCGCGGCGACGCTGACACCGAAACTCTCTAGTAGGAGCCGGTCTCCTCGGAGTGGGCCCAGGCGCCGCAGGGGTCGTCGTAGCGGCCCTTGATGTAGCCCAGGCCCCACTTGATCTGGGTGGCGGGGTTGGTCTGCCAGTCGGCGCCGGCGGACTTCATCTTGGTGCCCGGGTACGCCTGCGGGATGCCGTAGGCGCCGGACGAGGGGTTGCGGGCCTTGTGGTTCCAGCCACTCTCCTTGGTCCACAGCTTGTCCAGGCAGGGCATCTGGTCGAGCCCGAAGCCGCTGCTCAGCAGCAGCGCGCAGCCGGTCTTGCGGTTGCCGCTGTAGGCGTTGCACGAGGCCGGGATCGGCCCGGTGAAGGGTGGCGGCGCCGCGTTTCGCTCCTTCTCCTCGCGCTTCTTGCGGTTGGCGGCGTCGGTGGCCTTGCGGGCCCGATCGGCCTCCGTACGCGCGGCGGCCGCGGCCTTCTCGGCGGCGATCCGCTGGGCCTCGCGCTGTTGCGCGGTCGCGGCCGTGTACTCGCGGTGACGCTCCTTGAGGAACTCGATCTCCTCCTGCCCGGCGTCGGCGGCCAGTTGGGCGCTGATCCCCCGCTCCTGGGCGTCGCGGCCTTGACCGAGGTGGTAGCCACCGCCGGCACCCACCAGGAGCAGCGCGACCGCGAGTGCCCGGATGCCGAACCGGCTCCACAGCCGACTCATCAAGCGGTCCCTTCGTCGGGGGGCGGAGGTGGCGCCAGCGATGGAGCATAGCGGACTGCCGGAGAGGGTGATTGCCAAGCGACGGTGCTCGATCGATACTGCAATCGGTTCAGAGCCGGACATGGTCGTGGGCAGGGCAACCCTTCGACCGCTTACTGCCGATGCGTCATGTCCCCGGAGCGTCTGACCGATGAGACACCACACCATTCGCCGCGCGGCGTCCGCCGCGGCTCTCCTCCTCGCCGGCGGCGTGCTCGCCGGCATCAGCCAGCCGGCCGCGCAGGCCGCCGACATCCCGACCACCGTCACCGTCAACGCGCGGGCCGGCCTCGCCACGATGCCCGACACCGGACTGGGTATCAACGACGCCATCTGGGACCCGCAGCTCGGCACCAACGCCGTAGCCGACCTGCTCAAGTCCGCCGGCGTGACGATGCGCCGCTACCCGGGCGGCTCGTACGCGGACATCTACCACTGGGCCGACCACACCGCGCCCGGCGGCTACGTCGCGCCGAACACGGACTTCGACACGTTCATGGCCGGCGTGCGGCGCACCGGCGCCACTCCGATGATCATCGCGAACTACGGCACCGGCACCGCCGCCGAGGCCGCCGGCTGGGTGCGCCAGGCCAACGTCGTCAAGGGGTACGGCGTGAAGTACTGGACGGTCGGCAACGAGAACTACGGCAACGGCCACTATGGCGCGGCCTGGGAGGCGGACAACCACGCCGACAAGAGCCCACGGCAGTACGCCACCGAGGTGGTTGCCTACGCCGACGCGATGAAGGCGGTCGACCCGACCATCAAGGTGGGCGCGGTGCTCACGATCCCGGCCGGGTGGCCGGACGCGGTCGTGGCCGAGGGCGACGCGGGCAGCTGGAACCAGGTGGTCCTCTCCATCGCCGGCTCGAAGATCGACTTTGTCGACGTGCACTGGTATCCGGGCGGGAGCAACGCGGCCGAGGCCATGGGCAAGACGGAGCACCTCACCGACGCGCTCTACATCCTGCGGCAGCAGATCGCCAAGTACGCCGGGCCGAACGCCGGTCGGATCGGCATCAGCCTCACCGAGTTGAACGTCGGCGTCGGCCAGAACACCCAGCCGGGCGCCATCTTCCTCGCCGACACGTACGCCTCGCTGCTCGCGAACGGCGTATTCACCGTGCAGTGGTGGAACGTCCACAATGGCATCGGCACGGTGTCCACAGTGGCCGGGCAGACCGACTACGGCGACTTCGGCATGTTCTCCAGCGGCGGCTGCACCTCCGACGGCACCACCTGCCAGCCGGCGCTCAACACGCCGTTCGCGCCCTACTACGGGCTTTCGCTGATGAACAAGCTCGCCCGCCCCGGCGACCAGTTCGTCCGGGCCGCCACCGGCGACCCGCTCGTCACCGCGCACGCCGTGCGGCGGTCCAATGGGGACGTCAACGTGCTGCTGCTCAACCGCGACCCGGACAACGCGCGCGACGTCACGATCGACTACGCCGGCTTCGCTCCGGCCGCCGGCGCGGTGACCGTCCACACGTACACGAACGGTGCCTCCTCCATCGCCACCGCCCAGGCCGGCACGGCGACCAGCCAGACGCTCCCGCCGTACTCGCTGACCGTCGTGCAGGCGCGCAACTCGCGGACCGTGGCCGGCCTGCCCGGCACGCCCGACCAGCCGAGTGCGAGCGCCGTCACCGACCGCACCGCGACGGTCAGCTGGCCGGCCGCCCGCGCCGGCGCGCACCCGATCGCCAAGTACGAGGTGTACCGCCAGAACGGCGCGGTCAGCGAGCAGCTCGGCGAGACGCCCGGCACCTCATTGACCGTGCACAACCTGCGACCCGGCAGCCGGTACACGGTGAACGTGCTGGCCCGCGACACGGCCGGCAACGTCTCCTGGGCCTCGCCCCCGCTCACCTTCACCACCGGCACGCCGGCGCCGAGCGCGTGCACGGTCAAGTGGACGTACACGGCGGACTGGTCCAGCGGCTTCGTGGCCACATTGGACATCACGAACACCGGCACCCGCGCGTTCTCCAGCTGGACGCTCACCTACGACTGGCCGACCGCGTGGCAGCAGATGAACGGCGGCTGGAACGCCAGCTGGACCGCCACCGGCCGCACCGTCAAGGTGACCAACACGGCCGGCAGCGGGCTCGACGTAGGTGCCACGGTGAGCATCGGCTTCGTCGGCGGCTACAGCGGGCCGAACGTGACGCCCGCGGTCTTCGACCTCAACGGGTCTGTGTGTACGACGCTATGAGGGTCACCGGCCCTGCCCGCGCGGCCAGCGCGGGCGGGGCCGGCCCTAGCTAGGCCGCCACCGTACGGACCGCGACGCCGCGCGGGGGCAGCACCTCACCGCCCAGCAGCGGCTCCCCCGGCAGGCCGGCCAGCTCGACCGGCTCGTCGGTGCGGTTGACCAGAAACCAGTGCGGGCCCCGGACCGCCAGCTCCACCCGGCCGCGCAGCGGTTCGGGCAGCTCGCTGTGTACGCCCGCCGCGTCCGCGAGCTGGCCCAGCATCGGGCTAAGCCCGGCCGGGCCGAGCCGGGTCGAGACGTAGCTCGCCGAACCCGTGCCCACCGCGCGGCGGGTGACCGCGGGACGGCCGGCGTACTCGCCGGTCTTGTATGTCGCGAGCACCTCCACCGCCGGGTCGGTGACGTCGATCCGGTCGGTCCAGAGGGTGCCGGTCGCGCCGGTGTCGAGCACCACGCTGTCTCCGTCGAGCAGCGGGCCGAACTCTTCGATCCGGATGCCCAGCAGGTCGCGCAGCGCGCCCGGGTAGCCGCCCAGCCACACGTGGTCGTTCTCGTCGACGATCCCGGAGAAGTACGTCGTGACGAGGTGACCGCCACCGGCGACGTAATCTCCCAGCCGCGAAGCGAGCGCCGCCGGCACCACGTGCAGGATCGGTGCGACCACGAGGTCGTAGCCGTCGAGCGGGGCGGCGACCGGCCGCACGTCGACCCGGATGCCGAGGGACAGGAACGCCGAGTACCAGTCGAGCGCCTCCTGCCGGTAGCGCAGCCGCGACGTCGGGTGCGAGTCGAGCTCGCTGGCCCACCACGACTCCCAGTCGAAGAGGATCGCCGCCCGCGCCGGTCGCCGCGGCACGCCGGCGACCGGGGCGAGCCCGGTCAGCGTCCGCCCCAACTCGGACGCTGACCGGAAGACCTCGCTCTCCTCACCGGCGTGCGGCACCATCGCCGAGTGGTACTTCTCCGCGCCGGCCGCGGACTGCCGCCACTGGAAGAAGCAGACCGCGTCGGCGCCGTGTGCCACGTGCGTCAGGGAGTCGCGGGCCAGCTCGCCGTCGCGCTTGGCGAGGTTAACCGGCTGCCAGTTGACCGCGCTGGTCGAGTGTTCCATCAGGTACCAGGGGTGCCCGCCGGCGAGGTTGCCGGTGAGGTTGGCGGAGAACGACAGCTCGTCCTGACCCTGCGGCCCGGGCAGCAGGTAGTGGTCGTTCGACACGAAGTCCACTTCGGACACCCAGGTGGCGAAGTTCATCCCGGCGGTGTCGCCCATCACCATGAAGTTGCTGGTGAGCGGCACGTCCGGCGTGGCCGCGCGGAGGATCTCAGCCTCGGCGCGCAGGTAGTCGCGCAGCGCGTCGGAGGAGAACCGCTTGAAGTCGAGCTGCTGCGTCGGGTTCGGGTACGAGGCGGCCTGCCGGGGCGGTAACACCTGGTCGAATTCGCTGTACCGCTGCGCCCAGAACGCGGTGCCCCACGCGGCGTTGAGCCCGTCGACCGTCTCGTACCGGGCGCGCAGCCAGTCACGGAACGCGCGCGCGGCGTCGTCCGAGTAGTCGTACACGTTGTGGCAGCCGAGCTCGTTGTTGACGTGCCAGGCGGCGAGCGCCGGGTGGTCCGCGTACCGCTCGGCCATCGCCCGCACCAGGCGCAGCGCGTGCTCGCGGAAGACCGGCGAGGTCGGTCGCCAGTGCTGCCGCCCGCCCGGCCAGAGCGTGGCGCCGGTGCGGTCGACGGGCAGAATCTCCGGGTGCTTGGTGCTCAGCCACGGCGGCGGCGAGGCGGTGGCCGTCGCCAGGTCGACCGCGATCCCGTTGCGGTGCAACAGGTCCATCACGTCGTCGAGCCAGGCGAAGTCGTACTCTCCCTCGGTGGGCTCGATCCGGGCCCAGGAGAAGATGGCCAGCGAGACGATGTTGACCCCCGCGGCCCGCATCGCCCGCACGTCGTCGTCCCACACGTGCCGCGGCCACTGCTCGGGGTTGTAGTCCGCCCCGTACGCGAGCCGCGGTGGACCACCGCCGGGCCAACGCAACCAACGGCCCGGCGCCTCGTGAGCGCCGGGCCGCGATGGTTCACTTGACACTGAATCCCTGTTCCGTTCCGTACTTGGCGCTTGCCTGCTGCCAGCTGTTCAGTCCATCTTGGAGCGTCGTGGAGGACACATACGCCTTGCCCACGGTGTCGTTGAAGATGCTGTTGGCGTAGACCTGGAAGGGCAGGTACGACCAGCCGCTGACCACGTCCTGCGCCGACTCGGCGAAGATCTCGTTGGCCTTCTGGCCGCCGAAGTAGGGGAACTCGGTGGCGAGGAACTTCTCCGACTTGAGGTCCGCCGACGTCGCCGGGAAGGCGCCGCCGTCCAGCCGGATCTGCACGCCCTCGTCCACGTTGGCGTACTTCATGAAGCCGTACGCCAGCTCCTTGTTGCCGCCCTTGACCGGCATGGCGAGCGAGCTGCCGCCGTTTTCCGCGCTGGCGTTGCCACCGGCCTGCCACTGCGGCATCGGCGCGACCCGCCACTTGCCGGACGCCTTCGGCACACCGGTGACGAAGTTGGCCGGCATCCAGGCGCCGGTGGCGAGCGTCGCGATGGTGCCGTCGCCCAGCCCCTGGTACCACTGGTCGCTCCACCCGTTGATCGGCGCGAGCAGCTTCTCACTGATCAGCTGCTGCCAGGTGGAGACGAACTCCTTCGAACCGGCGTCGGAGAAGTCGATGGTGACGTTGGTGCCGTCCACCTTGAACGGCTTGCCACCGGCCTGCCAGATGAGGCTGGTGGTGAAGCCGGCGTCGCCCATGTCGCTGGTGATGTACGCCTTCGGGTCGGCCTTGTGCAGCTTGCGCGCCGCGTCGAGGTACTCGGCCCACGTGGTCGGCACCTTGATGCTGTGCTTGTCGAAGACCTCTTTGTTGTAGAAGAGGGCCATCGGGCCGGAGTCCATCGGGATCCCGTACGTGCCACCGGCCGTGTTGACCGACGCCCACGGCCCTGGGGTGAACGTGCTGTTGAGGCTCTCCGCGCCGTACTTCTTCAGGTCGTCGACGGACTTGGCTAGCGCGAACTGCGGCAGCGCGTAGTACTCGATCTGCGCCACGTCCGGCACGCCCTTGCCGGCCGCGATCGCGTTCTGGAGCGCGGTGTACTGGTCGTTGCCGGTGCCGGCGTTGACCAGGTTGACCTTCACGTTCGGGTACTTGGCCTGGAACTTGGTGACGACCTCCTTGAGGGTCGGCTCCCAGGCCCAGACGGTGAGGTTGCCGCCCTTCTCCAGGGCGGCCTGGATGGTGGCGTCGGAGACGGTGGAGCCACCGCTCCCGGCGCCGTCGCCCGAGTCGTCGTCACCGGAGCCGCACGCCGCGAGGGCGAGGAGCGCCGCCGTGGCGAGAGCGGCCATCCGTAAGGGTGTTCTTCTCATGTGGGGTCCCTTCAGGAGTGTCATTGCTTGACGCTGCCGGCGGCCAGGCCCGACTGCCAGTAGCGCTGGAGCAGCAGGAACGCGGCCAGGAGCGGGAGGATCGTGAGCAGCGATCCGGTGATGATGAGGTTGAAGACGGGCTCGCCGCCGGCGGTCTGTGCCTGCTGGTTCCACGAGTTGAGGCCGACCGTGAGCGGATACCAGTCCGGGTTCTTCAGCATGATCAGTGGCAGGAAGTAGTTGTTCCACGTGGCGACCATGCTGAAGAGCAGTACCGTGACGATGCCGGGAGCGAGCAGCGGCAGGCAGATCCGGAAGAACGTGCCGAACTCGCTCGCCCCGTCGACGCGGGCCGCCTCGATCAGCTCGTCGGGGATCGCCTCCGCCGCGAACGTCCACATCAGATAGAGGCCGAACGGCGTGACGAGCGACGGGATGATGACCGCCCACGGCGTGTTGGTCAGCCCCATCTTGCTGAACATGAGGAACGTCGGCACGGCCAGCGCGGTGCCCGGCACGGCCACCGCACCGATGACGACCGCGAAGACCGCCCGCTTGCCCGGGAAGTCGAACTTGGCCAGCCCGTAGCCGCCGAGCACCGCCAGGAACGTCGCCCCGCCGGCGCCGACCAGCACGTAGAGCAGAGTGTTGCCGAGCCAGCGCAGGAAGATGCCGTTGTCGTAGGTGAACGTGTCGGCGATGTTGCTGAACAGCGCGAAGTCGCCGTGGAACCACAGGCCGAACGAGTCGAGGAGGTTGGCCTGCGTCTTGGTCGAGTTGACGAGCAGCCAGACGAGCGGGATCAGGCTGTACACCAGGATGATACCGGTCAGCACGGTGAGGGTGACGCTGCGACGGGGGCCGCGCCGCGCTTTGGCTCGCACCGGCGTCAGCGCCGAGCGGGACCGGGCAAGCGGAGGCCGCACTGAGACGGACATTTTCAACGGGACCTTCCGCGAATGGATAGGAGCCGCGGCCGACCACGACGGCGCTCGACCCGAATTCCGGTTTGGCCTTCCCTCCGCATGCCGCGCAGCTGCACGACGTACGCGATCACCATCGTGATCACGGCCATCACGATCGCCACGGCGGCCGAGTAGTTGTACTGCTGGCCGGAGAAGGACAGCGAGTACGCGTAGAGGTTGGGTGTGAAGTAGGTGGTGATCGCGTTGGGCGCGATGTTTTGCAGGATGGCCGGCTCGTTGAAGAGCTGGAAGCTGCCGATCACCGAGAAGATCGTGGCGATCACCAGCGCGCCGCGGATGGCCGGCAGCTTGATCGCCCGGATGATGCGCAACTGGCTGGCCCCGTCGATCTCGGCCGCCTCGTAGAGCGAGGCCGGCACGACCCGCAGGGCCGAATAGAAGATCAACATGTTGTACCCGACGAACTCCCAGGTCACGATGTTGCCGATCGAGGCGAGCACCAGATCCGGGGAGAGCGGGTCGGGCAGCGTGACGCCGAACGCGTCGTTGATGTTGCCGATGAGGCCGAAGTTCGTGCCGTACATGAAGCCCCACATCAGCGTGGCCACGACGGCCGGCACCGCGTACGGCATGAAGATCGTGATCCGGAAGAAGCTCTTCCCGTACAGCCGGCCGCTGTCGATGGCGAGCGCGACCAGCAGGGCGAGAAACAGCATGATCGGCACTTGGACGGCGAGGAAGAGCGCCACCCGGCCGAGCGCGGACCAGAACTGAGAATCCTGGAGCGCCTGCGTGTAGTTGTCGATCCCGACGAAGGAGTTGCCCCCGATGAGGCGGTTGCGGAAGAGGCTGAGGTAGATCGCGTACCCGATCGGGGCGAGGAAGACGAGCGCGAAGACCGCCAGGAACGGGCCGATGAAACCCCAGCCCACCAGCGATCTCCGCCGCGCGACCCCGCGCCCGGTAGCGACCCTCGCCACTGCCATGTGAACCCCATATGTCAGGCCTGGATGTTTACGCAAACACCCAGCTCACAGTCTTAGCCCGCTAATGATGTTTACGCAAACATTACGCGGTGATAGTGTCACCGCCGTCAAGCGATCGTCAACCCCGACTCTCGGAAGGCTCCGCCGGTGACGGAACAGAAGCCGCCACCGCGCCAGCGACCCAGGCGCGGTGTGTCGATGGCGGACGTCGCGCGGCTGGCCGGCGTCTCCGCACAGACCGTTTCGCGGGTCTCCACCGGCCACCCCGGCGTGGTCGGCTCGACCCGCGAGCAGGTGCTCGCCGCGATGAAGCAGCTCGGCTACCGGCCCAACAGCGCGGCCCGGGCACTCAAGCGGGGCGAGTTCCGCACCATCGGGGTCATCCTCTTCACGCTGGCCACCACCGGCAACAGCCGCACGGTCGAGGCGATCGCCAACCACGCCGCCGACGAGGGGTACGCGATCACGCTGATCCCGGTCGCCTCCCCCACCCAGGACGGACTGCTCGGCGCTTTCACCCGGCTCGGCGAGCTCGCCGTCGACGGCGTCATCGTGATCATGGAGGTGCACCTCCTCGACGCCGCGACGGTCATCCTGCCGCCCGGCGCCCAGGTCGTGGTGGTCGACTCCGACGCCGGCGACCGCTACACGGTGGTCGACACCGACCAGGCCGACGGGGCCCGGCAGGCCGTGCGCCACCTGCTCGACCTCGGCCACCACACGGTCTGGCACCTGACCGGGCCGGCCGGGTCGTTCGCCAGCCAACGCCGGGCGGACGCGTGGCGCGCGATCCTCACCGAGGCGGGCCGGCCCATCCCCGAGGTGCGGCACGGCGACTGGTCCGCCGAGTCCGGCTACCGCGCCGGCATGGAGCTGGCCGCCGAGCCGGAGTGCACCGCGGTCTTCGCCGCCAACGACCAGATGGCACTCGGCCTGCTCCGCGCCTTCCACGAGAAGGGCCGCCGCGTCCCCGACGACGTCAGCGTGGTCGGCTTCGACGACATCCCGGACGCGAGCTCGTTCATCCCGCCGCTGACCACCGTGCACCAGGACTTCGCGGCGGTGGGCCGGCTGTGCGTGCAGGCGGTGCTCCGGCAGATCCGCCACGAGATCACCGAGCCGGGCACGGCGCTCGTGCCCACGCGACTGGTGGTCCGGGCGAGCACCTCGCCACCACCCCGCGCCTGACACCCGCCCCCTCCGGATCCTGTTAGGACGGAGATTCGAGCTACCGCGATGTCCGTCGTGGTCCATGCCGTTGCTCCCGCGGCCTCGCCCGTCCGCCGCTGGTCACGCCCACCCCTCCGGGAGTGAGGGCTTGTCCACAATGTCCGCACCGAATCGACGGCGAGGTCAAACAGCGGGGCTTCGCCGCCATCGGCAACAGCCGCGAGGCACGCTCGCCGCCGACCCGCGCGCTCTCCGGCGGGAGCGGCGGTCCGCGGCTGACACGGACCCGGGCAAGCTCCAACTCGAGGCCGAAAGATCTCTAGAGAGCTTCGGAGTCAGGGTCGCCGCGGTCTCGGAAGCTCGATGCCGTCGTTGTCCTTGCCGCCGCGGGCGCGGCCATCGGAGTCCTGCCGCGCACGGTTCGTTTGTCCACAATGTCCCTTGCCGGGGCGACGAGCACCGGACCGGACAGAGGCAATGTCACCACGAGTAACCGCCCCAGCGGGTGTGGACCGCGCCCGATGCCAGATCTTGGAGGGTTAGGGCGCTATTTCAACCCCAACTCTCCAAGATCTCAAAGCCCGGCTCCCGACGCTCGTGACGCTGCGTCAGGATGTCGTAGGTAAGGGCTTGTCCCGCGGAGCTGGCAGTGGACGGCCGGGGATTTCGGCTCGCCCCGCGAGCCGCCGGCCGGGAACGGTGCCCGCGGGAGCAAGCGGTCCGCAGCTGACGCGGAGGCGGGCAACTATCTCTGTACGGTGTACAATATTGAGCATGAAGATCACCTCCTCGGCCGTCTCGCTCAATGTCGACGACGTCAGCGCGTCCAGTAGCTTCCTGGTCGAGCACTTCGGGTTTCGGGAGGCGATGGCCGCGGACGGGTTCGCCTCACTCACCCGTGACGACGCGGGGATGAACGTCGTCTTCCTGCGCCGCGGCCTCGAGACCCTCCCCGCCGACCAGCGGGACGACCACGCGCGCGGGCTGATCCTCGCGTTCGTGGTCGACGACCTGGAGGGTGAGCTGGCCCGACTCCAGGCCGAGGGCGTCACGATCACCATGCCGCTCACCGCCGAAGAGTGGGGCGAGCGGGCCTTCCAGGTGCGCGACCCCAACGGGGTGATCGTGCAGCTCGTCGACTGGAATGGGCCGGTCTGATCGATCACACCCGGCGGCGGGCATCCCGCGCCGCCGCCGGGTGGTTGCACCGGGTATGAAGATCGGAATTATCGGCTCCGGCAACGTCGGCGGCTCGCTCACCCGCCGCCTCCAGTCCCTCGGCCACGAGGTCACGGTCGGCAACTCGCGCGGTCCCGAGACGATCGCCCCACTCGCCGCGGAGACCGGCGCCACCGCCGGCACCGCGCGGGAGGCGGCCGAGTCCGGCGACCTCGTGGTGATCGCGACCCCGGTGCGCGCGGTCCCGGACCTGCCCGCCGAAGCCCTGCGCGGCAAGGTCGTCATCGACGCCGACAACTACTACCCGCAGCGCGACGGCCCTATCGGCCCGCTCGACGACCGGTCGGCGACGTCCAGCCGGTGGACCGCCGAGCATCTGCCCGGCGCGACGGTGGTCAAGGCCTTCAACACGATCCAGGCCGGACACCTGCTGACGGACGGCCGTCCCGCCGGCGACCCGGCCCGCATCGCGCTCCCGGTCGCCGCCGACGACGTGGACGCCAAGCGCAGGGTGATGGGGCTTGTCGAGGAGCTCGGCTTCGACCCGATCGACGCGGGCGGTCTCGACGACAGCTGGCGGCAGCAGCCGGGCACACCCGTGTACACCACCGACCTCGACGCGGCCGGCGTGCGCGACGGCCTCGCGGCTGCCCGCCGGTAGGCCGCCGGCGTGACCGGCTTGCTTGTATCCTCCTCGCGTGATCCGCACGTCCCGCCTGCTCGCGGTCGCCGCGTTGACAGTTGCGCTCTGCGCCTGCTCGGGCGGCGACCCCGAGTCTGAGTTGACCCGGTCGACGGCCGGCCCGCCGGCGACGACCGAGCCACCCTCTCGCCTCACCCTGTTGCAGCGACCGGCCGGCGAGGCGCCGAAGATCCGGATCCTCGACGTCGAACCCGCCGGCGCGTGGTCCTGCGACAACTGCGCCGGCGACGGGCAGACCAGCAACGGCCGGCTCTCCACCGCGCAAAACGACGAGCTCCGTCGCTTGCTGGACGGTGCGGCGTTTCGCGAGGAGGCCGAGCAGGCACGGCGTTACCGCCTCACGTGCACCGACGCCCTCGTCTACACCTTGCGGCTTGGGATGAGCGCCATCACGACGGCCGATTGTCCGGGCGAGCAGCGCCCGCCGGTGACCGGCGCCATCCTCCGCCTCCTGGCCGACGCGACACCGGTCGAGGTCGCGCCCTAGAAATGGGTCGGCGTTCCCGAGCGCGGCGGTGCTACCGTACCGCTGCTTGAGAGGAGTGATCGTGCCCAGGCTCAACCAGATAATCGCGGTCGAAAAGGGCGTCAAGAGCAAGTCGTTCGCCGATCTGACCGAGGCTCACCACGCCGTGCAGAAGACCGCGCCGCTGGCGGGCATCTCGCGCACCTACCAGCCGAAGGACGAAGAGGGCGAGCAGCTGCCGGCCGAGTCGACCCGCGTGCAGATCAAGACGGAAGAAATCCTTCGCCAGGTCGCGACCACGCTCACCCGCCTCTTCGACGTTACGGCCACAAAGGACTGGACCAACTGCGTCGCCCGGGCCGATGTCGTGGTCGACGGCCAGACCATCGCCACCGGCGTCCCGGTGTCGTACCTGCTGTTCCTGGAGAAGCAGCTCGTCGACCTGCACACGTTCGTCAAGAAGCTGCCGGTCCTCGACGCGGCCGAGACGTGGGTGCGCGACGACTCGACCGACAGCTGGCGCACCGAGCCGGTGCGCACCATCCGCACCAAGAAGGTGCCGCGCAACCACGTCAAGGCCGAGGCCACCGACAAGCACCCGGCCCAGGTCGAGGTCTACTACGAAGACGTGGCCGTCGGATACTGGACGACCGTCAAGTTCTCCGGAGCGCTGCCGGCCAAGCGGGTCAACGAGATCCTCGAACGCGTCGCGGCGCTACAGACCGCGGTCAAGTTCGCCCGTGAAGAGGCCAACAACGCGGAGGCCGTCGACCAGCGGGTCGGTGCGGCGGTATTCGGCTACCTCTTCGGGTAGCCGTCATGGATGCCCCTGTGGGAGCGCAGGGGTGCGCCGAAGGGCGTGAAGCTGAAGGTGAAGCCGAAGCTGACGACGTGGTCCAGTGCAGGTTCGATCCCTGTCCCCGGCACTCGCGCCGGGGTAGCCCAATTGGCAGAGGCAGCCACGGTAAATCTCAGACTCTCGCTCCAGCCTCAGCATTCGCCACCGAACGCCAGGTCGAACGGACGCCCGCGGTGACCGTCGGATGCTGGTTCAACTCCAGCTCGCCCCTCCAACGTGGGGCGATAGTTTAAAGGCAAAACCCGATGTCGTAACGGATGACGAGCGTCCTTTAAACGTGCTGGCGCGCGCAAGTCGGTGGCACACTGAGGCCCGGGGATTGGATATATCCCCGGGCCTCGCCACGCGAGCCGCCCGTCGAGTCAGCCGACGAGCTTGATCAGAGCGAGCGTGGGCCGGAGCACCGCGTCGCGGGCCGCCGGGTCTGCCCCGAGGTCGCGGTAGGCCACGGCCGCCACCCCCAGCAGGTGGGCGACCGCCGCCCACTCCTCGCCCGCGACGCCGTGCCGCTCGGCGCGCCGCAGTCGCCGCTCCAGGTCGGCGGCGGTGCGGGCCGGGATGCGACCGGCGGCGGCGTACTCCCCCACCAGCTCCCGGACGTCCGTGTACCAGGCGGGATCGCGGGTGACGTCACGCGGCACGTAGCCGGCCCGCACCGCGGCGCGGGTGGCGGCGACCGACTTGTCCACATAGGAGCGCAGGTTCGGGTACAGGATGGCGAGCTGGGCGTCGGTCAGCGGCAGCGAGCTGCCGTCGAGGAAGCAGAAGCCGGGGCCGGTGTTGACGCCGCTGTTGACCCGCAGTGCCGCCTCGTGCTGCGCCAGCCGGATGCCGCCGAGGGCGAGGCCCAGGCCGTCCCGCGCGATACCCGCCGCGGTCGTCTGGATCTTCGGGGCGGTCGGCGGCTGCTCGCCGTACGCGACCCAGTCGACCGTGTGGTCGTACACCGCGCCCTGCACCATGTGCTGCGGCACCCGCGACAGCGACGGGAGCGTGCAGTTCTGCGGCTCACCGGGGTAGCCGCCGGGGTACGTGCCGATGTCCCGCTTGCGCAGCGGCCCGTAGTCGGTGATGAGCTTCCAGTCGCCGTGCGACGCGCCGGCCACCTCCCAGGCCCGCAACACCGGCGAGTCGGCCTGCGCCCGGGCCGCCGCGGAGAGGATGCCGGTGGCGACGTCGCCCTCCGAGTTGATGCGAAAGACCGGCGCCGCGAGGTCGGTGCGGAGCACCCCACCGCCGCCGTGCAGGACGACCGCGTCGACGACGTTCGCCAGCGGCTGGATCCCGTTGTAGTAGTTGGCCAGGCGGCCGGCCGACTGCGAGTGCCCGGTCGCGATGACGTAGCTCGGCTTCGGCAGCGAGCCGAGCGGGTCGACGCCGGCCGGCCGGCGCACCGCCTTCACGGCCTGGCTGAAGACGTCGTAGGACAGGGTGTCGTCCAGGATCGTGCCCCCGGCGGTGAGGTCGAGCGAGCCGTAGCGGGCCGGGCTCCACGCCTTCAGGCCGGTGGCCGAGTGCAGCCCGGCGCGCTGGGCCGAGATGCCCACCCAGGCGTACCCCTCCTGGATGAGATGCTCGTGCGTCTGGAACCAGTCGACCTCCTGGTCCCACTGGTTGCTCACGTTGTACCACTCCGCGATCACCACGCCGTTGAACTTCTTCGCCGAGGCCGGCCGCCGCACGACGATGCGCGTGCTGTACGCGTGCCCCGTGCTGGTCACGGCCGCGGTGGACGTGCCACTGGTGGCGTACCGGGTCGCGGTGCCGGAAATGAGGTACTCGCGCTCGACGTAGCCCGCCGCGGCCAGGTCGACGTCGGTGGCGAGGAAGGGGTAGCCGTGGGCGGGATCGCCGACGGGCGAGGTGTTGGCGACCGGCCCGCTGACCGCCGGGTCGGCGACGCTCGCACCGGTCGCGGTGGAGGGGCGGGGCCGGTGCGGGCCGGCACTCGCGGGTGTGGCGAGGCCAATGGGGACGGTCAGGGCGCCGGTCACGGCGAGCGCGACCAGACGTCGGCGGTACGTAGGCAGGACAGACACGACTCACCTCAGGTGAAGGTCATGTCCCAGCGCCGCCGACACCGGGCCGGTGTACACAGTGGCAGGCGCGCGGACGGGTGCCACCTCGTGTCACGCCTGCGGCCCGAGGCTACCAACGACGGCGCCGCCCTGGCTAGATCAGATCTCCGCCCGGCCGGCGCCGTGTCTAGAGACCTTTTGGAGTCGGGGTTCGCGAGCCTGGCCACAACCGGCCGTCCACTGCCAGCTCCGCGGGACAAGCCCCTACCTACAACATCCTGACGCAGCGTCACCAGCTGCGGGGTCGGGCTTTGAGATCTAGAACGGTAGGGTTGAAATAGCGCCCTAACTCTCCAAGATCTCGCACCGGACACCGTTCACGCCACCGCGGCGGTTACTCGCGGTGACGGCGCATCTGTCCGGTCTGTTGCCCGCCGCTTCGGCACGGGGCATTGGGGACAAACGAACCACGCGCGGGGTGAGCGTGACCAGCGGCGGACGGGTGAGGCCGCGGGAGCAGCGGTCTGGACCACGACGGACATCGCGGTAGCTCAAATCTGCCTTTGAATCGAGCCCGAGACCGCGGCGACCCTAACTCCGAAGGTCTCTAGATCGCGGCGGCCTTGGCGACCTTCCACTCACCGTCGACCGGCACCATCGTGAGCACGACCCTGTTCTGGTCCACCTTCTCGCCGGCCGTGTTCACGTTGCGCCGGTACTGGTTGAGGTAGAGCAGCAGCTCGACCTCGTCGCCGCCGGCCTCCACCACGCCGGTCGAGGAGACCTCGGCCACCACGACCGCCTGCTCCTTGACCGCGGTGTCCTTGAGTGCCGCCGTCGTCTGCGCGTACTCGTCGGCGAAGCCGCCGGTGACGAAAAGCCTCCCGTTGGCGACGCTCGCGTCGAAGGTGCGGTAGTCGTACGAGAAGATCGCCTTCGCGGCCGGCGCGGCGGCGGCGAGTGACTGCTTGACGGCGGTCTCCCGCTGGTTCGCGCGGTGGTGGCTCCACCAGGTGGCCCCGGCCGCACCCGCGGCGAGCGCGGCCGCGACTGCGAGCGCGGGCACGAGCTTGAGTCTCATGTGGACCCTCCTCATCCGACGAACTGGAGTCGGGAGACAAGCCAGGCATCGCCGTCACGGGTCACGTCCACCTGGATCCGGTAGTGCGACGGCCGTCCCTCGGGCGCCTTGACGTTCTTCACGGTCGCGTCGACCGCGACGAGCACCACCGCGGAGCGGCGGTCGCCGGAGACCAGCCCGGCGCGGAGCACGGTGCCGGTCGACTCCACCTTGTTTTCCACGATGGCGGAGCGCACCTGGGCCTGGCCGCGCACGAACTCGTCCTTGAACTCGCCCGTCGCGCCGGCCACGATCCGCTGGAGGTCACGGTCCACACTGGACGCGCTGACCGAGACGAAGTTGACGGCCGTCTGGCGGGCGGCGGCGAGGGCGGCCTCGTGCGCCTGGTCCAGCGCGCGGTCGCCGTACCAGCGGTAGCCTCCGAGGATGGCGGCGGCCAGGGTGGCCGCCAACACCACGCAGGCCACTATTGGCGCGCGATGGGAGCCGCGGCCGCGCACGGCGGAGCTGGACCCGGATTCCGATTTGGATCTCCATGGTGGACGCCGGCGGACGACGGGATTTTCCAGGACCGGCTCCTCGTCCAGGCGGCCGAGCAGCTCTACCGGATCCTCCTCCACGCGGGGGATCCGGCGCACGACCGCCCGGCGGCGGGTCGCGGTGCCGCCGGTACCCTTCACCAGCTTGAGCGTGCGCTCTTCGCGCGTGGGCATGGGATGCCTCCCTGACGAGAAGTGGCTACGGAGCCAGGCCAGCAAGGAGCAACTGCTTCCAGGACTGGTCACCGGCGAGCGCGCCCTGGCCGCCGGTCGCGCCGAAGCGCAGCGGGCTGCCGTCCGGCGCGGTGACCAGCCCCGTGCCGGGGTCGTAACCCGCGACGGGATCGGGACCGCCGGGCCGGGGCGCGTTACCGGTGCTGCGCACGCCCGAGCCCCGCGCCCGATCGGCGGCGGTGCATTTCGCGGACGTGCCGTACTTGCAGGACGGCGGGTCGTCGATGTTGACGACCAGCCCGAGGTGTGCGGTGCCGTCGCCCGGCGTCACGGTGAAGCCGCCGCTCACCGCCAGCGGGTACACGACGAGGATCTGCTCGATGCCGGGCAGCCGGCGCGCGGCGACGCCGCCCGTCGACACGAGGTTGCCGAGCAGCGTGCCGATCGTCGGCTCGAGGTCGCGCAGCAGGGTGACGAGCTCGGCCGCGGCCGGCGGTGTGACGGTGAGCAGCCGGCGCAGGTCAGCGTCGGATTCGCGGAGCGTGGCCGACAGCTTGGCGAGCCCGTCGGCCCACTCGCGGATGGCGCCGGCCGACTCCGCCTGCGTGGTGAGCACCGTGCGGCCGTCACGGATGAGGGCGACGGTCTCCGGCAGGCTCGCCGCCGCGTCGGTCAGCAGCGCGTCGCTGGCGTCGAGGATCGTGCGCAGCGCGGTCTCGTTGCCCTCGAACGCGGTGCCGAGCTCGTCGATGACCACCGCGAGGTCGTCCGGGTCGACCGAGTGGACGAGCGCGTCGAGGTTGGCCAGCAGCGTCTCGGCGGCGATCGGGGTGCCGGTGCGGTCCCGCGGGATGACCGAGCCGTCAGTCAGGTACGGGCCGGTGTCCCGCTCCGGGCGCAGGTCGAGGTACTGCTCGCCGACCGCCGAGCGCTGCGTCACGACGGCGCGGAGCGCGTCCGGCACCCGCACGTCGCGCCCGAGCCGCAGGTCGACTCGCACGCCGTCGCCGTGCAGCCGCACCGCCGTCACCCGGCCGGCGGGCGAGCCGCGGTAGGTGACCGGTGCGTTCGGGAAGATGCCGCCGGCCTCCGCGAAGTCGGCGTGCACGATGTAGCCGCGGCCGAGCAGCCGGTCGCCGAGGCCCACGTACCGCACGGCGACGTAGGCGATGCCGACCACGCTCACGACGAGGAACGCGAGCACCTGGAGCTTCGTACTCGTCTTGATCATGGCTAGCCTCCCCCGCCGAGCAGGTCGCCGACCCCGCCGACGATGCCCTCGACGGCGCCGGTGACCGGGGAGAGCAGGCACTGCACGGTGAGGATCGTGCCGGCGGCGAGCTTGGTGCCGGCCGGAAAGACCGTCCCTTGTGGCAGCAGCCCGTTCTTCGGCACGACGAGGGCGCCGAGCGGCACCGGCGAGCCGGGCGCGAGCAGCGTGCACCCCTCGGGCAGCTCGCACTCCTTCGGCGGCACCCATCCCGGTGGGATGATCCCGTCGAGCGGGAGGCAGAGCGGCGGCAGCTGGCCCGGCAATGTCGGCGTCGTCTTCGAGCCCGGCTTCGGGCGCGCCTTGGACGAGCCGCCGCCCGACGGGGCGGACGGACTCCGCGCGCTCGACGAGGCGGGCGTGGGCGCGGCCACGACCAGGTTGGACAGGATCGTCGCGGCGTCCAGGTCGGCGGTGATGGAGAGGTTGACGAAGTCACCGACGATCGCGCCGGTGACGTTCGGCGGAAACGGGTAGGAGAGCATGAAGTCCAGCGACTTCGGCAGCGCGTCGCCGGCCTCGGCGAGCTTGTCGAGGATCGGCTGGAGCGCGCGCAGGCTGGCGACCGTGTCGTCCTTGCTGGCCTTGACGACCCGCGCGCCGACCGTGCCGAGCTCGCCCAGCGCGTTGAGCGCGGCGGTGAGCTGCTCGCGCTGCTGGGCGAGCACGGTGATGCCCGGACCGAGCGCGTCGAGCGCGTCGCCGATGACCGCCTTCTGCTTGTCGAGGCGGCCGGTCAGCCGGTCCAGTGCCTCGATGGCGCGCACCAGGTCGGCCTTCTGCTTGTCGAGGCCGCCGACGAACGCGTCGAGCTGCCGGAGCGCGGCCTTCGCCTCGGCCTCACGGCCGTCGAGCGCGGTGCCCAGCTCCTGGTTGATGGTCTTGAGCTGGGCCAGGCCGCCGCCGTTGAGCAGCAGGCCGAGCGCGGCGAGCACCTCCTCCACCTCGGCGCCGCGCTTGGTGCGCACCAAGGGGATCGTGGCGCCGTCGGCAAGCGTGCCCCGGGCCGCCTCGGTGGTGGGCGCGGAGACGGCGACGAACTTCTCCCCCAGCAGGCTTGTCTGGCGGACGGCGGCCGTGGCGTTCGCGGGCAGCTTCACGTCGCGGTCGATGCGCAGCCGCACCTTGGCGGTCCAGCCGTCGAGCGAGATGTCCTCGACGCTGCCGACGGTCACGTCGTCGACCTTCACCGCGGCCTGCTTGACGAGATCGAGCACGTCGGCGAACTCCGCAGTGACGCGGTAGCTCGGCCCGGACGGCGCGCCGCCGGGCAGCGGCACGTCGGCGAGGCTGGGCAGGCCGCACCCGCCGGCCAGCATGGCCAGCGCGAGCACTCCGGGCGTCAGGATCCTCATCGCAGTATCCCGCCGAGTGTGCGGTCCACAGTGGATGGCGGTTCCGCCGGTGCCGGCTGCGGCTGGGGCGCGGCGGGCTTGGCCGCGGGTGGCAGCTTGAGGAGCTTGCGGAGCTGGTCGGTCATGGGCAGCTTCTTCGCCTGGAGGGTCTGCGCGAGCTTGAAGCACTTGTCCGACACCTTCGCGGCGGGCAGCAGGTCGACCATCAGCGAGCAGACGAAGCTCGCGGGGTCGTACGGGCCGAGTACGTTGTCGCGGGTGTCCAGGGTGCCGGACCGCGGGTTGTACGCGAGGTTGAGATTGGACAGTGCGAGCGGCGCCACGTCGAGGATCTCGATGAGCGACCGCTGCTGCCGCACGAGGATGCCGGTCACGTCGGCGAGCGCGTCCACGTTGGACTTCAGCGCTTCCCGATTTTGGTTGACGAACGTGGTGACGTCGGCCAGCGCGGTCGCCAGGTTGCGCAGCGCCGCGGCCAGCTCGTCGCGCTCACCGGCCAGCTGCTGCGCGACGCCGGCCAGCTGCGCGTTGAACGAGCGCACCTGCTGGTCGCTGCGGGCCAGCGCGGTGGTGAACTGCTGGAGGTTGCCGACCGTGCCGAAGAGGTCCTGCCGCCCGTCGGAGAGCGTTTCGAGCGCGCGGGAGAGGCCGTCGAGCGTCTCGCCGAGTGCGGCGCCGTTGCCCTCCAGGTTGGCGCGGCCTACGGCGAGCAGGTCGCTCAGCGCGCCGTCCTTGTTGGCGCCCCGCGGCCCGAGCGCCCGGTTGAACTCGTCGAGCGCCTGGTAGATCTCGTCGATCTCCATCGGCGCGGCGGTGCGCTCGACCGGCAGCTCGGCGCCGTCGGCCAGCGCCTGCCCGCCGTTGTACGCGGGGGTGAGCTGCACGTACCGGTCGCTGACCACGCTGGGCGGGACGATGACCGCCTGCGCGCCCGCCGGCACCCGCCACTCGCGGTCGTAGCGCATCTCCACGCGCACCGTGCGCCCCTCGGGCCGCACCGCGACCACGTGTCCGATGCGGACACCGAGGACGCGCACGTCCGAGCCGGGGTTGACGCCGACCACGCGGGCGAAGTGGGCCACGAGGCTCCGCTCCGGCTCGTCCTGGACGACCGCGCAGGCCGCGACGGCGACCACTGTGGACACCGCGAGCGCGCCGACCGCACGCCACCGCATCAGCCACCCCCGACCGTCGGCTGGTAGGGCTGGAGCAGGCCGCGGACGTACGAGTCGAACCAGCGGCCGTTGCCGACCACGTTCGCGAAGGCGTTGACGAACGGCGCCATCCCCTCGATGGTCTTGGTGAGGTCGTCGCGGTTGCGCTGGAGGATGCCCACGACGCCGCGCAGCTGGTCGAGCGCCGGCTTCAGCCGCTCCCGGTTGTCGGCGACCAGGCCGGAAAGCTCCTTGGCCAGCTGGTTGGTGCCGACCAGCAGCTCGTGGATGGCGTCCCGGCGGCGGCTGACCTCGCGCAGCAGCGCGTCTCCGTCCGCGACGAGCTTGCGAAACTCCTCGTCCCGCTCGGCGAGTACGGCCGTGACGGTGCGCGCTCGGGCGAGCAGCGCGCGCAGCTCGGCGTCGCGGCTGGCGATGGTCCGCGAGAGCCGGGAAAGCCCGGAGAGCGAGGTCTCCACACTGGACGGCGTGTCCGCGAAGGTGCGGGCGAGCGTGGTGAACGCCTCGCCGAGCTGGGCGGAGTCGATCTCGTCGACGGTCTCGGCGAGCCCGGTGACCGCCTGGATCACGTCGAACGGCGACGCCGTGCGGTCGAGCGGGATCTCCGCGTCTTCGGGCAGCAGCCCTTGGCCGGAGGGTGCGAGCGCGAGGTACTTCTGGCCGAGCACGGTCTTGATGCGGATCGTCGCGCCGGTCCGCTCACCCAGGCGCACGCTTCCGTCGTCGAGGCGGAAGCGCACCCGCACGTACGGGCCGGCCGGGCCGCGCGCCAGACCGACGTCGGTCACCTTGCCCACGCGCACGCCGGCCACGCGTACCTCGTTGCCCGGTGCCAGCCCGCTCGCGTCCCGGAACGCCGCCCGGTAGGCGGGGTCGCCGATCGACGTGATGCCGTCAAGCTGGAACGCGGCCGCCACGAGCAGTGCGAGCACGGCGAGGCTAACCGCGCCGGTGATGCGGGGATGCCGCTTCATCGGGCACCTCCCGACGTGTCGCAGCGGGCCGCGGGCGAGTTCAGGGCGGCCGGCGTGACCGAGCCCGCGCCCGGCAGCGTGACCCGGCCGTCGAAGTCGCAGAGGAAGAAGTTGAACCACGAGCCGTACGACGCGACCCGGGTGAGCGACTCGTACCTGCCCGGCAACGAGCCGAGCGTGCGGTCGATGACGTCCTCGTTGCGGTTGAGCGTGCCGGCGACCTGCTCCAGCGCGGCGACGTCGCCCTTGATGGCCGGGCGGGCGTCGGTCAGCAGGTCGGCTGTCGCGCCGGTCAGCTCGCCGAGGTTGGCGACCGCCTGCCCGATCGCCTCGCGGTCGCCGGACAGCCCACTCACGAAGCTCTGGAGCTGGGTGATGGTGGTGTCGAGGCTCTCGTCGCGATCGGCCAGTGTGGACAGTACCCCGTTGAGGTTGGTGACCACCCGGCCGATCACCTCGTCGCGGTCGGCGAGCGTGTTGGTCAGCGAGGCGGTGCGCCGCAGCAGGCTGGTCACCGTCGGCCCCTCGCCCTGTAGCACCTGGATGATCTCGTACGCCAGCTTGTTGACGTCTTCCGGTGTGAGCGCGGTGAAGAGCGGCCGGAAGCCGTTGAACAGCGTGGTGAGGTCGAGCGCGGGCGTGGTCCGGGCCAGCGGGATCAGGCCACCGGCGGGCAGCGGTCGCCCGTCGCCGGGGCCCTCGGCGAGCGCGATGTACCGCTGGCCGACGAGGTTTCGGTAGCGGATCTTCGCCCGGACGCCGTCGGCGAGGGGGATGTCCTCGTCGACGGTGAACTCCACCTCGGCCACCGTGTTGTCCGCGACCCGGATGCCCTCCACCTGGCCCACCCGGACGCCGGCGATGCGCACGTCGTCGCCCTCCAGGAGCCCGGTGACGTCGGTGAACCGGGCCTTGTACGCGGTGCCGCCACCGGAGAGCGAGCCGAGCGTCTGCGCCAGCATCGCGGTCAGCAGCATCGTCACCGCGGCGAACGCGACAAGCTTGACCAGCGGAGCCCGCCAACTCATGGCCGTCCTCGCTTCGCTGCGGGCGGCCACGAGCCTCTCAGCACACTCTGCCTGATGATTCGCTCGCTTCGCTCGCTCATGGTGCGTTCACCACCGCTCCGCGCAGCAGCGGGCCCCACAGGAGCACCGCGATGTCGGGCACCTCGACCGGCAGGAGGCCGGTGACCGCGCTGACGATCGGCTTGATGAGGTCGCGCTCCTCGGCGGTGCCGGCCGAGCCCATCTCCGGCGCGTCCGGCGGGCGGGTGCCGGCGGCCGCCTGGGTCGTCGAGGGCAGGCCGATCGGCAGCTTGGGCGACGTGCGGTCGCCGCCGTAGTCGTACCCGTCGTTGATCGGGTGCTCAGGCGCCGGCACGCGCGGGTTGGGCAGGCCGTAGCACTGTGGACCGTTGCCCGCGCCGTACACGGGCTCGTCGCGGCCCCGCTCGTACTTGCCGCCGTCCTTGGTGATCTCCAGTGTGATGTGGAACTTCCCGCCTTCGAACGTCTCCTCCACGCGCGGCTGGAGCGCCACGAGGCCGCGCATCAGGCACGGGTACTCCGGCGCGTAGGTGGCCAGCAGCTCCAGCACCGGCCGGCTCACGTCGCCGAGCCGGATCAGCTGGTCGTCGTGGCGGTCGAGGAAGAGCCGGGTGGTGTCGGCGGCCGCGGTGGCGCTGGCGAGAAAGGCGGCCAGCTCCGCCTTCTGGTCGACCACCGTGTTCGCGGTGACCGTGACGTCGCGCAGGATCGAGAGCAGGTCGGGCAGCGCCGCGTCGTACGCGTCGACCACTGTGGACAGCTTGCGCACGTCGTCGGCGATGACCGGCATCTCCTTGTTGAGCTCGCCGAGGTAGTCACCGGTGCGCACGAGGGTCTGGCCGAGCCGCTCGCCCCGCCCGTCGAGCGCGGCGGCGAGCGCGCCGAGCACCGCGGCGAGCCGGTCGGGGCGGATCGACTGGAGCAGCGGCAGCGCCTCGTCGAGCACCCGCTCCAGCTCGACGCCGTTCCGGCTGCGGTCCTGGGTGATGACGGCGCCGTCCCGGATCGGCGGGCCGGTGCCGCCGAGCAGCGCGACGTAGCGCTCGCCGAAGAGCGTCTTCGGGAGGAGCCGCGCGGTCACGTCGGCCGGCACCTGCCGGGCCAGCGCCGGGTCGAGCGCGAGGCGCAGCCGCGCTCCCCGGCCGTCGCTGTCGACGGAACGCACGTCGCCGACGACCACGCCGCGCAGCTTGACGTCGGCGCCGGGGCTGAGCTGCATGCCGGCCCGCTCGGCGTCGAGCGTCACCCAGGTGACCGGGGTGAACACCTTGCGGTACTGGAGTACCGAAGCGGTGAGCGCCGCCACGAGGAGCAGCACGAACGCGATGCCGAGAATACGATGTCTCATCCCGCTATCCGAACCGTCGTCGTGGCGCCCCAGATGGCGAGCGAGAGGAAGAAGTCCACGATGTTGACCGCGACGATGGAGAGCCGCACCGCCCGGCCGACCGCCACGCCCACGCCGGCCGGCCCGCCGGTGGCCGTGTAGCCGTAGTAGCAGTGCACCAGCACGATGATGACCGCGAAGACGAGCACCTTGAAGAACGACCACAGCACGTCGACCGGCGGCAGGAACAGGTCGAAGTAGTAGTCGTAGGTGCCCGCCGACTGTCCGAAGTAGAAGACCGCGATCGTGCGGGTGGCGAGGTAGCTGGAGAGCAGGCCGATCACGTACAGCGGGACGACGGCGACGAACGCGGCGATCATCCGGGTGGTGACGAGGAACGGCAGCGACGGCACGGCCATCACCTCCAGCGCGTCCACCTCCTCGGAGATGCGCATCGCGCCGAGCTGCGCGGTGAATCCACACCCGACCGTCGCGGAGAGCGCGAGCGCGGCCACCAGCGGGGCGATCTCGCGGGTGTTGAAGTACGCCGACACGAAGCCGGTGAACGCGCTGCTGCCGATCTGGTTGAGCGCCTGGTAGCCCTGGAGCCCCACCTCGGTACCCGTGAAGAAGGTCAGGAAGCAGATGACGCCGACGGTGCCGCCGGCGACGGCGACGGCGCCCTTGCCGAAGCTCACCTCGGCCAGCAGGCGCACGACCTCACGCTTGTAGCGGCGGACGGTGCGCGGCGTCCAGGCGAAGGCCCGGAGGTAGAAGGCGAGCTGCGCGCCGAGCGTGTCCAGCACGTCACGCCCCCTTCTGCGGGACGACCTGGAAGTAGATCGCCGTGATCACGAAGTTGAGCGCGAAGAGCAGCATGAACGTGATCACCACGCTCTGGTTGACCGCCTCGCCCACGCCCTTGGGACCGCCTTTGGCCGTCATCCCCTTGTACGAGGCGACGAGCGCCGCCACCGCGCCGAAGACGAGCGCCTTGATCTCCCCGACGACCAGGTCGGGTAGCTGGCCGAGGGCCTGGAAGCTGGCCAGGTACGCGCCCGGCGTGCCGCCCTGGAGCACGATGTTGAAGAAGTAGCCGCCGCCCACGCCGACGACGTTGACGAGGCCGTTGAGCAGCACCGCGACGAGCATCGAGGCGAGCACGCGGGGCACGACGAGGCGCTGGATCGGGTCGATGCCGAGCACCCGCATCGCGTCAAGCTCTTCGCGGATCTTCCGCGCGCCCAGGTCGGCGCAGATCGCGGAGCCGCCCGCGCCGGCGATGATGAGCGCGGTCACGATCGGGCCGGCCTCCCGCACCACGGCCAGCACCGAGGCGGCACCGGTGAACGACTGGGCGCCCAGCTGGCGTACCAGAGAGCCGAGCTGGAGCGCGATGACCGCGCCGAACGGGATGGAGACCAGCGCGGCCGGCAGGATGGAGACCGAGCTGATGAACCAGGCCTGCTGGACGAACTCGCGCACCTGGAACGGCCGGCGCGGCAGCCCGCGCAGGGTGTCGAGGCTGAACGCGACGAAGTTGCCGGTAGCGGTGATCATCGGACACCTGCCGCTTGGAACGACCCGGCCGGCGGCTCCACACCGTTCGCGATGCACCAGGCTCCCGGCGGGTGCTCGGCCGCGCGCGGCAGGCCGTTGGAGGGGCGCAGCTGAAACGGGATCGGCGGAAGCGGCGGAAGCTCCACACCGGCCTCCGCCTCGGCCCGCAGCTCGTCGGCGTCCTTCTCCTCGGCCATCCCGATCGGGCCGACCCGCTGCGCGTTGAGGAACTGCCGCACGACCGGCTCGGTGCTGGAGAGCAGCATCTCCCGCGGCCCGAACATCGCCAGATGCCCGTGGTAGATCAGGCCGATGTTGTCCGGCACCGTACGCGCGGTGTTGATGTCGTGCGTGACGATCAGGAACGTCGCCTCGGTCTGCTGGTTGAGGTCGATGATGAGCTGGTTGAGGTAGGCCGTGCGGACCGGGTCGAGGCCGGAGTCCGGCTCGTCGAAGAGCACGATCTCCGGGTCGAGCACGAGGGCCCGGGCCAGGCCGGCGCGCTTGCGCATGCCGCCGGAGATCTCGCCGGGCAGCTTCTCCTCGGCGCCGACGAGCCCGACCATCTCGAGCTTCTCCCGCACCACGTCCCTGATCTGCGACTCGGTGCGGCGGGTGTGCTCGCGCAGCGGGAAGGCCACGTTGTCGTAGATGTTCATCGAGCCGAAGAGCGCGCCGTCCTGGAAGAGCACGCCGAAGAGGCGGCGCACCTCGTAGAGCTTGCGCTCGGAGAGCCGGGTCAGGTCGTGTTCCGCGATCCAGATGGACCCGCGATCCGGCCGCAGCAGGCCGACGAGCGTCTTCAGGAAGACCGATTTGCCGGTGCCGGACGGGCCGAGGAGCACCGAGATCTCGCCCGCGGGCAGGGTCAGGCTCACGTCCGACCAGACCGGCTGGCGGCCGAACGACTTGGTCAGCCCCTCGACCCGCACCTCGACTCCCACGTCTGTTGCATCGCGGCGGCGCCGGCGGGCGTAACAACCAATTTCTTCCGGTGGCCATTCGGGCTGCTCACCGGTACGGTGCTGGAGTTAACCCCCGGGTAACGAAGGTGCTCTCCCCACGTCATGACGGCAACGATCGATCCGGAGCTCGTCGCTCGCGCCGCCAAGCGCGACTCCGCGGCGACGTCCGCCCTGCTCGCGGCGCTGCGCCCCGGCCTGGTCCGGTACTGCCGGGCGCGGCTGGGCCGCATCGGCGGCGCGTACACGACGGCCGACGACGTCGCGCAGGAGGTCTGCCTCGGCGTGCTGCGCGCGCTCCCGCGTTACCGGGAGGAGGGCCGGCCGTTCTCCGCTTTCGTGTACGCCATCGCCGCCAACAAGGTCGCCGACGCCCAGCGCGCCGCGATCCGCGACTCGTCCGCTATGTCCACCTCCGCGGAGGTGCTCGACCGCCCGGACGCCGCGCCCGGCCCCGAGCAGCAGGCCGTCTCCACCGACCTCGCCCGGCGCCTCTCCGCGCTGCTCGACCGCCTCCCGCAGGCACAGCGCGAGATCATCCTGCTACGCGTCGCGGTCGGGCTCCCCGCCGAGGAGGTCGGCGAGGTCATGGGCATGTCGGCGGCGGCGGTCCGGGTCGCGCAGTCCCGCGGGCTGGCCCGGCTGCGTACGCTGGCCGGGAGTGCGCTCGACGAGGTGAGTGCGGCATGACCGACCGAGGCAAGGCCGAGCAGCCGGTATCGGTGGCGCAGATCGCCGCCGACGACCGGCTGCTGGACGCGCTCGGCCGCGGCGAGCCGGTCGACGACGACCTGGCCACCGACCCCGCGGCGGCGATGCTGGCCGCCTGGCGCGCCGACCTCGACGCCGACGAGGTCTTCCTGGACGAGCCGGTGTCCGCTCCCCCGCTGCCCGCCGGCGACCCGCGGCGCAAGCGCCGGCTGGTCCAGGCGATCCTGGGCGCCGCGGCGGCCGCGGTGTTCGCGGTCGGGCTCGCGATCACCGCGCATCAGGCCCAGCCGGGCAGCGTGCTGTGGCCGGTGTCCAAAGTGGTCTATCCGCAGCGCGCCGAGGTCAAGGCCGCGGAGAAGGCGATCGCGGACGCCCGCGAGGCGCTGGCCGAGGGCCGTCCGGCGGACGCGCGGTCACTGCTGGCCACGGCCGCCGAGCACATCGCCCGCATCGACGACCGCGACACGGCCGCGCGCTTGCGGGCGGAGGTGGACGCCCTCCTCAGCACGCTGAACGCCGCCACCGCGCCCCCGCCGGCGGCCACCACCCCGGCACCCGGCACGTCCACGCCGCCACCCTCACCGCGCACCAGCCCGCCGGGCTCGTCCGGGGGCACAAAGCCCGCACCCCCGCCGGAGGGCGGCGATCCCGCCCCGGAGCCGTCGACGTCGTCGGGCGGGCTGCTCCCGGACCTGCCCCTGCCGACCCCGCTGCTCCCGCTCCCGCCGCTGCCACTCCCGACACTGCCCCCGATCCTCCCCGGCGGCGACTGACCCGGGCGTCAGCGGTGGCCGAGCATCGGCGCGACCGCCCACCGACGCGCCGCGACGGCGCCCGCGGCCAACGCGCTGGCGACGATCGTGGCCTCGATCATGAGCACCGGCGTGGCGGTGTTGTAGTCGACCAGCGACGCGAACCCCATCGTCACCGGCACCACCAGCGCGCCGGCCACCGGCACCGCCACCGCGGTGGCGGTTACCGTGCGCTCGCGCACCGGGTCGCCGCGCATCCCCCGATCGATGGCGATGAGGACACCGGCCACGAACACCACCGCGCAGAGGCTGTAGCGGGTGACCAGATCGAGCTCCAGCGGCACCAACCACCACCGCCAGGCGAGAAACCAGGCCACGACCACGCCCGGTGCCGCGCCGACGAGCCCGGCGAGGAGCAGTCGGCGGTACTCGAACGACACAAGGCGGACGCCCGCGCTGGTGGCCAGGTCGCGCGCGAACGTGGTCAGCTCGTCGGGATCGATCAGCCGGTCGGGAGGCACGCCGTCGGCGGCGGACGCGACCAGCTCCATCCGGAGGTCGTCGCGGAGCGCGGCCCGGTCTTCCGCCAGCACCCGCATCCGGCGCCACTCCCGGTCGGCGCGGCCGAGGACGCGCTCGATCGCCGCCTCGTCCCGGTCACCTCTTGGCTGCTCCATGACCCCTCCCGGCCAGCGTGGCGTCGACCATCCCCGCGAAGTCGGACCACTGGCGGGCCCAGCTGTCGAGGGCCGCCCGGCCACTGTCGGTCAGCTCGTACACCTTTCGCGGTGGGCCGGTGGGGCTCGTCCGCACCTCGTCGGCGACCAGGCCGAGCCGGCGCATGCGGGTCAGCAACGGGTAGACCGTGCCGTAACCGACGCCCTCGACGCCGGCCTCCTCCAGCCGGCGGACCACCTCGTAGCCGTGCGCCGGCGCCTTGGCCAGCAGGGCGAGCAGGCACATGTCGAGCACGCCGCGGAGCAGCTGGGTGCGCCGCTCGGCCGACTCCTCGGCACCGTTCGCAGCTACCATGCCACGCATAATACCGGCGGTACTAGGCGCCGCCTAGTAGGAACTCGAAGTGGGCGGCTAGCGCTTGGGCCACTGCCAGGCGGGCTGGTCGAAGCGCCCCTGCCCGGCCACACGGGTCTCACCCAGGTCCTTGACCAGCTCGATCCGCACCAGGTCCGGCTCGTCGTGGGTCAGCGCGTCGATCAGCGGGCGGCTGTGGCTGACCACCACCACCTGGGTACGCGCCGCGCCGCCCGCGATCAGCGCGGCCAGGGGCCGGATCAGCTCGGGGTGCAGGCTCGTCTCCGGCTCGTTGAGCACCAGCAGCGCGGGCGGGCGCGGGGTCAGCAGGGCGGCCGTCCACAGTAGATAGCGCAGGGTGCCGTCGGAGAGCTCGGCGGCGCCGAGCCCGCGCAGCAGGCCGGGCTGGCGCAGCCGCACCTCGAAGCGCCCGCCCTCCACCTCGATCTCCAGCCGGCTGCCGGGAAACGCCGCGTCGATCGCGGCGTCCAGCGCCTTGCCCTCCCCGATCTCCCGGATCGTCTGGAGCGCGGCGGCCAGGTCGCCGCCGTCGTGGCCGAGCACCGGCGTCCGCGTACCTACCCGCGCCTCGCGCGCGGGCGCGCCGGCGTCGGTGCGCAGCTGGTCGTAGAAGCGCCACGACCGCACCCGCTCGCGGAGGGTCAGCAGCTCGGGCGCGCGCTGCGGGTCGGTGTACTCGCTGAGCATGCTGTCGAACGGCCCGACCGCGTCCGGAAACGCCGACCAGGCGCGGCCCTCGCGGATCCGCAGCGCGGTGCCGGCCCGGTCGACGAGCTGCGTCGCCGACCGCAGGATCGGCCCGGCCCAGACCACCTCCCGCTTGACCTGGGGGTCCAGCCGGAAGGCGGACTCACGCGCCTCGTTGGGCAGGCCGAAGTCGATCGCGTATCCGAGGTCCTCGCCGCCGAAGCCCAACTTGAGGCTGATCGGGCCGCGTCGCACGGTGCCCTCCACGGGGTACTCGCCGGCCCGCACCGCCTTGCCGATCGTCGCCGGGCCGGCCCACAGCGTGGAGGGAAGCCCGCCCTCGCGGGCCAGCGCGGCCACGGCGCCGTTGCGGGCGGAGTCGGCGAGCAGCCGCAGCGCCCGGTACAAGCTGGACTTGCCGGTGCCGTTGGCCCCGGTCACCACGGTGAGCTGGCCGAGCTCCACGACCAGGTCGCGCAGCGAGCGGTAGTTTTCCACGGCCAGGGTGCCGATCACCCCGGCCACGCTACCGAACGGCGGGCGGGCCCACGTACCGCCAGGTGACCCCGTCCTCGGAGAGCCAGGCGCCCTTCGAGAAGGGGTGGCCGCTCTGCGCGTACCCGCCGGGGACCTGGACCGCCGCGCCACCGGGACCGGCGGGCAGCGCCCGGACCGTCGTACCGCCGTCCACGCTCTCCAGGAGCAGCGCCGGCTGGCCGCCCTCGGGCCCGGCCTGGATCAGCAGGCGGCCGCCCGCGCCCATCGCCGCCGTGATCGACCGCCCGCCCACGTCGTACCGCGCGGGCATCGCCGTCCACGTCCGTCCGCCGTCCACCGTGCGGTGGATCCGCAGCGTGCCGCCGACCCGGCCGACCGCGTACACGGTGCGGCCGTCTTCGGTGGCGACCGCGACCGAGCCGAACCCGCTCTCGGAGGAGACCAGCGGCTCCGTGAACGCGTGCCGCTCCCACCCGCGCCCACCGTCGCGGCTCCACTCCACGACGCTCCCGACACCGGTCAGGTGACCGTCGGCCGCCGTGTCGGTGCCCGTGTACCCGCTGACCCACAGGCCCGCGGACGGCGGCAGGCCGCCCGCCACCCGCGGCTGGGAGAGCCCTCGCTGCGGTACCGACACCACGTCGCCGGTCGCCGGGTCGGCCGCGACGATGCGCTCGATGAAGGGAAGCTCGTCCAGTACCACCCAGCCGTCCGGTATCGCGGCCACCTCGCGCGGCTCGATCTCGCGCCAGGTCACGCCGCCGTCGGCGCTCGCGTGCCAGGTCTGCGCCGGCGGGAAGCCCGCGGCCTTGTCCGCCTGCGACCTCGCCACCAGCGTGTGCGGCCCCACCGCCCGCAGGTCGATCAGCGCGCCTCCCCCCGCGACGGGCAGCGAGGTGCTCCGCCACGTCGCACCGCCGTCCGCGGTGGCGGCCACGAAGTTGGGGCAGTTGACGCCGCGGCACTCGTTCCAGCGGATGTACATGTGGTCGAGGTCGCCCACGACCATCGCGCCGTACCGGAGCCCGCCGGCGGCCGGATCCGGCGTGAACGGCGTGGAGGGGCCGAACGGCGGCGTCGTGGCGACCCCGCCCCCCGGCCCGGGTGCGGGCGCCCCGTCGCCGGCCAGACCGACCGCGGCGCCACCCACCCCCACGGCCGTGACGACGAGGGCCGCGCCGGCCACCCGCACCCGCCGCTGGCGTCGCGCGTGCCGCCGGACCACGTCGGCGAAGTGCGGCTTGAACGCGGTCTCGGCGGCCCGCCCCAGCCCGTCGAAGTCGATGTCAGGCATGGTCGTTCTCCAATCGGTCCACTCAGGAGGGTGCTTGGCGGCTGGGCGCCGGCTCGTCGTCGAGGTGACCGGCGAGCGCCCGCCGCCCGCGCACGAGGCGGGTCTTCACCGCCTCGACCGAACACGCCAGCGCACGGGCGACCTCGGCCACCGGCAGATCGGCGATATGGTGCAGCACGACCGTCGCACGCACGTCGCGCGGCAGCCGCTGGAGCGCGGTCACCAGCGCCACGTGGTCGGGCGACAGCCCGTCGACCTGCCCCGGCGGCCGCTCCACCCGCCCGCTGCGCACCAGCCGGTCGAAGAGCACCCGCCGCCGGTGGCGGGAGCGGGCGAGGTTCATCGCCACGGTCCGCAGCCACGCCTCAGGGTTGTCCACCTGCCGCAACGCCCGCGGCCGCGCCAGCGCCCGGACGAACGCCTCCTGCACCAGGTCCTGCGCCTCGGCGAAGTCACCGGTCAGCGCGAACATCTGCGCCACCAACCGCCCGGCCGAGACCGCGTACACCTCCCGGACGTGCTCCCGATCGTCCACCCTCACCCCCGTCACGGCTGCGTCATTGGTACGACTCCCGAGCCACCCGCCAGGTGACACGCGGCTTCTTCCTGGGGGCGTCCTCGGCCTTTCGCGGCCCCTCCTCGGTCGTTCGTCGACCTTCCCCGGACAGATTTGCCCCGGTCCGCGTCACCTGCGGACCGCATGCTCCCGCGGGCACCGCTCCGGCCGGCGGCTCGCTAGCGCTCCCCGAGACCCCCGGCCTCCGCTGCCGGGCCCGCGCCGCAAGCCCACCACGCGCGGCGCCCGCGCCTGGCTTGAAGCGCCCGGGCGACCAGGACCGGCGATGATGCGGGCATCGGGCCGCGCGACCGCACCCGCCGCCTTGCGGCCTGCCCGGCCCCTTTTGGGTGAGTGTGGCCGGTGGGGGCGCCCGGTTATCGCGGAACTGACAGAAAGCAGGCGGACTACGTGGTCGAGCCGACGTGGCGCCTTCAGTCGCGGCACCAATCGTAAAGTCGGCCAGCCGGTGAATTGGTGGTAGCCGGCGCGAGAAGCACTGCGGCCCGGTCCTGAGACAAAGGGCGGCTTTGCCTGCTGTGGGCGATGGTGGGCGAAGCAGCGATCTCACCGGCATGGGTTTGTCCGGTGTGGACGCCGGCCCTCGAGACGGCTCGGCGTGGTCGCGGCTGTCGCCGTGCCCGGGGTGGGCGGGCTGGCCAGGGTGGGCGGCCTGTTGGCTGGTCGAGGTGTTTGCGCTCGGCGTCGCGTGTCTCTGCTGCTCGGGCGGGGTGGATGTCGGGGCTGCGGGCGACTGTCGAGTCGGGTCCGGTGGTCGGGTTTCGGACGGGCTCACCGCCCGTGCGGCAAAAGCGCTGTCGCGTAGGTGGCGCCGGCGGTGGCCGTGGCGCTGGATCAGACCCCAGGCGCGATGGCGCTCATGCTCGCGACGGAACTCGTCACGCTCGGGAGAATAGTTACGCGACGCGGTCCGATCCCGCATCTCGGCGAGCGCGGTCGAGGTGAACAACTGCAACTGCCGCATGGTCAATTGTCTCGCAGTGGTCGGGAAATTGCTGCCCCCAAACCGATGGTCGATCATGCCGGAAACCTTTTGCGCGACCGATCGGTGCGGCTGCCGATATGCCTAGAGTTTGGATATGCACGATAGCGGTGTTTCGCGAAAGGTCAAATGATGAATTGTCGAATCGCTCGGCGACGATCCGCCGATTACGGCCAGCGGCCACCGCGCTTCGGACCAGCCGAAAGAGCTCCACCCCAGGTGGTGGACATCGCCGCGGTCCGATCGGCGTCCCACACCGCCTGAGACATCCCACCCCCACGAGCCATCTAGCATGATCCCGAAGGGAAAAGGGGAATTCAGCGACGAAGCCACCTTGACTCCACAAGGCTCAAATGTCATGACGGGCTTGTAGTGCGGTGCGGTGCCAGCACGGCTTCCAGGTGCTCGCGCATCCAGTTGGCGAGGGTGTTTTCGCGGTGGATCGCCCAGCCGATCATCGAGCCGTGGTAGGTGGTCTCCACCAGCTTCGCGAGTTTCGCCACGTCGGTGCCGGGGCGCAGCTCGCCGGCGGCAAGAGCCGCGTCCAGGTCGCGCGCGACGCGGGCGCGGACGGTGCGCGCGCCGCGGAGGGTCTCGGCGTGAAAGGCGGGATCGGAGAGGTCGAGTTGGAGCATCGCGACCGAGTTGGTCATCTGCTCGGGCGTGGTGACCGGCTCGACGGCGTGCACCAGCCCGTCGACGATGCGCGTGAGCGGCGAGGTGGCCGTCGAGCGGTCCAGGGCGTCGACCCAGAGGTCAATCCCTCGTTTGTCGGCCGCGAGCAGGAGCTCGCGTTTGGTCCCGAAGCGCTGGACGAGCGTGGCGGCCGACAGGCCGACCTCCGCGGCGGCCGCGGCGAACGTCACGCGTGCCGGGCCGACGCGGTGGGCCAGGGCGAGGACGGCGTCCAGGACCGCCTCGTCGCTGATCGTGCGTGGACGCGGCATCAGGCGGACGCCGGCATCCCGCTGGTCAGCATCTCCTGGCGGGCTTCGAGGTCGACGGCGCCCCAGTCCGGTCGGGCGCCGTCGATGTCGACCAGGTCGTAGGCGCGCATGAGGTCCCACGAGCCGAGGCACTGACCGGCGAACCTGTCCCGGTCGGGGTCGGAGGCGAGCGCGGCAATCCCGCGACCGAGCAGGTGTGGCGTCTCGGAGTGGCTGAAGTAGGGCACCCGCTCGGCCGCCTCGCGCCAGGTCTGCTCCGTGACGCCGAAGTGGTCGAGCATCGCCTCCGACCGCAGGTATCCGGGTGTAACAGCCAAGGCCGTGACGCCGTGCGGCCGCAGCTCGTGCGCGAGCGCATGCCCCATGCGGGCGACGGCGGTCTTCACGAGGTCGTAAGCCATGTTTCCCCGGTAGGGCACGTCATACTTGCCGTCACCGACCTCGACGACAAGGCCACCCGCGCCCTCGAGCATGAGCGGGATCGCGAAGTGGCTCGTGATCAGGTGTGTCTCGACGCCGTTGCGCAGGACGTCGAGTGTCGCGTCGAGCGGATGCTGCCACAACGGCTTGTCCTGCACGAACGGGTCGCCGCCCCAGACGTCGTCGACGAGAATGTCGAGCCGGCCGTGGTCGCCGCGGATCCGCTCCACGAGCGCGCGGACGTCGTCCGCGTCGGTGTGGTCGCAGCGCACGGCGATCCCTTCACCGCCCGCCGCGGTGACGAGCTCGGCCGTGTCTTCGATCGTCTCCGGGCGGTTCATCGGTGAGCGCCCGGCCCGCGTGGAGCGCCCACTGCCGTAGACGGTGGCGCCGAGCGCGCCGAGCTCGATCGCGATCGCGCGGCCGCAGCCGCGGGTGGCGCCGGTGACCAGGGCTACCCGGCCAGCGAGAGAGTTAGGCATTCCACGACTATAAACGAACGTACGTTTACTAACAACCTAGGGCCGCATCACGCCCCCCGGCGATCCGCCCTGTGCCAGTGCCAGGTAGCCGTCCTCGAGCGTCGGCTCGAGGGGTTCGGCACCGGGCGCGGGTGGTGCCGCGGCGACCACCCGGTACCGCAACCCGCCCTCGGCCGGCAGCGCGGACACGACAGTCCCGGCGGTCGGCGCAGGCCCGGCCGTGACGACCGACCACACTCGACGGTCGGCGCGGCGGGTGAGGTCGTCGACCGTGCCGCGGAAGACCAGGCGCCCCTTCGCCAGCACTGCCAGCTCCCGGGAGGTCTGCGCGATGTCGTCGACGATGTGGGTGCTGAGCAGCACCGTGCGCTCGCCCGCGAGCTGGGACAGCAGCGTGCGAAACCTGATCCGCTCCTCCGGGTCGAGCCCGGCGGTCGGCTCGTCGACGATCAGCAGGCGCGGGTCGGCGAGCAGGGCCTGGGCGATGCCGACGCGGCGGCGCATCCCGCCCGAGTAGCCGCGCAGCCGGCGGTCGGCGTCGGCGGTGAGCGCCACCACCTCGAGCAGCTCACCCACGCGGCGCCGGCGGGTGGTGCGGTCGTCGATGCCCTTGAGCAGGCCCACGTAGTCGAGGAACTCGCGGGCGCTCAGGTCGGGGTAGACGCCGAGGTCCTGCGGCAGGTAGCCGAGCACCCGCTGCACCGACTGCCGGCCGGCGCGCGTCGTCACGTCGTACCCGCCGATCCGCACCTCTCCCGACGTGGGCCGCAACAGGCCGGCGAGGATCCGCATCAGCGTGGTCTTGCCGGCGCCGTTGGCGCCGAGTAGGCCGAACATGCCGGTCGGCACGAGCAGGTCCAGGCCGTCGAGGGCCGGCCCTTTGCCCTTGTACGTCTTCGTGAGGCCGGAAATCTCGATCCGCAAGGGACTCTCTCCTTATCGAGTGGTGCGGGCGCGCAGCGCGGGCGCGGCGGTGAGGACGAGGGTGGCGAGCGCGAGCAGCACGCCGATGGACAGCCAGGCGGTGGCGGCGGTGGCCTCGGGGCGCAGGAAGTTGAACATGGCGCCCGGCACCGGCCCGGCTATCTTCAGCCCGTCTTCCGGACTGGGGTAGCCGAACAGCGCCTGCGTCGGATAGCTGCCGATCGGCGTTATCACGGTCGACGAGAGCGTCGGGATCACGCCAGGGCTGACCGCGTTGCCCCAGAACCAGTACCCGACGAACAGCACACGGAACAGCGGCGCGGGAACGAGCAGCGGCACCACGAGCGCGAACGCGCCGACGAACAGCACCGCCGGCAGGATGACCAGCGCGAAGAGGCCGGCCGCCCAGGCGAGCGCGGCGGGCCGGCCGGACGTGGCGGCGTAGAGCGCCGCGAATCCAAAGTAGACGATCGCGGGCGGGATGGCCGCCGCCGCGCAGGCGCCGAGGTGCTTGCCGGCCAGCCGTCCCCCGGCGGAGGCGGGCGTGGCGTCGAGGATCGACGCGACACCGAGCCGGTCGTCGCGCACCAGGCGGTCGGCGAGGAAGCAGCCGTAGATGACCGGCAGGATCACGTTGACGAGCACGGCGGCGGAGGCCACCGTCTCCTTCACGTCCGGGTCGTGCAGCAGGTCGCCGAGGGTGCGGGCGCTGAGCAGGCCGATCAGTGCCACGACGACGCCGTTCGCGATCCACATCGACCGCTTGCGCACCTGCATCAGAAACTCGTACCGGAACGCCGCGGTCATTCCGCCTCCCCGCGCAGCAGCCGCTCGGAACGCCCGAGCAGCACCCAGCCGAGCACGCCGAGGGCGAGCGCGGTCGTGACGAGCGTGACGCGGTTGGCGGTCCAGTCCTCCGGCACCGCGCCGCGGGTGGTCGCGAAGAGGTACACCAGCCGGAACCAGTAGTGCTCCTGCAACCCGGCGAAGACCTGGTCGACGATCCAGACGGTGGCGACGAGACCGCCGGCCGCGGCCGGGCTGCGGAAGGCCGCGCCGCCCAGGAACCCCAGCCCGGCCAGCCACAGGGTGGGTGCGAGCCAGATGAGCTGGCCGCTGAGCACCCCGCGACTCTCCGGCCACCAGCCGGTCGCGAGGAGGCCGGCCACCAGGAGTACCGCGAGCAGGGCCGCCCAGCCGAAGGTGACCGCGAGCCGGCGCAGCAGCGTCGAGCGGTACGCGGTCGGCACGGTCAGCTGGAGCTCGACGGCCGGGTCGCGGCCGACCAGCGAGGCGGCGCCGACACCGGCGGCCAGCGGCAGGGCCATCTCCAGGGCGGCCACGAGGTTGCGGTCGGTGTCCGCGCCGCCGTCGAGCAGCGCGATGAGCACGAGGGCGGCGGTGGCAACGGGCGGGGTCAACAGCGCGGTCCAGCCCGCGCGCCGCACCTCGTACCGCCAGAGGTCGATTGGTCTCACACCGGGTGGGTAGCGCGGTGGCGCCGGATCGGTTCACCGCGGCCGGCGAGAAACACGGCGAGCGCGGTGAGCGCGGCGGCGGTCAGCACGGTGCCGGCGTTCGTCGCCCACACGAGGCGTACCGCGTCGAGCCCCCAGTCGGCGTCGTCGAGGAAGCCGCCGGCCAGCACCCGCAGCGACCACAGCACGACCGCCACGCCGGCCGCGACGTCGGCGCCGAGCCACACGGCCAGCACGAGACTCAGCGCGGACAGCAGCGCCATCGGCCCGAGCCACGCGTCGACGAGCGCGAACACGCCACCCGGATCGCCGCCCAGCACGGCGAGCACCCCCGAGGCGGCGAGCGCGAGCACCAGGTCGTACCCGAAGACCAGCGCGATCCGGCTGAGCAGGATGAGCGCGGGGGCGGTGGGCGTGGCGGCGACAACCTCGAACGCCGGATCGCGGCGCGGCCCGTACAGACCGGCGATGCCGAGCGCGGCCACGACCGGCGCGACGAGGGCGAACACCTGCCCGGTCAGGCCCGGCGGGGACGCCGCGGCCAGCGCCACGCCGAGCGCCATCACCAGCGCGGAGGCGATCGGGACCGCCGGCCGCACCAGCCGCGCCTCGGCCCGCAGCAAAGCGAGGGAAAACCAGGCCGGTCGCCGGGTGGCCGGCGGCGGCCCATCCAGGGCGCTGCGCAGCAACACGCGGTGGACAAGCTCCGGGCCGGGCGGGTCCTCCCCGGTCCCCGCCAGGGCACGCCAGGCCGCCACGTCCGCGCGGCAGGTGGCGCACTCGGCGAGGTGGGCCTCGTGTGCCGCGCGTTCCGCCGGAGGTAGCGCGCCGGTGACGTACTCGAGGTTCATTTCGGCACCTCCTGGGTGGCGAGCGTGCGGGCCAGCGCGGCCCGGGCGTGGTGCAGCCGGCTCTTGACCGTGCCGACCGGCACGCCGAGGACGGCGGCCGCCTCGGCCAGCGGCAGGCCGGCGACGAAGACCAGCGCGACGACGTCCCGCTGGTGGTCCGGCAGGTCGCCGACCGCGCCCGCGAGCGGGCTGCCGCCGGCGGCCGCGATCGCCAGATCCTCCGGCCCGGGCGCCGGATCCGGCCGGTCGACCGCCTCGAACGGCGCCGGCGGCGGCTGGCCGCGCAGGCGGTAGTACGCCTGCCGGCGGGCGATGCCGAAGAGCCAGGTCGAGACGGCCGACGCACCCGCGTACCCGCCCGCCGCGCGCCATACCGCCAGCATCGTGTCCTGAAGGATCTCCTCCGCGACCATCCGGTCACCGGCCAGGCGCAGCAGGTAGCCGAAGAGGCGGCCGGCATACGCCTGGTACAGCCGCGCCAGAGCGCCGCCGTCACCCCGCGCCACCAGCGCCAGCAGCGCCGCGTCGTCGTCCATCACTGGTTGGTAGCACCCGGCGGGCGGAAAGGTTCACGCGTTCAAAGCGACCTCTCAGCTATCCGGTGAAGCCGGACTGAAGCAGCGCCGTGCTTGGATGCCGACCATGACGAAGCCTGCCAGGCTGACCGGCCGCTGGCCGACGGCGCTGGCGATCGTCACGGTGGCGTTCGCGATCGGTCTGATGGCGATGGTCGACAACGAGGCCGAGCTATTTGGCCCGAGCGTCGCGCTGATGGCCGGCATCTACATGCTGGCGTACGCGATCGGCCGCCCGTGGACCGGCTGGCTGGCGTTTCCGATCCTCAGCACCGTGATGTCGGTGCTGCACGTGCTCAACGACCTGGACGTGTCGTGGGCCAACCCGTTCGTCGGCATCGTGGTGGTCGTGGCGGTGCTCTGGCTGCTGGCGGTCGCGCGCCGCCGGTTCACCGACGTCGACACGTTCTCGCTGCAAACCGCCGGCATGCTCGCCTTCGGGATCATCACGCTGATCTGCGCCGCGGTCGCACCCCGCCTCGGCGCGGCGGTGGCCGGCCTCGGCTTCCTCGCGCACGGCCTGTGGGACGCCTACCACTTCAAGGTGAACAAGGTCGTACACCGCTCCTGGTCGGAGTACTGCGCCGTAATCGACATCCCGACAGGGATAGCGCTGATCGTCGTCGCACTGCTCTAGCAGGCACCGTTTTCCCAAGAGGCAGATTTGCCCACGTCCGCGCCAGCTGAAGACCGTATGCTCCCGCGGGCCGCCGGCTCCGCGGTTCCAGAGCAAACCCTTTGCCTCCGGCGGGAGCGCTCCGGGCCCATCGGGATGGCAGGGGTGCGCACGGCCTCTTTCCGCACGGCGTCGGATTGTCCACAATGTCACTTGCCGGGTCGGCCATGAGGCGCCTCAGCGGGTCGTTGCCCTCGTGAGAGCCGGGCGGGGCAGGGGTGAGGCGGGACCAGCGGCGGACGGGTGAGGCCGCGGGAGCAACGGCATGGACCACGGCGCACATCGCGGTAGCTCAAATCTTTATCTAAATGAGGGATCAGAGGTCGAAAGCGCGACAAAACGTTCATAGCGGGTTGATCTACCCAGAACGCGATGCTGACTCCGAAGGTGGGTGGCTACTCGCGGGCGGCGACCAGGCGGATTGGCGGTGTGCGGGTGGCGGAGAGTGTGGTGAGCACGCTCGCCGCGGCCACGATGACGGTGGCGCCGAGGGCGACCAGGCCGAGGAGTGCCCACGGTGGGCTGGCCGCGCTGATCCCGATCATGTCCTTGATCGCGTAGGCGATGCCGATCACCGTGCCGGCCGCGGCCAGCGTGCCGAGCAGCAGGCCGATGGCTACGACGCCCAGTGCTTCGGCCAGGGCGGCGCGTACCACCTGCGCGCGGGTGAGGCCGGTGACGCGGGCCGCCGCGAACTCGCCGCGGCGGTCGGAGGCGGAGATCACGACCGCGTTGACCATCGCGATGACCGTGTAGAGCATCGCCATGCCGAGTAGGGCGACCATGACGTCGATGCTCTGGCGCTGCTGCTCGTCGGCGTACGTCTCGATCCACTGCCCGGCGGTGCTCACCTGGCCGAGACCGGCGAGCCGCGTGGCGACGGTCTGCGGGTCGGCCGCCCGCACGGTGTACCGCCGGGGGCCGCCGTCCGGCATCAGGTCGGGCGGGAGCAGGAAGAACGGCCCGGCGAGCGTGTCCGGCAGCAGCGCGACGATCCGCAGCTTGTCGGGCCCGCCGTCGATCCGCACCGGGATCGTGTCGCCGACCCGGTAGTGCGTCTCGGGCGAATAGCTGGGGCTGACCGCGATCGTGGCGCCGCGCAGGTCGGTGAGGCTGCCCGCGGTCGGCACCAGGCGGTGGGTGCGGGCGTACGCGGCCGGGTCGACGGCGACCGCGTCGACGCCCTCGTAGGTGACCTCGCCGTCCCCGTAGTCGAAGCCCATGTCGAAGAGCAGCGGCGCCTCCTCGGAGACCGCGTCGACGCCTGGCACGGCGGCTACCTGGTCGCGGACCGGGCGGTCGGCGTCGACTACCAGATCGGCACGGAGGTCTCGGGCGACCTCCTGGCGGCTGGCTTCGGTGATCGTGGACATCGTGCCGGCCATGCCCACCACGAACGCGACGAGCACCATGATCGGGGCGGCCGTCGAGGCGCTGCGCCGTACGCCGGCGCGCAGGTTGGCGTGTGCGAGCACCCCGAGCCGGCCCCGGAAGAGCAGCCCGAACGGCCAGCTCACCAGCGGCACGACCAGCGGGGCGAACGCGGTGAAGGCGATCACCAGCGTGAAGCTCACGAAGATGGACAGCGGCAGCGCCGCCTCGCCGCCCAGCGTGGGCACCAGGATGAGCAGCGCGATGCTGCCGGTGAGGAAGAACGTGCCGAAGACCCACCGGGACGCCGTCATCACCCGGGCCGCGCCGCCGACGTCGCGGAGCGCCTCCAACGGCCGCACCTTGGCCGCCCGCCGGGACGCCGCCAGCACGCCGAGCACGGCGATGCCGATGCCGGTGCCCGCGGAAACGTAGACGATCCAGGACCGCCACTCCCCCGCGAAGCCCGCGGGCACGAAGCCGAAGCTGTTGAGCATCGAGGCGTGCAGCCGCATCACCGGCAGGCCGACGAGCACGCCGAGGGCGGAGCCGAGCGTGCCGAGCAGCAGTGCCTCGCCGACCAGCAGCGTGCGCACCTGCCGCCGGCCGGCACCGGTCAGCCGCAGCAGCGCCAGGTCGCGGCGGCGCTGCGCGACGGTGAAGGCGAACGTCGAGCTGACGATGAAGATCGCGACGAACGCGGCGAGCCCCATCGTCATGCCGAGCAGCGCGACCGCCCCGTCGTAGCCGTCGGCCAGCTCGCGGGCCTCGGCGGCGCTGAGGCCGGGCGGGATCTTCGCGGTGGCCGCCGAGACGAGGGTCAGCAGCGACGACTGGACGAGTGCGACGCCGAGGCAGACCGTGACGATCGCGCCGACGAAGACCTGCCAGCGGTCGCGAAACGTGCTCCACGACATGCGCAGCATGACCTACTCCTCCCACCGGGCGAGCAGGTCGGCGACCTGGCGGGTGGTGGGCCGCTCCAGCCGGTCGACCACCCGCCCGTCGCCGAGGAAGACCACCCGGTCGGCGCTCGCCGCGGCGGCCGGGTCGTGGGTGACCATGACGATCGTCTGGCCGCCGTTGTCGACCATCGCCCGCAGCAGGCCCAGCACCGTGCGCGCCGACTTGGTGTCGAGCGCACCGGTGGGCTCGTCGGCGAAGAGCACCGCCGGGCGGGTCACCATCGCCCGCGCGATCGCCACGCGCTGCTGCTGGCCGCCGGAAAGCTCACCGGGGCGGTGCCGCGCGCGGTCGGCCAGGCCCACCGACGCCAGCACGTCGCGCACGACCCGCCGGGGCGGCCGCTGGCCGGCCAGGCGCAGCGGCATCGCCACGTTTTGCTCGGCGGTGAGCGAGCCGATCAGGTTGAAGCTCTGGAAGACGAAGCCCATCACGGTGCGGCGCAGCCGGGTGAGCTCGGCGTCGGAGGCGTCGGTGATGTCGCGCCCGGCGACCCGCACCCGCCCGGACGTGACCTTCTCCAGACCGGCGGCGCAGTGCAGCAGCGTCGACTTGCCGGAGCCGGACGGCCCCATCACCGCGGTCCACGAGCCGGCCGGGAAGGCGATGTCTACATTGTCCAGTGCGCGCACGGCGGCGCTCCGCGTCCCGTACACCCGGGACACGCCGCTGAGCTCGACCGCCTCGGCCACGAGCTGTTGCGTGATATGGGTTTCCACGTACACCATTGCAGCCGGCATCGAGCGGCGGCACAGTAACGCCAACGGGCCTCTTGAAGGTAGGGCTAGCTAGACCTTCGCCACATCGCGGGCGCGGGCGTGGGCTGCCCGCCGGCCGGGGTCGGCGTCGGCGACCGCCAGGTTGGGGCGGAAGTAGATCTCCTCGATGTCGGTGATGCCGGCCCAGCGCAGCCAGCCACCGAAGAACGGGACCTGGAAGTCGGCGCCGAACGAGGGCGGGCGCCCGTCGCCGTACACCGCGCTGGTGTAGACCACCGTGGCCTTCTTCCCCACCAGCAGCCCGGTGTAGCCGTGCTCCGGGTGGAACGAGAACACCATCCCGGGCTGGCTCACCACGTCGATGAACTGCTTGAGGATGTAGGGCACGCCCGAGTTCCACATCGGGACGCTGAAGAGGTAGCGGTCGGCGGCGGCGAAGCGGGCGAACGTCTCCTTGGCCAGCCGCCACGCGACGGCCTGGTCGCCCTCCGGGTCGGCGCCGGCGAAGACCGCCATCTTCGCCGCGGCCGCGTCCGGACCGAACGGCGGCAGGGCACCCTCGTCCCACAGGTTCCAGGTCTCGACCGCGTCGCCCGGGTGGCTTTCCCGGTAAACCTCCAGGAAGGTCTCCGCGATGGCGAGCGACTCGGACGCGGCGCCGCGGGGCGACGCGGAGATGTGCAAAAGGCTGGTCATGGCGCATCCTCCACGGAATTGGACTACAGTCCGGTTATGGCTCCAGACGCTACCGGACCACGGTCCGCTTCCACCAGCGGTGCCGACGAGCTGCTCGTGTTGCGCTCGTCACCGCCCCGCGAGCGCGCGGACGCCGCCCGCAACCGGGTCGCCGTGCTCGACGCGGCCGCCGCGCTCTTCCGCGAGCACGGCGTGGCGGCGGTGTCGATGGACGCGATCGCCGCGGCCGCCGGCGTGGGCAAGGGCACGCTCTTCCGGCGGTTCGGCGACAAGGCCGGGCTCGCCGTGGCCCTGCTGGACGCGCGCGAGCGGGAGCTCCAGGACGCGATCCTGTTCGGCGCGGCCCCACTCGGTCCCGCGGAGCCCACTTCCGGCAAGCGGCTCGTCGCGTTCGTCGACGCCTACGTCACGTACGCCCTCGACCACCTCGACCTGCTCCGCGTGTCGGAGACCGGGTCGCCCGGCGCGCGCTACCGGATCGGGGCCTACCGCTTCTGGCACCGCCACGTCGCGCTGCTGCTCGCCCACCGCGCCGACCCGGACGCCGACGCCCACACCCTGCTCGCCCCGCTCGCCGCCGAACACCTCCGCGCCGTCGTGGCCGACCTCGGCGCTGATCGGGTACGTGGCACGATGCGCTCTCTCGTTCGCGACCTGGTTTGACTAGAATCGATGTCCATGCGGCCACTGTGGACGCGGCGCGCGGTGCTGCGGTCGAGTGGGGTAATCGGCGCCGGGCTGCCACTGTCCGGCGGCGGGCCGTCCGTGCCGGGCGAGGCGACGATGTTCGGCTGGATCCGCACGATCTACGAGCGCGGCATCCGCCGCCCCGGCTACCCCGCCGACATCTGGGTGGAGCGGTGGATCGCCGGCCAGTTCCGGCGGTTCGGCCTGGAGCGCGTGCGCCTCGAGCCGGTGACCGCCCAACGCTGGCGCCCACACCGCTGGTCGCTGCGCGCCACCCCGCCGGACGGGCCGGCCCGAGAGCTCGACTGCTACCCGGTGCCGTACGCGGCGCCGGCCGCCGGGCTCGACCTGGAGCTGGCGCCCTTCGGCGCCGCCGTGGCGGGCAAGGCGTCCCTCTACGACGTGCGCCTCCTCCGCCTCCCCGCCGACCTCGGGTTGGGCGCGGTCCAGCCGCAGCGGGTCGTCGACCCCGAGGGCACGCTCGCCGGCGCGGAGCACGTGCTGCCGTTCGGGCCCGAGCTGCTCTCGGTGATGGAGCCGTCGATCGCGGCCGGCGCGGCGGCGTTCATCGGCGCGCTGCCCGGCTACCCGGGCGACTCCCACCACTACTTCGTGCCGTACGACGCGGTGGCGCGGCCGATCCCCGGCGTGTGGATCAGCGGCAGCGACGGGCAGTGGCTGCGCGACCGGCTCGCGACCGGGCCGGTGCGGGTGCGGCTGACCACGGTCACGACCGTCGACCCGGTCACCACCCACAACGTGGTCGGCGAGCTGCCCGGGGCCGACGACGACCTCGTGATCGTCGGCTCGCACCACGACGGTCCCTGGTCGTCGGCCGTCGAAGACGCCAGCGGCATCGCGCTCGTGCTGGCCCAGGCCCGCCACTGGGCGTCCCGGCCGCGACGGGAGCGGCCCCACCGCCTGGTGTTCCTGCTGCACGCCGCGCACGTGGCGGGCTTCACGGGCCAGCTCGGCTTCATCGCCGCCCACCGCGCCGAGCTCGACCGCACGGTGCTGGAGCTGCACCTGGAGCACGCGGCCCGCGAGTTCGCCGAGCGCCACGGCGCCGTGGTGCCGACCGGGCTGCCGGTGCCGCGGTGGTTCTTCACCAGCGCGGTGCCGGCGCTGGAGGCCGAGGTGCGCGCCGCGCTCGTCGCCGAGGGCGTGCACCGGTCGCTGATCCTGCCGCCGACGGCGCTGGGCGAGCGCCCGCCCACCGACGCCGCCTTCTACTACTCGGCGGGTGTGCCGATCGTCAACTTCCTGGCCGCGCCGTGGTATCTGCTCGACAAGGCGGACACGCTCGACAAGGTCGACCGTGCCGGGCTGGTGCCGCTCACCCGCGCGGCCGCCCGCATCGTGGCGGCCACCCGGGGCGTCTCCCCCGCCGACTGGCGCGGCATCATCGGTAGATGAGCGGCCGATCTCTCTTCCTGCACGCGCCCCATCGCCGGATGCCCCACGCGGTGCTGCGCCGCATGCTCGACCATGTCGACCCCGACACCCCGCCCGACGGCGAGCGCGGCCCGGTGGCCCAGCTGGAGCGGCGCCTGGCCGACCTGCTCGGCAAGGAGGCGGCGCTCTTCTTCCCCAGCGGCACGATGGCCCAGCAGACCGTGCTGCGCGTCCACGCCGAGCGGCGCGGGCGCTGGTCGTTCGCCGCGCACCCGCAGTGCCACCTCGACGTGTGGGAGGAGCGCGGCTACGCCGTGGTGCACGGGCTGCGCATGCACGCGGCTGGCGACCGCCACCGGCTGATGACCGGCGCCGACCTGGCGGCCATCGGCGCACCACTCGCCGCGGTCGTCTGGGAGCTGCCGCAGCGCGACATCGGCGGCCTGCTGCCGGAGTGGGACGACCTCACCGCGCAGGTCGCCGCGGTACGCGAACGCGGTGCCGCGGCCCACCTCGACGGCGCCCGGATCTGGGAGGCGCAGACGTACTACAAGCGCCCGCTGGACGAGATCGCCGCACCCTTCGACTCCGTCTACGTGTCCCTCTACAAAGGACTCCAAGGGGTCCGCGGCGCGGTGCTCGCCGCCGACGCGGAGACGCTCGCCGAGGCGGCCGTCTGGCGGCAGCGGCTGGGCGGCGGCATCCGCGACGCCTGGCCGCTGGCCCTGGCCGCGCTCGTGGGGCTCGACGAGCTGCCGGACCGGATGCCCGCCTTCCGCGACCACGCGATCGCGATCGCCCGCGCCATCAACGCGGACGGCGCCGCGCTCGCGCTGCCGGACCCGCCGCAGACCCCGATCTTCCACGTGCACCTGCCCGCGTCGCAGGCGGACGTCGACCGGGCCGGGGCGGAGATGGTGGCCGAACGCGGCATGTACGTCTTCGGCCGCACCCGCTCCTCGCCCGACCCCACCCGGTGCGGTTTCGAGGTCAGCGTCGGCGACAACGCCATGGACTTCACGCCGGACGAGGTGGTGGCGCTCATCCACGAGCTTCTGGAGCGCGCGGCGCGACCCTAGTTCGCTGGAGCGCGCGGCACGATCCTGAGTGAGCGGTCAGCCAGCCCGATCCGCAGGCGCTGGCCCCAGGCGAGCACCAGATGGTCGGTCTCCAGCCCGTCGGCGAAGACGACGAGCCGCTCCGACTCGCTGGTCAGCTCCAGCCGCTCCGGGCCGGACAGGTTGCCCTGGGTGAGGGTGGTCCCGGTCGCGCGTGAGGGCCAGGCCTCGCGGACGAACCAGCAGAGCTCCGTTTCCGTCGGCTCGGGCAGGTCGGGCACGTACGCCAGCGGCCGGGCGATCGAGGCGCACCACCCGGTCGCGCCGGTGCCCGTGCCGACCACGACGCCGGAGGAGGACTGGCGCTCGACCGCGCCGTCAGCCGTGCCGAGCACGTAGCGGGCCGACTGGTGGCTCGGGTGTCCGATGTAGACCTCGTTCAGCCCGTACAGCCGCTGGCCGTCGTCGAGCTCGGCGACCACCATCGTCCGCCGCTCGGTGTGCAGCTCGCGCCGCAGCAGCGCGGCCACGGCGGCCGGGGCGTGCTGCACCAGCACGCCGGGGTTGCGCTCCGGCTCCGGGTCGACGCCGACGACCGGCTGCCCGTCGAGGTACTTGGCGACGTTGGCGACCAGCCCGTCCTGGCCGACCGCGAGCACGATGTCTTCCGGCCCGAAGATGAACCGCGGCAGGTCGTCGCGGTCGACGTGCCCCCGACGCCAGTCGGCCGGGACGGCCGCGCCGACCGTGGTCAGCGCGGCCGCCTGCGCGTCGTGCCGCCGCCGCACCTCGGCGAGGTCGCGGCCGCGCTGCCGGAGGAAGTAGCCGGCGGCGCCGAGCGTGCCGTGGCGGGCCAGCAGCTCGTCGAGCTCACTGCGCCGGGTCACGGTCACGACCCGGGGTGGCAGGGTCATCACGCGGCTCCGTTGGACAGCCTGCCGACGAGCTTGGTCACCACGTCGGGCGTGATGGTCAGCTCGCCGATCTGCGGCAGCTGGCCGGCCAGCTTTTCCAGCGCGAGCGCGTAGAGCACCGACTCGGGGACATCGCGGTAGGCGGCCAGCCGGGCGGTCTCCGCCTCCGCCGAGGCGAGCCCGACCGCGCGCACACCGTCGGCCCGCGCCTGCTCGCGCGCCCGCTCGGACTCGGCGGCAAGCCGGGCCCGGTCGGTCTGCCCCTGGCTGGTGACGAGCTTCGCCGCGGACTCCAGCTCGGCCGCCCGGCGGTCGTTGGCGCCGCGCTGCTCGACGAGTTGCTGCTCGCGGCGAGCAAGCTCGATCTTGTTTTGCAGCTCGTTTTCCGCGATGGCCCGCTCCTGCTCGACCGCGACCGCGCGGCGGGCGTAGGTGGCCCGGTCGGCCTCCTGCTGCACCGCCTCCCGGGTCGGGGTCTGCAACGCCCGCTCGACCTCCGGCTCCGGCCGGATCGCCACCACCCGCGACGAGACCACGCTCGCACCGATCTCGGTGAGCCGCTGGTCACCGGCGAGGGCCGTGGCCACCGCCTCGCGGACCGTCGCGATGCCGGCCAGCGCCTCGGTGAGCGGCACCCGCGCCAGCAGGTCGAGGGCCGGCTGCTGGGCCAGCTCGGCCAGCAGCGTGGCCACCTGGTCGAGCGGCTGACCGCGCCACCCGCCCCGGAGCGGGTCGATGGAGAAGTCGAGCCGGCTCGCGGCGAGGGCCGGATCGCTCATCCGGTAGGTCACCGTGGCCTGCACGGTCACGTCGGCGAAGTCGGCCGTGCGGGCGTGGAAGAGCAGCGGCAGCTCGCGGTCGTCCACCGGCACCTCGGAGAGCACCGCGTGCAGCGGCCGGTACCAGAACGAGGTGCCCACGCCCTCGTGCCGCACCCGCCCGCGGACGACATGCCGCACATAAGCTGTCGGCGCCCCGCGCAGGTGCCGCAGGAACAGTCTCCTCGTGATGTCGGCCATCCCGACTCCTCCCTCATTTTCGTCGCCATGACGATAACGACTCGAAGGTCTTTTCGTCAAGGCGGCGATAAGGCGCTGGCCGGGTCCCTCCCCGGGGGGGGTGGGGAGGAACCCGGCCAGCTGTCTTCGGGGGAGTTAGCTCCAGTAGGCGGCGACGGTCTTGGCCGCCATCGACTCCCACTGCGCGTACGCGAACGGGAACGCCGACACCTGCACCGCCTGCGCGGCGTCGGTCAGCGGCATGTTCCGCCACCCGTCCACGTTCTTCAGACCGGACAGGAACGCCGCGGTCGAGTACGCCGGATCGGTGACCTGCTCAGGCGTACCCCAACCGACCGACGGACGCTGCTGGAACAGTCCCAGCGAGTCGTGGTCGTTCAGGTCACCCAGATGACCCAGGTTCTCCAACTTGGACTCCTGCAACGCTGTGGCGATCGCCACAACCGCCGCACGCTCGTCCATTCCGGCCTTCTTCGTCGCCGCGATGATCGCCTTCGCGTTACCGACCTGCTCATCGCTGAGCACCAGGTACGACTGCCGACCCTGCACGCCGTGCGGAGTCAGCGACTCCACCGTCGGCTTACCCGACGTCGTGTACGCCACCGACGTCATCTCCGGCGCGGCCGGTGCGGCCATCGCCGCCGCGGACGGACCGAGCAGGGCACCACCGGCGAAGGCGAAACCCGCGAACGCGGTCACCGTCTTACGCAGCATCGTGTTCACGCTCTTCTCCAATCCAGGGGGGAACGCGCGCACCATTGCGGTGGCACGAAAAAGGGGGAAACTCTGGCGCCGGTTGGTCAACGACCCGACCCGGCCCGCCATTCCAACAAATCCGGCCCGTTTCGAGCCCCGCCATCGGGGTCATTCGTGAGCCGCCTGTTCAACGACACCCGGGTGCCGGCCATTCCGGCCGAGCCACCGGACATCGGGCGCACCGCGCACACAAGCGGCGATGCGTGACGTGACTCCGGTCAGCCACGCAAGGTGAGGCGGAAGACGGCTCCGTCGCCGGCTGGGCCGGGTGAGGTCACTGTGACGGCGCCGCCGTGTGCCTGGGCGATCTGGCTGGCGATCGGGAGCCCGAGGCCGGTGCCCGCCTCGCCGCCGCCCGCCTCGCCGGTGCCCGCCTCGCCGCCGCGCCAGAAGCGCTCGAATATGTGCTCCAGCTGCCCGGCGGGGATACCGGGGCCGTGGTCGACGACGGTCACCGACACCAGCCGATCCGGCGCGCGTCCTACGTGGACGTCCACTGTCGAGCCCGAGGGCGCGTGGCGGATCGCGTTGTCGAGAAGGTTGGAGACGGCGCGCCGTACCGTCGGCTCGTCCACCTGGCACACGACGGAAGGCGGGCCGCCGACGGCGATGTCCACGCCCCGGGCCGTCGCCAGCACGCCGGCCTCCTCGACGAGAGCGCGCACGACGGCCGCGAGGTCGACCGCCCGCCGGTCGAGCGTGCGGGCCCGGCCGCGCGCGTCGACCAGCAGTTCCTCGATTGTCCGCTGTAGACGGTCGGCGGCCGCCTTGGCGCGTTCCAGGCCCTGGCGATAGACCTCGACGGTGGGCGTGGGGTGGGCGAGCAGCACCTCGGCGTTCGTCATCAGCACGGCGAGCGGCACGCGCAGTTCGTGGCTGGTCTCCTCGACGAGGCGGCGCTGGGTCTCGGCGGCCGCCTCCAGGCGGTCGAGCATCGCGTCGAAGCTCGCGGCGAGCGCGGTGACCTCGACCGGCCCGCGTTCCAGGCCGATGCGGCGGCTCAGGTCGGTGGCCTCGATGTCCTCGGCGACCGCGCGCACCCGGTGCAGCGGCCGCACCGCGCGGCCAGCCCACCACCAGGCGAGCAGGGCGGCGACCGGGCCGAGCGCGAGCAACGTGGCGAGCGGCCAGCCGGAGAGGTGGCGGGTCGACGTCACCGGCTCGCCGGTGTCCACTGTGACCTCGGTGTCGGTCGCCAGGATCACGCCGAAGAGCAGCAGCGCCGGCAGGTAGATGGCGAGGAAGCCGAGAGTCGCCAGGCGCACCCGCAGCGACCGCCACCCCCGCCTCACGGCTCGGCCCTCAGCTGGTAGCCGGCGCCGGGGAGGGTGACGATCAGCGCCGGCTCGCCGAGCTTGCGGCGCAGGCGGCTGAGGATCACGCGGACCGAGGCGGTGAACGGGTTGGCGTGCGCGTCCCACACGTGTTCCAGCAACTCCTCCGCGGAGAGTACGCGTCCGGGATGGTGCATGAAGTAGCGCAGGAGGGAGTACTCGCGCGCGGTCAGCACCAGCGGGACGCCGGCCCGCCACGCGCGGTGCGTGGCGAGGTCGAGGAGCAGGTCGCCGACCTGGAGTGTGGTGCCGTGCTCGTCGGCGCGGCGGGCCAGCGCGCGGAGGCGGGCGGTGAGCTCGCTGAAGTGGAAGGGCTTGACGAGGTAGTCGTCCGCGCCCGCGTCGAGCCCGGCGACCCGGTCGGCGACGCCGTCCCGCGCGGTGAGCACGAGCAGCCGCCGCGGGCGGTGCAGGTCGGGGTCGCGGCCGAGGCGGCGCACCAGGTCGAGCCCGTCCCCGTCGGGCAGGCCGAGGTCGACGCAGGCGACGTCGTACGCGGTCGTCCGGAGGTGTTCCTCCGCGCCGCCGCTGGTGCCGGCGACGTCGACCGCGTACGACTCGTTGCGCAGCCCGAGGGCGACGACCTCGGCGAGGTCCGGGTCGTCTTCCACGAGGAGTACGCGCACGCTCAGCCGGTCCGCTCGGCGGTCACCGCTCCGGCCGGACCGGTGAGGGTCATGCGACGGCCGGCGAACGCGATCGTCACGGGCACCGGCCGGTCCGGCCGGTAGCTGCCGCCGCCGGACGGGACCAGGTCCAGTGACGGCGCGTCCGTGGGCAGCTCGGCCGCCCCGACGCCGCCCGCCTCGTCCAGCGCGTACCAGCCGAGGATCGGCCGGCCGCCGGTCGTGATCGTCACGTACGTACGCAGCTCGCCGTCGGCGACGACCGTGCCGGCGACCGAGACGGAGTCCAGCGGCCCGATGTCGGACTCCAAGGCCTCCACCTCCTTGCGCCCCTCCTTCGTCTTCCCGGCCAGCAGCTCGCGCACCTGGTTCTCGTGGTGGCGGAGGTCCTCTGTGGACACGTCCGCGGGTGGCGGGAAGAGCGCGGCCACCGCGTCGGTCCCGGTCGGGGTCGCGGTCAGGTGGTCGGCACGGACGGCGACCTGGAACGACCCGCCGGTACCCAGCTTGTACGTGCCGGCGGCACTCGCCAGGTCGCCGCCGCCGGCCCGCGCGCTCGGGGTGGGCAACGGCTCGCCCTTGGCCAGCGCCGGGCCGATCGTCTCGAGGAGCCGCTCGGCGGAGAGCTTCGGCTTGTTCGAGGCCATCGCGATCGTGCGCCGCTGGCCGGGGAGCCACACGACGACCGCGTTGTGCCCGATGTCGCCGCCACCGCCGGCGGTGGCGAGGAACGGCACGCCGAAACGCGACGCGTCGAACGCCACCCAGCCGGGCGCCTCGCCCCGCCCCTCGCCCAGATCGCGCCCCGGCTTGGCGATCGCCGCGGCCGAACCGGCGGACACCACCTTGCCGGTGAAGAGCGCGTGTGTCCAGGTGGCGAGGTCCTTCATCGTCATCGCGAGGCCGCCGTTGCCCTCGAACGCCCAGTACGGGCCGGCGAAGTCGCCGCGCGCACCGGTGCCGCCGCCCTCCATGTAACCGACCGCGCGCGGCCCCGGCGCCGCCGGTTGCCCGCTCCAGAAGCCACCCGCGCGGCCGCCGCCGGGCAGCGGAAGGATGTGCGACACCATGTAGTCCCGATAGTTGGTACCTGACACCTTGTCGATGATCAGGGCCAACAGAGTGTAACCAGCGTTGGAGTACAGGTAGCGCTCGCCGGGCTTGCCGGCCAGGTCCAGCTCGTCGATTCTCGCGATGGCGGCCTCCCGGCTCAGCGGCTCGGAGTCGTTGGCGTGGGTGCCGTGCAGTCCGCTGGTGTGCAGCAGCAGCTGCCGCACGGTGGCCTCCCGCACCGGGCCGCGCAGATCCGGCAGGAGCGCGCCGGCGCGGTCGTCCAGCGCCAGCCGGCGGTCGTCGAGGAGGTGGTAGACGGCCGCGGCCGTGAACGCCTTGGTGACCGAGCCGATGTCGAAGACCGTCTCCGGTTTGTTGGACGTCGCGGTCGCGTCGTCCGCCGAGCCGTACGCGGCAAGGCAGTCGAACCGCTCCCCCGTCGCGACCGCGACCGAACCGCTGAAGCCGGCACCCGCCCACGCGCCGAGCGCCGCGTCCAGCTCGCGCGGGCAGGCACTCGCGGACCGCGGCGGGGGCCCGTTGTCGTCTTCCGTGCACGCGGCCGGCACGAGGAGCGCCGCCGCGGTCAGGATCGTCACGTACCTCTTCATGCCGGCGAAGCTAGGAGCGGCGTCGTGAACCTGTTGTAAACGCGGCTCCGACCAGCGCGAGCACCGCGCCGAGGATCAGCACGGCGTCGGCGCGATATGCGGAGAAGCCGCCGCTCTGCCCACACCGCCTCCTCCGGCCGGTCCTCTTCTGATCGCGGGCGCGGGCTCACGCCGCCCTGGGGTGGAAGGCGCCCAGCTCGTCCGCGCCCTTCTGGACGACCAGGTAGCTGGACTCGGGCACCGGCTGCCAGGCGCCGTCGAGCTCGGCGATCGGCTCGGAGACGACGACCCGCGTCTCGTCGGACACCCGCTGGAAGACTTCGTTGTCCGGGTAGAGCTGGCGCAGCGCGGAGATCTCGGTGCTGAACGAGAGCGACCTGCTGTTGCGCTCGCTGGAGTACCGGAAGGACCACAGCCGGTCGCCGTCGGTCGCCGCCACCGTCATCTGCATCGGCGCGGCGACGCCGTGCGTCCGGCCCACCGACTCGACGAAGCCCACCATCCGCTCCACCGCGGGGACCGGCTCGTCCCGCAGGCCGAAGGTGAGCGCGAGGTAGAACATCACCTCCGAGTCCGTCGAACCGGCGATGTTGGGGTACAGGGCGGGGTCGACCGCGAACACGAGGTCGCGCTTGAGCTTCGCGAAGTCGCGGATCACTCCATTGTGGAGCCACATCCAGCGCCCCTCGCGGAAGGGGTGGCAGTTGGTCTGCTGCACCGGCGTCCCCGTGCTCGCCCGGATGTGTGCCAGGAAGAGCGGCGAGGAGATCGCGTGGGCCAGCTCGCGCAGGTTGGGGTCGCCCCAGGCCGGGCCGGTGCCGCGGAAGAGCGCCGGCGTGGGCGGACCGTCCACTCCGTACCATCCGACGCCGAACCCGTCGCCGTTGGTCGTCTCCACCCCGAACCGGGCGTGCAGGCTCTGGTCGATGAGCGAGTGCCGCGGCCTGTACAGCAGCTCTTCGAGCAGGATCGGTGTTCCCGAGTAGGCCAGCCAGCGACACATCGTCGCTCTCCTTCCCTCAAACCCCGGTGACGACCGGGACGCGGCCCGCGCCGGCGGCCTCGGCGAGAGCGGCGTGGTCGCGCTCGCTCTGGTCGGCGTACCGCTCGCCGAACTCCAGCAGGGCCCGGTCGAACGTCTCGCCGTCGCCGAGGTAGGCCGCGATCGCCATCCGGTCGCCGGTACGCGCGTGGGCGCGGGCCAGCACCCACCCGCACAGGTCGCCGTACGACCGCATGGTGTCCGGATCCATGCCTTCGATGACGGCCGTCTGCTTCCAGTCGCGCAGCTGGCGCACGTAGAAGTCGCGCACCTGGCCGTCGACGCCCTCGGCGGTCTGCCAGCCGAGGAAGATGTCGCTGACCGCCTGCATGAGCCGCTGCCCGGCGACCACCCGCTCACCGCAGTGCCGCACGCAGGGCAACGCGCCACTGTCCATGATGTACGGCGCGACCACGGAGGGCTGCGCCTCCTTCACCTGGAGCAGCAGCGGGTCGCCGTCGTCGCGGCCGCGCAGCAGCACGATCCAGCAGCGGGTGCCGACGCTGCCCACGCCGACGACCTTGCGGGCCATGTCGACGAACTCGAACGCGTCGAGCAGGTGCCGCCGGGCGGCCGGCAGGCTCCGCCGGTATCCGCGCAGAAGGCCACGAATCTGCTCCTCCAGGAGCTTGCGCTCGATGTCCGGCAGCAGGTCCTGCATGGGCACGACCAGCGGCGGGTCGGCGAGGATCCGCCGCTGGCCGCCCACGAGGCCGGTGAGCTTGCGCAGGGCCTGCATGCTGTCGCGGGTGCGTGCCCGCGCCTCGGCCCGCTCGAACTTCCGGCGGGTGGCCTTGGTCATCCCCGCGGCGTTGACCCGCCGCACCCGGTCGGCGTCGGCCCGCGCGTACCAGACGGCCAGCTCACCCATCTCCGCGAAGGCGGTCATCGCCCGCCGGTAGCCGGCCACGGTGGCGAGGACGGTCGCGGCCCGCTGCTTGCGGCCGAACCCGTTGTCGCGGCCGGCGATGACAAAGCTCGCGGCGAGCCGCTTGACGTCCCACTCCCACGGCCCGGGAAACGTCTCGTCGAAGTCGTTGATGTCGAAGACGAGGTTGCGCTCCGGCGACGCGTACGCCCCGAAGTTGGACAGATGGGCGTCACCGCACAGCTGGGTGACGAAGCCGGACACCGGGGTCGAAGCCAGGTCACCCGCCATCACAGCGGCCGCGCCCCGGTAGAACGTGAACGGCGAGACGAGCATCCGCCCGTACCGGATCGGCACGAGCTCCGGCAGGCGGGTGGTGTCCTGTGCCGCGAGCACGGCGAGCGGGTCGAGGCGATCGGGGCCCGGCCGCCACTCGGCGTGGCTGGCGAGCGGCACCCGCTTTCGGGCGGCACGGCCCATCTTGGCCCGCGCTTTCGGATCGCGCCGACCCTCGCCGCCCGCCCATCCGAGCGGCAGGAGATCCACGGTGCTGGCTGTCACGGTTGACCCCCGCTTCGACACCGATCATGTGATCGTATAGCGGCCGGTCTCCCGCGGAAACACGAACGGGCGAAGGGCTGGCCACGCCGAGGGCCAGCCCTTCACCACCTACCTCCCCTATCCTCCGGCGGTGTACAGCTGCGCCACCTCGGCCGCGGAGAGCGCGCGGTCGTAGACCCGCACCTGGTCGACCGCGCCGCGCCAGAAGTCGACGGGATTGCCGTTGTACTTGCCGCGGCCGATGACCGTGTTGCCGCTCGACGAGGCACCCAGGCAGGAGTTGGCGGTGCCGGCCTTCTGCCCGTCGACGTAGAGCGTCAGCGAACCGGTGCCCATGTCGCGCACGCCCGCGAGGTGGTACCACCGGCCGGTCTCCGGCGCGGTGGGCGCGAGCGCCCGGACGCCCGCGAAGCTGAACGCGAAGCGGTTGTCGGCCCCCGAGTACTGGAGGAAGAACGCGCTGTGCGGGTCGCCGTCCTGGCTCACCGCGGTGGCGAAGCCGCCGAGGCTGTCGAGCTTGACCCACGCCGAGGTCGTGTAGTTGCCGGTCGTCTGGAGGATCGGGGCGCCGGTGTCCACGTACTGGTTGGCGCCGTTGAACTGGAGCGCGCTCCCGCTCCTACCCGGTGTCCACGTTGGACCGTTCACGAGCGTGCCGTCGTGGTCGCCGGCCGCGTCCGCCGTCACCGTGCCGCTGCCCTCGTCCATCGGCCAGTAGCCGACGCCGGTGAGGCCGGGCGTGCCGGGTGGTGGCGCCGGCACGTTCGCGCCGGTGCCGTCGACCGACCGGATGATCGCCTGGTTGACGTCGTGTACCCGCCCGAAGTCCATCTTCGCGACCCGGCGGTCGTACGTGTAGAAGCCGTTGACCTCGTGTTCCACGTCGGTGATCTGGGTGTAGACGCCACCGGAGAGGCCACACCGGTTGGCGATCGTGAGCAGGTTGCGCTGGTTCTGGACGTAGGCCGCGGTGAGCGCGGCGCTGTCCGGGAGGAGCGCACCGTACCCGTGGCCCTCGCCGAACCACATGTGCCCGTCGACCTCCATGCCGAAGCCGCCGTGCTCGCCGTCGACGGCCACCCGGTCGCCGCTCGGCACCGGGGACGCGGGGCCGTGGTACTCGTGGAAGTCGACGATGTCGCCGCGACCGGAGTCGCCGTGCGAGTTGCAGCAGTTGACTCCACTGTGGGCGTTGACCAGGCGGCTCGGGTCCTGCGCGCCGACCTCGTCGGCGATGCGCCCGGTAGCGACCCGGTCCCACTCGCCCCAGCCCTCGTTGAACGGCACCCACACGGTGATGGACGTCCAGCTGCGGTGCTCTTCGACCATCTCGTGCAGCTGCCGCTCGAACTCCTGGCGCGCGTCCTCGGGCGGTGTCCCGCCGGTGCGCATGGACGGCATGTCCTGCCACACCATCAGCCCGAGCTTGTCGGCCCAGTAGTACCAGCGGTCGGGCTCCACCTTGATGTGCTTGCGCACCGTGTTGAAGCCGAGTCGCTTGTGCTCGGCCAGGTCGAAGCGGAGCGCCTCGTCGGTGGGCGCGGTGTGTATGCCGTCCGGCCAGAACCCCTGGTCCAGTGTGGACATGTTGAAGAGGATCTCGCCGTTCAGCGTCATGTACGGCTTGCCGTCGGCGCCCTTCTTCGTGCCGACCTCGCGCATGCCGAAGTACGAGGTGACGAGGTCGACCCGCTGGTTGCCGTCGAAGAGCTTGACGGTGAGGTCGTAGAGGAACGGCGAGTCGGGCGACCACAGCTTGGGGTTGCGCACCGGCAGGCGCAGCTCGGCGCCGGCGGGCCCGCTGACCCGGCCAAAGACCTTGCCGCCGGAGGAGGCGACCGCCTCGACGGTGAGGCCGTCGCCACCCTCGGCCAGCGCGGTGAGCCTGAGGCTGCCGTCGCCGACGTCGGGGGTCATCCGCAGCCGCTCGATGTGGCCGGCCGCCACCGGCTCCATCCACACGCTCTGCCAGATGCCCGAGGAGGAGGTGTAGAAGATCCCCCGGTCCGGCACATTGCGCTGCTTGCCGACCGGCTGCCAGGTCTGGTCGGTCAGGTCGGTGACGCCGACGACGAGCTCCTGCTGGCCGGTGGGGCGCAGGGCGTCGGTGACGTCGACGCTGAACGCGTCGTAGCCGCCGCGGTGGGTGGCGACCCGCGTGCCGTTGACCCACACCGTGGCGTCGTAGTCGACGGCGCCGAAGTTGAGCCGCAGCCGCTGCTCGCCACCGACCTGCCAGCGGGTCGGCACGCGGAAGGTCCGCTTGTACCACATCCGGTCTTCGCGTCGCTGGATGCCGGAGAGCGCGGACTCGATCGGGTAGGGCACGAGAACGCGCTCACTGAGCTCCTCGCCGAACGGCGGCGCCTCACCCTCGGCCGCGCCGGCGAACTGCCACACCCCGTTGAGGCTCTGCCAGCGGCTGCGGACGAGCTGGGGGCGCGGGTACTCGGGAAGTGCGTTGTCCGGGCCGACCTCGGCGGTCCACGGCGTGCTTATCGGGGGTGTGCCCGGCTGCCACTCGGCGGGTGCGGCGCCGGCGTTGGCCACACCGGGCGCGCTGGCGGCCGCGGCGACCAGGCTCGTCAGAGCGGTCAATGCGACGGTGCGTCTCATGGGACCCAACCAAGCACTCAGCCCGATCAAAGTCAATATCAACCGGTCACATTCGGTCTCCGATCCGATCAAAACCGGTCTCGGCGGCGCTCACCCGCCGCAGCCCGGCGGCGGAGTCCGATCAGATCCGTTCATTGACAAACGTCCACGCGAATAGTAAAGGTTCCTCTCAGAGAGCGCTCTCGCTCCTGGGGAGGTATCCGATGGTCCGTCACCTCTGTGTCCTCGTGTCCGCCGCCGCGCTCACCCTCGGCGCGGCCGTCCCGCCAGCCGCCGCAGCACCCGACCCGGCCGCGCCCGCGGCCACCGCCCAGCCCGCCGGCCTGCCGGCGGGTCAGCTCGCCGCCCTCCGCCGCGACCTCGGCCTGAGCGACGCGCAGATCCACGACCGCCTCGTCGTCGAGGCGGCCGCCCCGTTCGTCGAGCGCCGGCTCCGCGCCGACCTCGGCGAAACCTACGGCGGCGCCTGGGTCGCCCAGGACGGAAAGTCACTCGTCGTCGGCGTCACCGACCGGACAAAAGCTTCCCTGGTACGGGCTGCGGGTGCCCAGCCGCGGTACGTGACCCGAGGCGCGGCCGACCTCGACCGCACCAAGGCCGCACTGGACCGCCGCACCGCCGGCGCGGCCGTCCACTCCTGGTACGTCGACCCGACCACGAACAGCGTGGTGGTGGAGGCCTCCACTGTGGACGCCGCCAGGCGCTTCGCCGCCGGCGTCACGGGCGTCCGCACGGTCGTCAAGGCCACCCCCTACCGCCCGGTGTACGACGTGCGCGGTGGCGACGAGTACGTCATCGACAACCGCGTCCTCTGCTCGGTCGGCTTCGCGGTCGCCGGCGGCTTCGTCACCGCCGGCCACTGTGGAGGCACCGGCAGCACCACGAGCGGCAGCGGTGTCGCGCAGGGCACGTTCCGCGGCTCGTCCTTCCCGGACAACGACTACGCCTGGGTCCAGGTCAACTCCAACTGGGTCTCCCGCCCGGTCGTCAACACGTGGAACGGCGGCACGACGAACGTGGCCGGCTCGCAGGAAGCCGCCGTCGGCAGCTCGGTGTGCCGCTCCGGCCGCACCACCGGCTGGCGCTGCGGCACGATCACCGCCAAGAACGTGACCGTCAACTACTCGGGCTCCCTTGTGTACGGTCTGGTGTCCAGCAGCGCCTGCGCCCAGCCCGGCGACTCCGGCGGCTCGTTCATCTCCGGCAACCAGGCCCAGGGCGTCACCTCCGGCGCCGGCGGCAACTGCTCCAGCGGCGGCACCACCGTCTACCAACCGGTGAACGAGATCCTCGGCGTGTACGGCCTTTCCCTGACCACGACCGGCGGCGGTAGCACCAGCCGCATCATCGGGTACGCCAGCAAGTGCGTCGACGTGCCGGGTTCCAACGGGGTCGACGGCCAGTACCTCCAGCTCTATACCTGCAACGGCACCGCGGCCCAGAACTGGACCTTCCCCGGCGACGGCACGATCCGCGCCTTCGGCCTCTGCATGGACGTGGCCTGGGGCTCGACCGCCAACGGCGCGGTGATCCAGCTCGCGAACTGTAGCGGCAACCCGGCACAGCAGTTCGTGCTCACGGCCGCCGGCGACCTGGTCAACCCGCAGGCCAACAAGTGCGTGGACGTCGCCGACTGGAACACGGCCGACGGCGCCCGCCTCATCACCTGGGACTGCCACGGCGGCGCCAACCAGAAGTGGCACCGCGGCTGACGGTCGTCTACCCCCACGCACGCTCGGGCGGCACCGCCCCACGGTGCCGCCCGAGATCCCCCCGGAGATGTGGCTACGGTCGCGCTTCGTACACGATGTTGAAGGGGGTCTCCGCCACCCGGCGGAAGCGGGTGAACCCCGCGTCGACGGCCAGGTGGCGCACCGGCTCCTCGCCGGCCTGCGCGCCAAGTGAGTAGCCGCCCTCCTGGGAGAGCGCGTTCGGCACGCAGAGGAACGCGGAGAACGAGTAGTAGACCCGGCCGACCGGGTTGAGGTTGTCGCTCACCGTCGCACCGGCCGCCGGTTCGACGATCATCCAGGTGCCGTCGTCGGCCAACTGGCCGCGGATGTGCCGGGCGGCGCCGAGCGGGTCGCCCATGTCGTGCAGGGCGTCGAACGTGGTCACCAGGTCGTAGGGCCCGCCGCCGAACGACTGCGCGCTGGCCGCCTCGAACCGCACGCGCCCGTCGACACCGGCGTTCGCCGCCTGCTTGCGGGCCGCCGCCACCGACTCCCCGTGGTAGTCGGAGCCGGTGAACGTGGACGCGGGGTACTCCTGGGCCATCAGGATCGTCGACGAGCCGTGGCCGCAGCCGACGTCCGCGACCCGGATGCCGTCGCGCAGCCGCGCCTCGACGCCGTCCAGCGCGGGGAGCCAGGAGGCGACGAGGTTGGCGCTGTAGCCGGGCCGGAAGAAGCGCTCGCAGCCGGTGAACACCTCCGCGTCGTGCTCGTGCCAGCCGACCCCCTCGCCGGTGCGGAACGCCTTGGTGATCTCACCCTCCGCCTTCAGCGCGCCGAGGGCGAGCTGGAACGCGCCAGGTACGAAGATCGGCCCCTCCGGATCGGTGAGCGCGAACGCCTGCTCCTCCGTCATCGCGTACTCGCCGGTCGCCGCGTCGTACTGGATGTAGCCGCCGGCGGCCTGCCCACGCAGCCACTCCTCGACGTACCGGGGTGCGGTGCCGGTGCGCTCGGCCAGCTCCTGCGGGCGCGCCGGGCGCTCGGCGAGGGCCCGGTAGAGGCCCAGCCGGTCGCCGACGACGATGCTCCCGGCCGCCATCGTGGCGCCGAGGTCACCGACGAAGCGGTGCACGAACTCCATAAGACGATCTTCGTTGACTGCCATGGTTACCCTCCTGGCTCGCGTCGTATTGCCTGTTTGTACGGCGCGCGCTGGGTGCGGCGGATCCGTGGCGACTACCGAGGTCCGAGCCTGGCGTTACGTACATCGGGTTGCGCCGGATTGCCGACACCGTAGGTAGAGATCGCGTGCGATGATCCGAGAAATGGGCCGATCGATCCTGGAACGCGAGCGTGAGCTCGCCGAACTCGGCGCCGCCGCCCGCGAGGCGAAAAGCGGGGACGGCTCGATCGTGCTCGTCATGGGCGAGCCCGGCATCGGCAAGTCGAGCCTCGTCGACGCGGTGCGCGGGGTGCTGCCCGCCGAAGGGCGGCTGCTGGTCGGCTACTGCGACGACCTCGCCACGCCACGCGTGCTCGGCCCGCTGCGCGACCTGATCGGCAGCGTCGGCAAGCGGCTCACCCAGGCGCTCGAGTCCGGCGACCGGAGCACCGTGATCGACGCCCTCCGCGCGGAGCTGGACTGGCCCGACCACCCCACCGTGCTCGTGGTGGAAGACGTCCACTGGGCCGACGAGGCGACGCTCGACGTCCTGCGGTTCCTGGTGCGGCGGATCGCGCGGCTGCCCGCGGTGCTGGTGCTGACCTACCGGGACGAGGAGCTGACCCGCGACCACCCGATGCACCAGCTGCTGGGCCTGGCGTCCGGTGCCCGGCGGCTGCGCCTGGCCCGCCTGTCCCCGGACGCGGTGCGCCGCCTCGGCGCGCACACCGGGATGGACCCGGAGCACGTGTTCGCGGTGACCTCCGGCAACCCGTTCTACGTCGCCGAGGTGTACGCCTCCGGCGACGCCGACAAGGTGCCACCGACCATCGCCGAGGCGGTGACGGCGCGCATGAAGGACCTCGACAGCCGCTCCTGGGACGCGGTGGAGCAGCTGGCCGTCGTGCCGTCCGGCGTCGAGCGGTGGCTCGTCGACGCGGTGGTGCCCGGCGGCCTCCCGGCGCTCGCCGCCGCGGAGCGGCGCGGGGTGCTGACCGCCTCGGCGAAGCGGATCGGCTTCCGCCACGAGCTGATGCGCCGCGCCATCGTCGACTCGATGCCGGCCGTCCGCCGCGTGGCGTGCAACCAGGCGGTGCTCGCCGCGCTGCTCGACCGGCTGGACACCGTCGACCTCTCCCGGGTCATGCACCACGCCGCCGAGGCCGGCAACGACGCCGCCGTGATCCGCCATGGCCCGGCCGCCGCACGCGAGGCGGTCGCGGCCGGATCGCACCGCGAGGCCGCCGCGCACTACCGTCTGGTGCTGACCCACCGCGCCCACTTCACCGTGGCGGAGCAGGCCGACCTGCTCGAGGAGTACGCCATCGAGTGCTACACGATCGGCCTCGGCGCCGAGTCGGTGCGCGCCCAGCGGGACGCGGTCGAGGTACGCCGCGGGCTCGGCGACCCGCGTGCGCTCGGGCTGAGCCTGCGCTGGCTGTCCCGGATGCAATGGTGGGCGGGCGTCCGCGCGGACGCCGAGGTCAGCGGCGCCGAGGCGATCGAGATCCTGGAGGGTGCCGGCGACCCGCGGGCGCTGGCGCTGGCCCTGAGCAACCGTGCGCAGCTCTGCGCCATGGCCGGCCACAACGACGAGGCGGTCGAGGTGGGGCGGCGGGCCGCGGCCATGGCGCGGGAGATCGGCGACGCCGGCATCCTGTCGCACGCGCTCAACAACGTCGGCACCGCGTCCTGGCACCACGGCGACTCCGACGCCGAGGCGCTGCTGAAGGAGAGCCTCGCGGTCGCGCTTGAGGCCGGCGAGGTCGAGCATGCCTGCCGCGCGTCCACCAACATGTCCTGGCAGTACCTCGACGACCTGCGCCTGGACGAGGCCGAGCGGCTCCTCGAAGACGCGATCGAGCTGGCCGACGAGGCCGAGTTCCTGGGGTTCCTGCGCTACCTCCACCTCACCAACGGCATGCTCCTCCTGCTGCGCGGCGCCTGGGACGAGGCGGAGCGCGAGGCCGAGTGGGCCATGCACGAGGGCCCCACCCAACGTTGCCCTGCGATGGTGGTGACCGGCCGCGCCCGTGTCCGCCGCGGCCAGGAGGGTGGCGACGAGATCATCGCCGAGGCCTGGGAGCTGGCCAAGGGCCTGGGCGAGGCGCAGCGCCTGGCGCCCGCCGCGAGCGCGCTGATCGAGGCCGCATGGCTACGCGGCGACGCGTCCGCCGCCGCGGCCGCGGTGGCGCCCTACTACGAAGAGGTCCGCCGGTACGGCGCGCACGCCTTCGCCGCCGAACTCGGCTACTGGATGCGCCTGGCCGGCGCGGACGTGCCCGTGGCGGACGACGCGCACCCCTACGCGCTCCAGGCCGCCGGCCGGTGGCGCGAGGCCGCCGAGCTGTGGCAGGCCGCCGGCTGCCCGTACCACTGGGCGAGCGCGCTGGCGCAGGGCGACAACCCCGACGACCTGCTGACGGCGCTGTCTACCCTGGACGCACTCAACGCGGAGCCGCTCGCCCGCCGCGTCCGCCAACGCCTGAAGGACCTCGGCGTCGCCCGCGTGCCGCGCGGCCCCACACCGTCCACACGCGACAACCCGGCCGGCCTCACCGAGCGGCAGGTCGAGGTGGTCCGGCTGCTCGCGCAGGGCTTGAGCAACGCCGAGATCGCCGTCCAGCTGGTGCTGTCGGTCCGCACCGTCGACACGCACGTCGCGGCCGTCCTCGACAAGCTCGACGCCCGCACCCGCCGCGACGCCGCCAGCCGCGCTCGGGCGCTCGGCCTCGTTTCCTAGAGACCCTTCGGAGTCGAGGTGCCGGGCGCTGAGTTCCTTTTAGGACAAAGATTTGAGCTACCGCGATGTCCGTCGTGGTCCAGACCGCCGCTCCCGCGGCCTCACCCGTCCGCCGCTGGCCGCGCTCACCCCCTCGGGCCGCGCGACGGTCGCTGTTTGTCCACAATGCCTGCTCCCGGATCGGCGCTCTGGGAAAGCTGCGGGTTTTCGTCGCCGCCGGTAACCGCCGCGGCGGTGTGAGCGGCGCGAGATTCCAGATCTCGGAGAGTTAAGGGCGCTATTTCAACCCCAACTCTCCGAGATCTCGAAGTCCCGACCCATGAGCTGGTGACGCCGCGTCAGGATGGCGGAGATAGGCCCCGCGAAGAACCCCTTCGGGGCTTGTCCCGCGGACCCGGCAGTGGACGGCCGGGGATCTCGGCTCGCCCCGCGAGCCGCCGGCCGGGAACGGTCCCCGCGGAAGCATACGGTCTCCAACTGACACGGACGGGGGCAAAACCTGCCGGCCCGGCGCTCCAGCGGCTCCACCTTGGCGCGCGTGCCGTCGCGGCGCTGTCGGATCGCTTTCACTCTGGCGGCCGGGTGACGCCCACGATGACGCCACGATGATGCCGGGATGGGACGGTCCCCCAGTCCCTCGACAAGGTGTCGGGGAGGACCGGAGGGGGAACCAACCATGCGTGCACGACTCATGATCGCGTCGGCGGCGGCCACTCTGCTGGCGTCGGCGGTGCTGGCGGCCGTAGCGGCGCCGGCTCAGGCGAGCATCCCGGACGACTGCGACGAGCCGGGCATAGTCGTCTTCCTGGGACCTGGGGACGACACCTACGTGGGCACCGCCGGAGCCGATCTGATCTTCGGCGGGGAGGGCAACGACGAGATCCACGGTGGCGGCGGGCGCGACGTGCTCATCGGCGGCCCGGGCCACGACCTTCTTCTCGGCGACGCGTGCGACGACCTGCTGTACGGCAACCAGGGCAGCGACAGGCTGGGCGGCGGCGGCAACAACGACGTGATGGACGGCGGTCTTGGCGACGACTGGTGCTCCGGCGACCAGTGGCCGGACATCATCTACTTCCAGAACTTCCTGCCCTGCTGACACGCGGCCACCAAAGGTGCCCGGCCCAGGGGCCGGGCACCAGCGCCGTCGTCAGCCCACCGCGGCGGCCGGCGCCGCCGACGGAAACAGGCTGTCGAAGACCACACCGCGGTCGAACAACATGGCGCGGTCGCGTGCCCGCCGCGCCAGGTCGCGTTTCTCGGCCTCCGGCATGTCGAGTACCACCCGGTCCACCGTCTCGGCGAGGGCGGCGATGTCGCCGGGCTCGGTGAGGACCGCCGTGTCGCCGACCGCCTCGCCGGTGCCGCCGGTCAGCGTGGTGACGATCGGCCCGCCGCCGGCGAGCATCTTCTCCGCGAGCGCGATGCCGAACGTCTCGACGAAGTCGGGCTCGGGCTTAGTGGGCAGCACGTACGCGGCACAGCCGGCCATGAGCAGCGGCTTCTCCCGGTCGTCCACATCGGTCAGGAACGTGATCCGGTCGTCCTCTTTGGACATGGCCCGCACGTGTTCCAGCGCCGGGCCGGTGCCCGCCACGATCAGCCGGACGCTGTCGCGGCACCGCATCTGGCCGTACGCGATCACCAGGTCGTAGATCCCCTTGGCCCGCGCGACCCGGGACAGGAAGAGGATGTAGCCGCCGCGCTCCAGCCCGCGGCGCGCGAGCGCGGCGTCGACCGCGGCCGGATCCGGGTCGAGGTAGGCGGAGGCGTCGATCGGCGGGTAGCTGACGGTCACCCGGCGCCGGCACTCGTCGGCGAACCGCGTGCCGCAGTGCGCGTCGACCTGCTCGGCCGAGAGCACGATCTCGTCCCGGGTGTACTCGGACACCGCCACCACCTCGTCACTGGCCAGGAACGTGGTGAACAGGACGGTCGCCGCCCCGAACCGCCCGTCCCGCAGGCACGACTTGATGACGTTGGTGACGTCGGAGCCGACCGCCTTGGCGACGGTGCGCACGTCCGGGGCGTAGCCGGCCGCCCGCGCCGCCGCGACCGCGTCGTTGACGACCGTCGTGTGTGGAACGAGGTACATGGACAGGCACGTGGTCGGCACCCGCTCGGCGAGCAGCTCGACGAGGCGGCCGGTGAGGCCGGCGATGTGCCGCCCGTCCGGCACCCGGTAGTCGCCGACCGCCTCCGGCCGCTCGACGGTGATCCCGGGGCTGTACGGCAGCAGCCGGTCGAGCGGCTTGAGCGGCAGGCCGGCCGCCTGGAGCGCCGGTATCGGCCAGGTCAGCAGCCGGACGTCGTCGTACCCGCGGGTGAGCGCGACCTCGGCGAGGTTGCGCGCCTCGCCGGAGTGGCCGCAGATGACCGGGTCGGCTCTTACCACGATGACGAGACGGCGAGAGGGCAGGATCATGGGGCTTCCTCAGGGGCTGGCGCTGCGCGCGGGGTGGGACGGTGGCCGGATGTCGCATCCCCAGGACGACGGCTGCGGGCCCAGCCGCAGGTGCAGGCGCCCGCCGGCGTGCAGGTCGGCGGCGCGCAGGTGGGTGGCGTGCAGTGGCTTGCCGTTGAGCGTGGCGGACTGGACGTACTGCGGCTTGGGCTCCGCGTCGATGCCGTCCACGCCGATCGGCGTCTCGCGGTGGCCGCTGGTCTCCACGACGAACTCCTCGTCGCCGACCCGGATCGCCGCCCGCTCGAACGCGGGCGCGTTGACCAGAAACAGGCTCTGCCCGGCCACCGGAAACAGCCCCAGCGACGCCCACACGTACCACGAGCTGAGCGCGCCGGAGTCGTCGTTACCCGGCAGCCCGCCCGGCCCGGTGCCGAACTGCCAGGTCAGCGCCGAGTGCACCACCTGCGCGGTGCGGTCGGGCCGGCCCGCGTAGTGGTAGGCCCACGGCACCTCCATGTCGGGCTCGTTGTTGAGCCCCTCGAAGCGGTGCAGCGCGAAGCCGGCGGTCATCTCGGCCGGTGTCGGGTGCCGGCCGGGCTGGGTGACCGGCGGGGCGCCGAAGCCGAAGAAGTGGTCGAGCTTGCCGACGAACGCCGCGTCGCCGCCGGCCAGCGCGATCCGCGCGGCCATGTCGTGAAGCAGCCGGAACGAGTAGTTCCACTTGCCGCCCTCGTAGAACTCGGAGTCGCGCAGCAGCCCGGTCGCCGGGTCGAACGCGTTGGACCACTGCTGGCCGCGCCGCTCCAGGTCGTCGGCGAGGCGCCGGTCGTTGAGCGCGCGGGCCACCTGCGCGGTGCAGTGGTGCGCGTACGCGAGGTCGAGCGTGTGCGTGATCGGGTGCACCAGGCCGTGCTCGAAGAAGTCCTCGCCGTACAGGCGGCGCAGGTCGTCGACCATGTGCACGAGCGCCCAGCTCCAGTCGAGGGCGGGCCGGCCGAGCGCGTGCGCGTCGGCAAGCGCGGTGTGCGCGAGCGCGCTGGCCTGGCGGAAGAACCGGTCGGCGCCGCGCGCCATCCGGTACCCGTTGGGGAAGTTGCCCTCCTCCTCGGCCACCCGGATGAGCGACTCCAGCAGGTCGGCGGAGCGGTCCGGCACGATGGCGGCCAGCAGCGGCAGCTGCGTCTTGTAGATGTCCCACATCGTGCAGATGTCGAACGCGTACGGCCCCGACGACGGCCAGAACGGGCTCTCGTCGTCGGCGAAGCACGGCTTGATCAGCGAGTGGTACAGCGCGGTCGCCATCACCCGGCGCCGGGCGGGCGTGCCACCGTCGACCTGTACCCGGTCGATGTGGTCGGCCCACCGGGCCCGGGTCGCGGCGCGCACGGTGTCGAACGCCGGCTGCGCCGGCCAGCACTCGCGCTCGAGATTCTGCCGCGCCTGCTCGCACCCGCGCAGCGAGAATCCGAGCCGCACCTCGATCGTCTGGCCCGCCTTGACCTGGCCCATGAAGAGCATGCCGAACGGGCGCAGCGTGGTGTGCCGGATGCTCTCGAAGTCGAGGCGGCTGCCGCCGTCGATGAGCCGCCGGTCGTACCAGAGCATCTGCCGCCAGCCCGGACTGTCGACCTCCAGGTAGACCGACAGCGGCACGCCTTCCATCACGACCGTGCCCTGCGCGCGGCCGTGCCCGATGCTCTCCACCTGCGCCCGCAGCGGCACGGTGCGGCCGAGCTCGACGTCGAGGCCGCCGCAGGACATGTCGATCACGACGCGTGCGCTGTGGTGCTCCGGGAACGTGTACCGGTGCACCGCCACCTTCGCGCCGACGGTGATCTCGCAGCGCACCCCGGTGTCGACGGTCGCCGCGTAGTAGCCGGCCTCCGCGATCTCGTCGTGCAGCGGCCAGGCCTGCCCGAGCACGTCGAGCGGCTCGACCATCGGGGTCACCCGGACGTAGTTGTAGTACTTGCGGATCGCCCCGGTGCCGGACTGCTGGAAGTGCGTGAACCCGGACGCCTGCACCCGGTCGAACATCTCCTCGGGCCGGCCCTCGGTGCTCTTCGTGTAGCGCCCGTACCCGGTCGGGTAGGCGCCCGAGTAGGCGCACGCGGACACCATGCCCAGCGGTGACGTGGCGCCCGGATGCGTGTTGCCCACCTGCGGTTTCGGCCACCACCAACTGGCCGCAAGACCAGCTGCCCGGGGCAGGTCGGTCGCGGCCGTACCGATGAAAGGATCAACGTCGTCGAGGATGGTCGGACATTACCCAGAACGCGCACATCCTGGGTTTCGGCCAGATGAAGTCGGCGATACCGCCTTACCGGTAGTCGGCGAAGATCCGGCGCTCGGCGCCGTCGACGGTGATCGTGCCGCCGTGCGGCAGGATCCACTGCGGCCTGGTGTGCCCGAACGGGACGCCGACGCACACCACGGCCTCCGCGTTGTACCGGGCGACCACCTCCACGACCGCGTCCCGCTGCTCGTCACGCAGCCGGGCCCGCTCGTCGGCCGGCGGGCGGCGGGTGAAGTCGGAGACCGGCGGGCGGGCCAACAGGACCGCGTCCACCGCGCCGACCAACCCCCGCTCGCCGAGCGAACGGACGATCCGCGCGACGTTGACCGCCGGGAGCAGCTCCTCGGACGTCTCGATGAGCAGCACCCCGCCCTGAAGGACGTCCGGCGCGAACGGGAACCGCCCCGCGGTCAGGATCCACTCGATCACCTCGACGCATCCTCCCCAGGCCGGACCGCTCACCGATCGGGCCGGCCCGTACCAGCTCCACGGCCCGGTCGGCTCCCGCTCGCCGAAGGACTCCAGGGCACGCGGGTCGGCCCAGTCGACGCCGATGTCCTCGGACTCGCCCGGCTCGGTGATCTCGAGCCGCTCACCGGTCAGGAGGGCCGCCCGCAACGACCGGGCGTGGATCTCGTCGACGCCCGGCCCCGGGCCGAGGTGCACCTGCGAGGAGCCGCCGTAGAAGCTCGCGACGCCGTTTTCCCACAGCCAGTGGTGCAGATTGGTGTTGTCACTGGTGCCGAGGAACGGCTTGGGATCCGCCCGCGCGAGGTCGGCGTCGAGGTGCGGGATCACGGTGATCTGGTCGTCGCCACCGACGACGGCCAGGATCCCGCGGATCTCCGGGTCGGCGAAGGCCGCGTTGACGTCCGCCGCGCGGGCCTCGGCGGTCGCGCCGACCTGACGCGTCGTCGGGTACTCCACCGGAATCAGGCCCGTCACCTCGGTGAGCCGGCGCATGGCCTGCTCGTGCAGCTCGGGGAAGGCGCCGGCCGCCGCGAACGAGGGCGAGAGGACCGCGATGCGATCTCCTGGACGGGCCTTCGGCGGGTGCACGAGCTCATGCGTCATGCCGCGATCCAAACAGATCCGCCTTCGGGCGTCAGTCGCTTTCCACCTCGCGCATCGACCTCGGCGCCGGTACCGCCTCGAAGTGGACGTTGCCGGCGGGCACCATCCAAGTCATCACCTGCACGGCGAGCCGCCCGGCCCGGACCGCCGGGTCCGCCGCGCATAGCCCGCGGGCGGTCGCCGGGTCGACCGACATCACGGAGATCCCGCGCAGGCGCTCGTCGTCCTGGTCGATCAGCGGGCCGCCACCGAGCAGGTAGCCCTGGTCGCGCAGGTCGGCACGGAAAGCGAGGTGGGCGTCCTGGAGCGCGTCGGCCTCCTCGGGCGTCAGCTCCGGCGCGTCCGGCGGCCGCACCAGCAGGACGAGAGTGTGCTGGTCAAACTTCATGGCGAGAGCATAGGAGAACGCCCGGCTCCGGCGTCACGGCCGAACAGCGCGTGCTCACCGAGGCAGCCGCTGGCCGCTCACCCGTGCCGGCTCGACCCAGATCCCAGGAGGGGTGAACACGGCGCCGGAGCGCACGGCGGCGAGGATCCCGGGCGCCTCACGGGGCAGGTTGAGCAGCACCGCCCCGGCGGCCCGGCCGTCCGAGAGCACCAGCCAGCCGTGCGCGTACCGGGCGGGGTCCTCGTGGATAAGCACCCGGTCCCCGGGCGCCGGGCGGACCCGGCCGACCGAGACCAGGTCGATGCCGATGCCCTTGAGGAGCATCGGCGTCTCGGTGGCGGGCGCGGTGCGGTGCTCGCCGAGCGCGTTCGCCGCCGCGACGGTCGCCTGCTCCACCGCCGCCGGCCACAGCCCGGTCACCTGGCCGCGCAGCTCGGCGCAGTCGCCGGCCGCGTAGACGCCCGGGTCGCTGGTACGCAGCTCGTCGTCGACGACGATGCCGTGCCGGGCGGCGATGCCGGCCGACCGGGCGAGCCCCGATTCGGGCGTGGCGCCCACGGCGAGCAGCACCAGGTCGGTCGGCACCTGGCGGCCGTCGGTGAGGGTCGCCGCCCGCACCCGGTCGGTGCCGTGCACCCCGGCCACGGCCGCGCCGCTCACCAGCGCGATCCCCCGCGCCGCCAGGTATCCGGTCAGCAGCTCCGCCGAGCGCGGGTCGAGGTACCGCCGCAGGACAGCCGGACCGCGCACCACAATGGACACTTCGAGGCCCAGCTCGTGCAGGGCGTACGCGCCCTCGACGGCGAGCGGGCCGGCACCGACCACCACGGCGCGGGCGGCACGGTGCTCCTGCACGTACGCCCGGATGCGCACCGCGTCGTCGGCGTCGCGGAGCGCGAAGCAGCCCGGCGTGGCCACGCCCGCGATCGGTGGCACGTCGGCGCGCGCCCCGGTGGCCAGGATGAGCCGGTCGAAGGCCAACCGCTCGCCGGTGCCGAGCGCTACCGTGCGCGCGGCCAGGTCGAGGCCGGCCGCGCGGGTGTTGAGCCAGCAGGTGATGTCGCGGCGCTCGTACCAGTCTTCGGCGAGCAGGAACAGCCCGGCCATCGCCGAACGCCCGTATACCACGCGGGAGATGCCCATCCGGTTGTACAAGGGATGCGGCTCGCGGCCGACGACGTGCACCTCGCAGTCGGGTTCCAGGCGGCGGATCTCCTGCGCGGCGGTGACCCCCGCGATGCCGTTGCCGACGACGACGATGCGGCGCGTGGGTGTCCCGCGGCGCCGCGCGGGTGCGGGTGGCGCGGGGGCGCTGCGCGGGTCGAGCGAGACGGTGACCGGTCCATTGACCCTGGCGCAGCACGCCATCCGGACGTCCGGGCCGAGGTCGAGGCGGCGCAGCGTCGCCCGCTCGTCGTCGGCCGGCGGTGACAGCTGGTCGGCGCCGGCCAGGATCGCGACCGGGTCGGCGCCGCAGACGCCCATCCGGCACCCGGCTTCGATCGGCAGCCCGTCCTTCTCCGCCAGGTCGAGCAGGCTTTCCCCGGCGGTGGCGACCACCTGCCGCCCCTGTGGCTCGAACGTCACCTCGCACCCGGAGTCGCCCGCCAGCCGGGCCGCGCCGTCGGGTGGGAGGCGCACCGGCTGGCTCTCCACCGACCACCGCAGGAACAGCCGCCGGACACCGAAGGTCCGCAGAACCCAGACGCCCGCGAGCCCGAACACCGCCACGCGCACCGGCCAGGAGACCGCCGCCGCCGGTACCCCGGTGAAGTGGTGGACGGTCTCGCCGAGCACCGGCGCGGCGAACCAGTAGAAAGTGGACAGCGCGACCGCGCCGTACACCGCCGCGAGCGCGCTGGCCGGCAGCCGCAGCAGCGCGTCGAGGGCGAAGAACGAGCCGGCGCTCGCCAGCACCACGGCGAAGAAGACGAGGTAGAAGAGCGCCGCCGGCACATCCGGTACGACGAAGAAGCCCACCACCACGCCCGGGAAGCAGCCGGCGAAGAACGAGCGCGGCGCCGTCCACCGAGGATCGTTGTCGTGCATGTCCGCCTGGTAGGCCACGCGCGGGTTGAAGTCGTAGCAGTGCTTCGCGCAGCCGACGCACGGCCGGCAGTGGCTGTTCGGCACGGTGACGAACGGCGTCTGCCCGTACAGCCGCTGCACCGGCAGCAGCGGGCACACGCTTGAGCACCAGCCGCTCTTGCCCCGAAACAGCAGGCCGCCGGCGAGCGCGCCAGCCATCACACCGACCAGCAGGAGAGCCGTCGCCGGTCCACTGTGGTCGAAGAGCACGCGGCGGGTCGGCACGAGCACGAGGAACAACCCGACCGCCACCACGAACCCGCCGTTGCGCAGCCAGGCCGGCGGTGGCTTCGCCCGGCCGAAGCCGGCCCGGCGGGGCAGCTGGTTGGTGGCCGCGAGCGGGCAGCTGTTGCGCCAGAGGCCGGGCGCGACCACCCACAGCAGGGGCAGCAGTGGCACGGCCAGCCCCCACAGCAGTTGGAGGCCGGTCGCCGGTCGCGCCAGGAGCAGGACACACAGCCCGGCGACCGCGGCCACGGCGACGGCCTGCGGCCCGACCCAGAAACCGGCCGGCAGGCGGCGCCGCAGCTGGAGGTAGGTGGGAAACGGATGGGTCGCGGCGGCCGGCGCGGGTGGCTTGACGGCTTCGTGCGACGCTCGCCCGCCGACCACGGCGATGTCGACCGCGGCGAGCGAGGCGGTGTCGCCGAGCGCCAACCGCGTGGTGCCGCTGATCCGGTCGCCGTTGACCCGCGTGCCGTTCATGCTGCCGAGGTCTGTCACGGTCAGCTCGCCGCCGATCACCTGGAACCGCGCGTGGCGGCGGGAGACGCTCGGATGCCGCACCGCGAGCATGTCCGGCGCCCGGTCGGCGCGCCGCCGGCCCACCTCGACCAGATCCGTGACCACCACCCGCCGCGCCGACCGGTCCGGCTCGCGGATCTCCACGATGTACTCGCGGCGCACGCCGGCACGCAGATCCACTGTGGACAGCAGCGAACCGTGCGCGCTCATCAGCCCCCCACCAGCCTCCGGAGCCGGTGCAACCGGACGGCGAGCACCTGCGCGAGGTCGAAGAGCAGGTGCCGCGCGAGGGTCGGGTCCTTGCCGGCCAGCACCTCGAAGCCGGCCAGGCTGAGCCGCAGCACAGTGGCCTCGGTGGCCGCGTGCACCGTCGACCGCGCCGGCTCGCCGGTGAGGAACGTCAGCTCGCCGAACACCCCGCCGGGCCCGAGCTCGTCGACGACGTGCCGCCCGGACGCGACGGTCACCCGCCCCGCCGCCACGATCCACAGGCACCGCTCGGCGTCGTTGGCCGCGAAGATCCGCTCACCCGGCTCGTAACGCCGAGGCTGGGCGTGCTCACCGATCAGCGCCCAGTCGGCCGCGGTGGCCTCGCGGAGCAGCACGCCGGTGTCGGCGGCCGGCTCACGGCCGGCCGCCGCACTCCCCCCGTCCTCATCGCCCGGATAGTCGAACAGACCGGAGACCATCGTCAGTCCTCGATTCGATGGGGACTCCCGCAGTCTACGAACCCCAGGCAAGTCCAGATCTTGGTACGGATGGGCCCTCAGAGGGGCCAATCCGTACCAAGATCTCGGGTTATCCACAGCCTCTCCCAACGCGGCGACGGCTTGGTCAGGATTTGCTCGTGTGGTCTGGGGATCTCGACGTTCTGTTGTTTCGTCAAGACGGTGTGATCAGCCGGCGTCAGGCGTTGCGGCACATGTCGGCGAAGGCGATCCGGCACAGTGTCACGTCCGGGCGCTGGCAGGCCGTTCACCGGGGTATCTATCTCACGCACAGCGGGACGGTGACCGTGCAGCAGCGTCGGTGGATCGCGGCACTGGCGGTCGGCGACGGGCGCATCGCCATGTTGGGCGGCCGGTCGGCGTTGGCCGTGCTGGGCATGCGAGGCGTGGACACCCCACAGATCCACGTGGTCATCCCCGCCGCCCGGCAGCACCGGCGACCGCCGCCGGGCGTCGTCGTACACCGCGCCTACCGCGTGCCGATCGAGGACCAGCACCGGATGGGGCGGCCACCGTGCACGATGCCAGCACGGTCGCTGGTCGACGCGGCTCAGTGGGCTGCCTCGGACCGGGACGCCGCCGCGATCATCGCCGCCGGGTTTCAGCAGCGCCTCGTCGCCGCCGTCGACATGACACCCGTGCTGGAGCGGATGCCCCGCATCAAGCGACGGCGGCTGATCGTCGAGGCGGTGGCGGATGCGGCCGGCGGCGCCGAGTCGATCGCCGAGATGGACTTCGCCCGCCTGTGCCGGCGCCACCAGCTGCCGGAGCCGTCGCGGCAGGTCGCACGGGTCGACTCGGCGGGGCGGCGCCGCTACCGCGACGTCTACTTCGACCGGTGGCGCGTCCACGTGGAGATCGACGGCGCCCAGCACCTGCGGGTCGCCTCGTGGTACGCCGATATGCGGCACCACAACGAGATCGCCATCGCCGGCGACACCCTGTTGCGCTTCCCCGCATGGCTGGTCCGCCACAAACCCGACGAAGTGGCGACCCAACTCCGCGCGGCACTGCGAGCTGCCGGCTGGACCAGCTGACCTTGGCACGGATGGGCCCTAATAGGGGCCGATCCATACCAAGATCTGCGTTAGCGCCTAGTCGACGAGGGCTTCGGCGCGGCCTTCCTCGCGGGCCTTGGCGAGGAGGGTGGCAAGGCGGCGCCGGCGGCGTCGGATCAGGATGCTTAGGGCGAAGAAGGCGCCGATCAGGATGGCCGCGAGGATCAGCTGGGGCCAGGGCAGCGTCCAGACCGTCACGGTGGCGGTGGTGGGGCGGATCTCGGCGCCGCTCGTGTCGCCGGCGAAGACGGCGGGGGTCAGCTCGACGGTCGTGCGGAGGCGGCCCAGCGCCCACACGCCGGGCACGCGGAGGTCGACCTCGCGGGTGCCGCCGGGCAGCGTCTCCTGGACGTCGGCCTGGGCGCTGTGCTTGGTCACGCCGAACAGCTCCGCCGTCGTCACCCGGCCGCGGCCGGTCACGCCGACGCTGCCGTCGTTCCTCGTGGTGTACCTGACCCGGATCGTGCCGGCCGAGAAGGGGTTCCACGAGTGCCGGTAGGTGGTGGTGAGGTCGTCGACGGCGAGTGACGCGGTGATCGTGCCGCTGACCCGCATCATCACGCGGAAGCCGACCCGGCTCTCGACCGCGACCGTGCCCCCGGTGGCGGTGACCGTGGCCGCGATGCCGGCGGGGTGGTCGCCCGCCCGCGCGTCCGGCGGGACGGTGATGGTGAAGGGCACGACCACCGTGGCCTTGGGGCCGACGGTCACCTTGTCCCGCACTTTGATCCAGGTGCCGCCGTCCACCGACTTCTGGTTGGACGGGAGCATGTTGAAGCGGCCCTTGTCGGTCAGGTAGCCGTCGGCGGCCTTGAGGGAGAAAACCGTGTTGCGGTCGCTGAAGTTGCGTACGGCCAGGCGTTCGGTCACCACCTGACCCGGGTCGAGTGTGCGCTCGACCCAGCGGCGCCCGTCCGGGCCCTGCTGGTTGGCCGGCTGCACCGCCCACGTGAGCGTCGGCGGGGTCGGCTCCGCCATGGCACCAGCCGGCGCGATCGGCACGGCGACAGCGACCGCGGCCAGCACGGCGAGCAGCCGGGGCAGGGTTCGGATCATGGCGACGTCCTTCGGCCCGGGTGTGGTGGGGGGCCGCTGCCGCGCGGCCCCCCACCGGTGCGTCATTCGAAGAGGGACAGGGTCAGCGTCGACGTGTACGCGCCGGCGGCGACGTCCGCCGGGGCACGCAGGTACAGGTTGGCGTTGACGGAGTACGCGTCGCCGGTGACCGCCTCGGAGTCGAACGTCGACACCAGCAGCTCCTGGTCGACGAGACCCACATTGTTACCGGGCTGGGTCGGCTCGTCGAGGACGGTCACGACCTCCTCACCTTCGGTGACCAGGCCCTCCTCGTCGCCGTCGATCAGGTTTGGCTTCCAGCCGAGGTGGCCGGCGCTGATCGGGGCCTGGCCGGCACTACCGACGAAGTCGGTCGCGCTGCCCAGCACGGCCCAGGCGGCGCCGTCGGGCACCTCCTCCGGAGTACGGGTGTCGGTGACCGTCACCGTCGGCAGGGTGCCGACGAACTGGCGGACCAGCAGGGTCGAGCCGTTTTCGGCCAGCGCGACCGCGTCGCCGGCGATCGACATGGCGAGGACGCCCGGCTCCTGGATCTCCTCGATGTCGACGGTCACCCGGACGTCGTCGCTGTCACCGGGCGCGGCCAGGGCCGGCGCCGGTAGTGCCATCGCCCCGCCCAGGGCCGCCGTGGCGGCGGCCGCCGCGGCCAGCCGTCTGCGATTGGTTCTGCTCATGCTCATTTGCCTTTCGGGATCGCGAGTAAGTTGATCATGCCGTGCAGGTGACGCCGGCGTAGTCGGCGGTGTAGACAGTCGTCACCTCGCCTCCCACGAAGCCTGTCGGAATGGGACCAGGCAAGCGTTCTCTGCCGTCCACGGTCCCGGTGGCCCGGACGGTCACCGAGCCCGCCGCGGCCGAGGCGGCCCGCGTGGCGAACGACTGGTAGGCGTTGGCACCCGGCGCGACGTTCGGGAAGGACCGCTCGCCGAACGCGGTCACCACCCCGATCGCCACCGGGGCGTCGTGGTCGTTGCGCACCTGCACGGCGAGGTACGCCTTGCCGGCGATGCACCTCGGCTGCACGGTGACCGTGACGGGCACCGTGGCCGGCCCGGTGCCGGGGTCGTCGGCGAAGACCCGCCACTCCGTGACCGCCACCGCGGACCACGTGTCGCCGTTGCCGTTGGCCCGGATCGTCGCCCGCACGCGCGGCGTGGTCACCGGGTCGAAGGTGACGTTGTTGAACGCGGTCGTGCTCGTGCCGTATCCGGACGCGTTGGGTACGTCCCGCCAGGCCGCCGCGGCCTCGTCCCAGTACTGGAGCACCCAGCCGTCCGGCTCGGCGACGCCCTCGCCACTGCCCTGGTCGGAGTCCCGCCAGAACTTCAGCTCCGTCGCGTTGATCCGCACCGGGCGGGCCCAGTCGTACTGGATCCACTGGGTCTCCGGCCGGTTGCCGGACCAGGTGCCCCAGATCTGCGCCTGGCTCGGGTTGGCCGGGTCGGCGTTGTCGTTGAGCGCGGTGACGCTGTTCCAGCCCGCCGTGTACGAGGCGGTCGGCGTCCCGATCGGCCCGATGTTGCCGGTCAGCGGCCCGGAGATGTCCGCCGGGATGGTGACCGTCTTGGCCGTCTCCAGGTTTCCGGCCACGTCGAGCGCGCGGAACGACACTGTGTGCTTGCTGGCGTCGGGCGCCGTGACCGCACCGGTGTACGCGGTCCACGCGCCGGTGTCGATCGCGTACTCGATCCGGGCGACCCCGGACGTCGCGTCGGTCGACGTCACCGTGACCGCCCGGTCGGCGCCCACGGTGCCCGCGCTGACCGGTGCCGCGGCGTCGATCCGCACGGCGAGGTCGGCCGGCGCCGAGCGGTTGCCCGCCCGGTCGGTCGCGGTCGCCGTGACGGCGTGCTGGCCGTCCCCGGTGACGTCGACGTCGGCGTAGCGTACCTCCGTGGCGACGACCGGTTGCCCACCGTCCACCTTGGACTCGATGGTCATCCGGCCGCCCCGGTCGTCGACGCCGGCGACCCGCACCCGCACCGCGGACCGGAACCAGCCCGCGCTGCCCGCGCTGCCGCTCGGCGTGAGCGTCAGGGTCGGCGCGGTCACGTCACCCTCGGTGTCACCCGGCGAGATGACCCGCACCTGCGCCGAGACCCGGCCGGCGGCGTAGCCGAGCACGGTGCCCCGCACCGTGAACGTGCCGGGCGCGGCGACCTGCTCCGCGGTCACCGCGTCCCAGAAGACCGGCACCTGGAGCGTCTGGTCGCCGAACGCCACGCCGACGGTGCCGGGCAGCTCCCGCTCCCCCACCTCGACCGTCATGTCCGGTGCGGTGACCGACGTGGGCTGCGCGGCGAGGATCTTCCACTCCTCGACCGCCACCGCCGAGTACGTGCTGCCGTTGGTGGACGCGTCGAACGTCGCGCGCACCTGCGTCGTGGTGACCGGGTCGAACGTGGTGTTCTGGAAGCCCTGGGTCGCCGTCGGGTAGCCGCTCGGGTTCGGCACGTCGACCCACTGTCCACTGTCGAGGTTCCAGTACTGGATCCGCCAGCGGGCCGGAGCCGCGACGCCCACGCCGGTGCCCTGCGGCTGGTCGTTCCAGAACTCGATCTGCGAGCTGGCGATCCGCATCGGCTGGTCCCACGTGTACTGCACCCACTGCTGAGGCGGGTTGTTGCCGGTCCAGGTGCCCCACATGTCCGGCGGCAGCGGGTTGGCGCGCACGATCTCGTCGTTGAGCGCCTTCACCCAGTACTGCGTGGGCACCGGCTCGTTGGAGACGGTGACCTTCGCCTCCTGCGCGATGTTCGGCCGGGGCGTGAGGTCGCGGCCCTTGACCGGCGTCGGCGTGACGAGCTTCATCCGCGGCGGAGTCTGGGTGTCGTCCCACTCCACCTTGTCGATCGCCACCGAGCGGCGGAAGTGGCCGCCACCGACGGCGTCGGCGGTGTGGTACGCGATGTACCACTGGCCGTTGAACTCCAGGATGCCCGGGTGGCTGGTCGTCGAGGAGACCGGCCGGAGCATGGTGCCCCGGTAGGTCCACGGCCCCTCGGGCGCCGTTGCCGTGGCGTACGCGATGCAGGCGTGGTAGTTGGCCGGCGTGCACGGCGAGGTCGGGCCGGCGTTGTTGCCGGCGTACGCCATGTAGTAGGTGCTGCCCCGCTTGAAGAGCCAGGCCGCCTCGAAGAAGCCGGTCAGGCCGGTGATGGTGCGCTGGGTGCCGACCGGTGTCTTCATGTCCGGCTGGAACTCCAGCATCCGCAGGTTGCTGAACGATCCCCAGTAGACGAACACCCGGTTGCCCTCGACGAGGACCGTCGGGTCGATGTTGTGGATGTTGTTGGCCGTGGGCACCCGCTGGGAGATGATCGGGCCGCCCGCGTGGTCGGTCCACGGGCCGGTCGGGCTGTCCGAGACGGCCACGCCGATCGCGAACTTGTCGGCTGCCGGGCTGTCCCGCTCGTTGATGGGTACGTACCAGTAGTAGCGGCCGTCGACACCGCGGACCACCTGGCCGGCGTACGCGCGCCCCGGCGTGGCCCAGGCGAAGACCTGCTCCGGCCGCATCAGCGACGGGTAGTGGGTCCACTGTCCAGCTTGGACGTCCGTGGTGCGGAACGCTCCCCACTCGTTCATGATGAAGTCGTTGGTGGACGGTCCAGCCTCGTCGTGTCCGGTGTAGATGTACAGCTCGTCGCGCCCGCTCTCGTTGCCGGGCGCGCCCGCCGGCACCACGAGCGGCGCCGGGTCGGCGGAGTAGTAGCTGCCGTCGCCGAGGATCGGGTTGGTGGTGTTGGTGAAGGTGTACGAGTCGGCGGCCTGAGCCGGCGCGGCGATCGCGACCAGCCCACCGGCGAAGAGTCCGGTGGCCGCCAAGAGTCTGACGAAGAATCTCACGATGTCCCCACTCTTGGGCTGGGAGGGTGGCGGCGCCGTGCCGCGCCGCCACCCTCGATGGGAGCTAGCCGCAGGTAATCGCGCCGTACGGCGCGGGGAACTCCGCGGTCACCGGCTGGCCGTTGACCGTCCCGGTGACCTTCACCGTCGCGGTGCCGGCCGCCACCGTCCTGGCGCGCGAGTTGAACGCCTGGTAGGCGGACTTCCCGGGAGCCACATTGGACACCGTGCGGGAGCCGTACGGCGTGGTCAGCTCGATGGTGAGCGGCACGTCGTCGGTGTTCTTCGCGTTGACCGTGACGTAGGCGTTGGTGCCGATGCACTGCGTGCGCGCCTGCACCTCGACCTCCCACGCCAGGCCGCCGTCGCCGACGGTCAGGGTCAGCGTGGTCTGCGTGGTGCCGGACGCGCTGACGTAGGGAGGCAGGATCAGGTCGCCGACGATGGTGTACCGGCCGGGAGTGTCGACGATGCTCTCGTCGAAGTCCCAGTCGACGCCGATGGCCTGGTTGTCCCGGGATCCGTCGTTGTAGGAGACCTCCACCTTGTCCGGCAGCCAGGGCAGCTCGCCCACGTCGACGGTCTGCTGGAACGACTCGGCACCCTGGATCGAGATGCCGCCCGGCGCGGTCTCCGGCCGCACGTAGATGCGGGCCTCGGCGATCAGGCCGTAGGCGTCGTTCGTGCCGTAGACCACGAACGGGTCGACGTTGGTCTCGGCCACCATCTCCGGCGTGATCTGCTGCCACTTGAACGCGATCTTCCCGCGGGCACCGCTGGCGTACACGCCGTCGAGCTCGCTCGGAAGCGTGGGCACCACGCCCACCGTCGTGCGCATGAGCACCGGCGAACGCACCGAGTCGACGGTCTCACCGTTGGCCCGCCACCTCAGCACGCCCGTGCCCGCGCCGCCGGTCTGCACGCCCCAGATGCGGATGCGCAGGTAGCTCGTCGAGATCGCTTCGAAGTTGAAGCGGTTGTAGGCGTTGGTGGCCAGGCCGTCGGCGTACGTCGAGCCGCCGGTGAGGGTCACCGGGGTCCACGTGGTGCCGTCAGTCGACGACTCGATCGCGTACGTCGTGGCCGTCGGCCGCCGCGTGCCGCCGTTGTCGTCGTACCAGTAGATGTCCGTAGAGGACAGTCGCACCGGCGCGTTCCACTTGTACTGGATCCACGCGGCCGTCTGCTCGCTGGTGCCGTTCTGCGTCTGGCCCCAGCTGCCCCAGCCGTTGCCGGCGCCCGGGTTGGAGCTCGCCGGCGTGGTGGCCTCGTTGACCCGCAACGGGTTCTCCCACGACGCGCTGCCGCTCGTGGTGATCGCCGCCGAGGAGCCGAACTCCGCCGTGACCTGGCGTGGGGCGAGCGTCACCGATACGGTCCGCTCGGTCCGCTTCTCACCGTCGTCGGCGAAGAACCGGAACACGTAGTCGCCGGCGACCGTGCCCGTCACGCGGGTGGCGAGCGCCTTCGCGTCGGCGAAGATGACCCCCGCACCGTCCGGCTTGGACACCGTCTCCCACCCGAGTGTGAGCTCGCTGTCGTAGGGCACGCCGTCGTCGGTGGCCGTGCCGACGAGCCGGGTGGACAGGTTGCCGTCCGCCGTGGCGTCGCGGGCGGCGGTGACGACCGGCGCCTGGTTGCTGACCGGTGGCACGTCGCGACCCGAGTTGTACACCTGGATCTCGGCGATCGCCGTGAAGAAGGTCGGGTTGTTGGTGAACGCGATCCGCACCTTGTTCGACGTGACGGTCTGGAAGAGCGCCTCGTTGAACTTCGCCGAGGTGACGGTCGGGTTCTTGAACTGCCCCGGTATCTCCTTCCAGCCGCCGTTCCCGTCGGGCACCTGGACCCACCAGCGCGCCGGCTCGCGGTAGCCGCCGGCCTGGCGGTCGCTGACGAAGGTCACCTTCACGTTGTCGAACGACTTCGCCGAACCCAGGTCGAGCTCGATGTAGCCGTTCTTGTCGGCGGTGCCGTAGTTGCCCCAGTAGGGCTCGTTGGCCGTGACGCCGTCGGTCACGGCAGCCAGCGACACGGGTCGCTCGGTCTCCTTTATCGCGCCCGGCGTGTAGTTCATCGTGCCGCTGCTCCAGCCCGGCGTGTGGAACTGCCGCCACGGCGTCGGCCGCGGGCCCTGCTGGGTGTACGACGACGCGAGAGTGGCGCCCTTGGCCAGGTTCGGCGCGTCCTCGGTGAGGTCGATGCCGGCCGTCTTCAGGTAGTCGACGACCCGGTCGTCCTGGATCGGGGTGTCCACGGCGCTCGGGAAGTCGCCGCCCGAAGCCGCCTTGAAGGTGACGGTCACGCCGTCCTCGACCTGCACCTGGTTGGTCTTCGGGTCGTAGGTGAGCTTGCCGAGCTTGTCGGTGCTGACCTTCTTCTCACCGTTGACGAACAGGCTGTAGCCGGAGCCCAGGCCGTACTTCGTGCCGTCCGGGTCCCAGACGATCGTGACGTCCTGCCCGTGGTAGCGCAGGTTGTTCGCCATGAAGTGGTCGTAGCCGAACTTGATCGGCCACAGCTCGATCTTGTCGTCGGACCGCGGCTGGAGGCCGGCCATGTCCTCGACGAAGATGTAGTTCATGTTGCCCAACATGATGTGGTTGGGGTTGTTGCGGTTGTAGGTCTTCGTGGTCGGGTTCCAGCCGGAGTAGTACTCGGCCTGGTTGGGGGCCCGCAGGTCCGCGTTCGGATAGATGCTCCACGCCATCCAGTCGAGCAGCCGCTTGGCGTAGGCCGGGTTGACGTACTTCTGCTCCGGGTCGTAGTGGCGCAGCGCCGAGCGAACACCCCGGTACTGCACGGTGAAGTTGATGTTCGAGAAGTTGTTCGAGCCGCCGATCCCGTACGCGGCCCGGTCGTACTGGTTCGCGGTGTAGAAGGGGAAGATCGGGAAGTTGTCGCCGTAGGTCAGGAACCGGAAGCCGTCGACGTACTTCTGCCACTGGTCGAAGGGGATCAGGTTCTGGGCGTAGACGTCGTAGAGGTTCGACTCCTTCGCCGGGATGAGCGTGCGGGCCGACTCGGGCAGCGGGTTGGGCTTGCCGTTGGAGCTGGGCGCGCTCGTCGCCCCGTGTGACGTGCCGGCGAGGAACATCCGCGTGTCCGGGCTCCACAGCCGGTTGAGCACCGCGTCGCGGACGCCGTTGGCACCGGCCGCCATCTCGTCGATCTTGGCCTGGTCGGCGCCGGAGATCTGGTACAGCTGCCGGGCGGCGTCGAACGCGCCCCACACGTACGCCGACTCGGGACGCTCGATCGTCGACGCGCCGGGCGCGCCGGCGTTGACCTTCGGGTAGCCGAAGGTGATGGCGTCGGCGTCGTTGCCCGGCATGAAGTTGCTGTTGTAGGCGATGAGCTTGTCGCCGTTGCCGTCGTAGTGCTCGAGCTGGCCGACACCGTCGCCCTCGAAGTAGTGCGCGAACTTGCCGGCGATCTCCTTGCCACCGCCGTGCACGTTGTACGCCTCGAGGCCGGCCGTGCCGAGGTACTGCGAGTAGTGGTTGTTCCAGCTCGTGTGGCCAGGGCTGTCCAGGAACGCCGAGGAGCCGGAGAGCTCGCCGATGTTGAGGATCTGGCCGTACGGCAGGTATGGCGTGCGCAGCCACTTGGTGTCCTGGAGGTGCATCGGCTGGGTCAGCGCGACGGAGTTCTGGTAGAGGTTCACCCCCTCGATCGTCGTGGGGTACTGGTAGACGTGGCCGGTCGCGTTGGCGTCGAGGCTGTTGTAGCGCTCGCCCCACCAGCGGTAGACGATGGCCTTCTCCAGCGCGGGATCGGGCACGTCGATGTACGGGACGTCCTGCGCCCACTGGCGGTTGAAGGCGGTGATGCCGGTGCGCACCGCCTCGGCCGGCGCCAGGCCGGCGTACTGCTTGTAGCTCTCGACGGTCTTCGGCAACGTGGCGGAGGAGACCGCGCCGACGACGGAGAGGGAGACGCTGCCACCGGCGGGCACGGTGACCTCGCGGTCGAGGTTGGCGCCCGAGCGGGTGAACCCGCCACCGGTGAGGCTCACCCGGACGGTGTCCCAGGGGGTGTCGATGGTGCCGTTGTTGGAGCCGCTGGTGATGACGCGGGTGCCGGTGACCTCGGCCGCGCCCTCACCGGGCTGGGTGGCCAGTGGCGAGGCGGCCCGGACCGTGAAGGTCGCCGGCGAGCCGCCGGGGTTGGTGAAGGTGATCGCGGAGACCGCGACGTTGTCGTAGGTGACGAACTTCGTCTGGTCGGCGGTCACCCCGGTGGTGCCGATCGTGTACCGGGTCTTGGCGTGGCTCGGCGCGTTGAACCGGTTCGCGTTCACCTCGGTGACCGTCTGCCCAGGAACGGTCACCGTATACAGGTTGCCGAGGTTGTTCGGTCCACCCACGTACGCGCTGCCGGCGAAGCCCATGACGGTGAAGTTGTTGTTGCTCACGCCGCGCATGTAGAGGGAGCGGCCGCGGGTCATCAGCACGGCCGACCCGAGCGTGCCGGGGACGCCGAGAACGCGGTCGAGGTAGTAGTCGGTGCCGCCGGCGGCGAGATCCTTCTCGAAGATCGACTGGTGCATGTTGCCGGCGGTGAACGGCACGCCGGGGTTGAGCTGGTTGGCGACGTCGCCGGTGTTGCCGTAGGTCGGGTCGCCGATTTCCATGACGTGGTGGAGACCGTCGGTGTAGACGCCGACGTCACCTTCGTTGCCGGGCAGGATCGGGCTGTCGGCGTAGGCCGGAGACGGCATGACGACGGCTCCTCCCACCATGAGCGTGGCTAGGGCGGCCCATACGGGCGCTCTTCGCACGCGTCTGCGGATCATTTGCACTTCCTCCTTGTTACGCGGGGCCGCTCACCGCCCGGTGTGAGCGCTAACACAGGAAACGTCTATTGGGGAAGCCACACGCGCATCGTCGACGGGCCACGGTTGGCCCACGCGTGGTACTCCACCAGCGGTACCTCGACCGGGTCCTCGTCCACGACGGGAGCCGGAGCGGTCAGGTAGGGCCAGTCGTGCTCGGCCGGGCGCACCCGCCGGAAGCGCACCGTGACCCGCCCGTCGACGAGGGCGGGCGGCCGGCTGGTGTCGACGCGCAGCTCGTCGACGGTGTCGAGGCCGGGGACGTCCACGGACTCCACGGCGAGCACGACCGGACCGCGCTCCACGGCCACGCAGCCCCGTACCGCGTCGATGCGGGTGTCCGGGTAGGTGAAGCGCGGCGCCAGCGGCAGCGACAGGCAGACCTCGTCGCCGCGCCGCCACGTCCGCTGTGCGGTGAAGTAGCCCGGCGCGACCGGCCGGGTCTCGCCGCCGACGGTCACGGTCGCGCCCTCGGCCGCCCATCCGGGCACCCGCAGCGACAGCGTCCAGGGGTGCTCGTCGTCGCTGTCTACGCGCACCCGGATCTCCCCGTCGTGCGGGTACTCCGTCGCGACGGTCACGCTCAGGACCCGCCCGTCCGGGCGGCGGTGCGCGACGGTCCCCGGCACGTACTGGTGCAGCTGGAGGCCCTCGTCGTCCGACGTCGCGACGTACGCGGTCAGGCTGGCCAGCGTGCGGGCCACGTTCGTCGGGCAGCAGGAGACCTCGAACCAGGGCGCCCGCAGCGAGGCCGCCGCGCGGATGCTGGGCCGGTCGGCGTCGGGCTCGGTGCCGAGCTCGCGGCGGTGCAGGGTGTTGGTGTAGAAGAAGCTCCGCCCATCGGCCGCCGGCGAGGTCGACACCACGTTGAAGAGGGTCCGCTCGATGAGGTCGGCGTAGCGGGAGTCGCCGTCGGCGAGCAGCAGCCGCCACGCGAGCATCACCGAGCCGATGCCGGCGCAGGTCTCGGAGTAGGCGCGGTCGGGCGGCAGCACCCAGTCTCCGCCGAACGCCTCGTCCTGGTGGCGCGAGCCCTGGCCGCCGGTGATGTACGTGCGCCGCGTCACCGTATTCGTCCACTGTGTACGCACCGCGTCCAGCAGGCTGGCGTCCTTCAGCTCGACCGCGACGTCGGCGGCACCGGCGGCCAGGTAGTTGGCGCGCACGGCGTGTCCACGAAGGACAGTCGCCTGCCGCACCGGAAGCTCGTCCTGGAAGTACTCCCGGCCGTACTCCACGTCGCTGAGCCGGCCGTGCCCCCGGCGGTCGACGAAGAGCGCGGCCTGGCCGAGGTAGCGCTCGTCCTCGGTGACCCGGGCGAACTCGACGAGCGCCGTCTCGATGCCCGCGTGGCCGCAGACGCCGTCGATGCCGTCCGGCCCGAACGTCTCGCACACGTTGTCGGCTGCCCGGCGGGCGACCTCCAGCAGGCCGTCGTCGGCACCCGGCCGGGTGCGGGCGCGGGCCACGGCGGCCTGGAGGAGGTGGCCGACGCAGTAGAGCTCGTGTCCCCATTCGAGGTCGGACCACCGCGGCTGCTGCCCCGGCCGGCCGAACTTCGTGTTGAGGTAGCCGTCGCGCTCCTGCGCCGCGGCCACCCGCCACACCACGGCGCGAAACCTCGACTCCAGCCCCGCGTCACCGGTCCGGCCGATCTCCCACGCCATCGCCTCGAGAAACTTGTACACCTCGGAGTCGGAGAACTCGCGCCCGCGGCGCTCGCCCGCGATGTCTCCCCCAGCGGCCAGGTCGAAGTTTCGGATCCAGCCCTCACGCTCGAGCCAGTGCTCGATGTGCGCGAGGCTCGCCCCGGCGTTGACCGACTGGCGCTCGGCCCAGAAGCCGCCCGTGATACGGACGTCTCCGAGCCCGAGTGGCCGGAACCGGCCCCGGATGGGCAGGACAGGCGCGGCCGTAGGTGCGGTGCCTTTCATGCTCAGCCTTTCAGCGCGCCGGACATGAAGCCGCGCACGTAGTGTCGTTGAAGCAGGAGGAACAGGACCATGCACGGTAGGGCGAGCACGACGACTCCCGCTTCGGTCGCCCCGTAGTCGACGACACCCTGCACCTGGCCGCGCAGGTTGGACACGGCCAGCGGGAGCGTCATTTTCTCGGTGTCGTTGATGAGGATCAGCGGCGCGAAGAAGTCGTTCCACGCGGTGAGGAACGCGAACAACCCGACCGTGACGAGGCCCGGCTTGACCGCCGGCAGCAGCACCCGCCACAGCGCGCCGAACGAGGAGCACCCGTCGACCGTCGCGGCCTCGTCGAGCTCGCGGGGCACCGCCTCGAACGAGATCCGCATCAGGAAGGTCGAGAACGGCAGCTGGAACATCGTCAGCACGAGTGCGACGCCGACCAGCGAGTTTTCCAGCCCCACCTCGTTGAGCAGCACGTAGAGCGGGATCAGCAGCGTCGCGTACGGGACCATGAGGATCGCGAGCGTCAGCAGGAACAAGACGTTCTTGCCCGGAAAGCGGAACCGCGCGAACGCGTAGCCGCCGAAAAACGAGATGGTCAGCGTGAGGGCGACCGTCAGCAGCGAGACGAACGCCGAGTTGAAGAGGTAGCGCCAGATGCCGGCCTGGTACTCGGCGAGCGTCCGGTAGTTGCCGAAGCCCCAGCCGTCCACCTGGTTGGTGCCCGCCTGCGGGGAGAACGAGGCGACCGCGGTCCAGACGAGCGGGGCCAGGAAGATCAGCGCCAGCGCGCCGGTGAACACCCAGTAGGGCGTGCGCAGCGCGATACCGCCGATGCTGACGCGGCGCACGTCGCGCCGGCGGTACGGGGGCGCGCTCGACGGCGGCGCTCCCCCGGCGGCGGCGGTCGAGGTGGAACGGGAATCGACAGCCATCGGTCAGCTCTCCTCGGACCGGAAGGCGCGCAGCTGAAGCGCGTTGATGACGACCAGCGCGACCAGCACGATGACCGAGATGGCCGCGGCGACCCCGAGGTCGTTCTGCCCCTGGAACGCCACGCTGTAGATCAGCTGGACGATGGTGATGGTGCTGTTGTCCGGGCCGCCCTTGGTGAGGATGTAGAACTGCTCGAAGGCGAGCAGGGAGCCGGTCACGCAGAGCACGGTCGTCAGGGCGAGCGTCGGGCGCAGCAGCGGCAGCGTGACCCGCCAGAAGGTCTGCCAGCGGGTGGCGCCGTCGGAGCGGGCCGCTTCGAAGACGTCCGCCGGGATGCCCTGGAGGCCGACGAGCATCAGCACCATGTAGAAGCCGGCGTAGCGCCACACGATCAGGAACGTCGTGGAGAAGAGCGCGGCGTTGGGTGAGCCGAGGAACGTGAAGCCCCAGCTGTCCATCAGGGGCTTGAGCGGGCTCGCGAACGGCGAGTAGAACACGTAGAAGAGCAGCGACGCCGACGCCAGCCCGAGCGCGCTCGGGATCAGAAACGAGGCGCGGAGCAGGTTGTTCCACCGGCTGGACTCCTGCACCAGCAGGGCCAACCCCAACCCCAGGACCAGCAGGAGAACCGTCGCGAGCACCGTGTACTTGATGGTGAAGACCACGGAGTCGGTGAAGAAGCGGTGGTTGACCGCCTTCTCGAAGTTGTCAGGGGCGTTGATGCCCTGGTCGCCGGTCAGCAGCGGCCACCTCGACAGCGACATCTTGACGACCAGCAGCAGCGGGATGGCGAACAGCGCCAGCACGAAGACCGCCGTCGGTGTCGCGTAGAGCCAGCCGAGCAGGGCCTGGCGGCCGCGCAGTCGCCCGGAGCTGCGCACGCTCATGGGGCCTCTCTCCGTTCATTCGGCGCGTGGGCGTGTGCCGGATACCGGTCGGCACACGCCCACGTCGGATATCTACTGCCCGAGTACGGAGGTGATCTCGCCGTTGTCCTTCTGTAGATCACCCTTGCCGTTGAGCACCTGGTTGCGTACCAGGGTCAGCCACGGGCTGTTCGGCGCGTTGAAGGCCTGCTGGAAGTTCATCGCGACCGGGGTGTCGCCCTTGCCCGCCACCTCGTTGATGGTGACCAGACGCGGGTCCGCCGCCGCGTACTTGTTGTTGGCCAGGTCGGCGCGGGACACCACGTCCTTGTTCTTCGCCAGCACCTCGACCTGGGCGTCCTCGGACATCATCCAGCTCAGGAAGTTCCAGGCCTGTGCCGCCTTCTTCGAGTCCTTCGAGACGCCGATGCCGTCACCGCCGACGAAGGTCGAGGCACCGCCGGAGGGGCCGGGGATGCCGGCGACACCGGCCTCGAACGGGGTCGAGGAGAGCAGCGTGGCCGGGTAGAACATGAGGCCCACCTTGCCCTCGGTGAACCCGGCGGTCCACGTCGGACCGGTCTCGCCCGCCGAGGAGGGCAGCACCGCGCCGGACTTCCACAGGTCGGCCCAGGTGCTGTAGACCTGCTTGGCGGTGTCGCTGCCGAGCTCGGACGACTTGCCGTCCGCGCTGAGCACCTCGCCGCCGCTGGCCCAGATCGAGGGGAACCAGGTGAAGACGAGGCAGCCGCCGCAGTTGAGGCCGGTCGCCGTGCCGTAGACGCCGGGCTTCTTCAGCGCCTGGATCTTCTTGGCGGCGTCGGCGTACTCCTGGAGCGTGGCGGGCGCCTTCTCCGGGTCGAGGCCGGCGTCCTTGAACAGCTGCTTGTTCCAGAACAGCATCGACAGGTCGAGCACGAACGGCAGCACGTACTGCTTGCCGTCGAGCGTGCCGGCCGAGAGGTGGCCCTTGTTGATCTGGTCCTTGAACTGAAGGCCGTTGATGTTGGAGCTCATGTCCTGGAACAGGCCCTGGTTGACCCAGTTCGGCACGTAGACGATGTCCGCGGCGAACAGGTCCGGGAGGCCGCCCGAGCCGGCCGCCGCGCCCACCTTCGCGACGTAGTCGTCGTTGGGTACGACAGTCAGCTTGACCTTGTTCTGGTGGCTGGCGTTGTAGGCCTCGACGAGAAGGTTGGCCTGCTTCTCCAGCGGTGCACGGGTCCAAAGGGTGAGCTCGCTGCCGTCGTCGACGCCGTTGGGCCCGGCGCTGACGGTGCCGCCGGCCGGTTCGTCGTCGCCGCCGCAGGCCGCCATGCCGAGGGTCAGCGTCGCCGCAAGGACGCCGGCCAGTGAACGCATGGCGGTACGTCTGCCCACGATTCCTCTCATTGACTGTCCTCCTAGGGGTTTTATTCGGATTTCGGGTTCGTTTACAGCCGCTGCGCGAGGCGGTAATAGGCGTTGTTCCAGCGGAGGTGGTTGGCGAACGACTGGTGGTCGGTCGCCGTGTCGATCATGGCTAGCTCGACGCCCGCCATCTCGGCGAAGTCGACGAGCGCCCCACGACCGACCGCGGTGCTGAGCACCGTGTGGTGCGGCCCGCCGGCCAGCAGCCAGCACTCGGCCGACGTGGCGAGGTCGGGGCGGGGCTTCCAGACCGCGCGGGCGACGGGCAGCCGCGGCAGCGGCTTGTCCGGCTCGACGAGGTCGATCTCGTTGGCGGTGAGGCGGAGGCGGCCGCCCAGGTCGGCCAGGCCCACCACGAAACCCGGTCCGGTCGCGGCGGTGAAGACGAGGCGCACCGGGTCTTCGCGGTCGCCGATCGACAGCGGGTGGATCTGGAGGCTCGGCCGGCCCTCGGCGATGCTCGGGCAGACCTCGAGCATGTGCGCGCCGAGGATCTTCGGCTCGCCCGGCCCGAAGTGGTAGGTGTAGTCCTCCATGAACGACGTGCCGCCCGGCCGGTCGCCGGCCACCACCTTCAGGATGCGCAGCAGTGCCGCGGTCTTCCAGTCGCCCTCGCCGCCGAAGCCGTAGCCGTCGGCCATCAGGTTTTGCACGGCCAGGCCGGGCAGCTGCTTGAGCCCGCCAAGGTCCTCGAAGTTGGTGGTGAAGGCACCGAAGCCGCCGTCTTCCAGAAACTGGCGGAGGCCGATCTCGATCCGGGCGCCGTAGCGGAGGGACTCGTGCCGCTCGCCGCCGCGGCGCAGCTCCGGCGCGACGTCGTAGCGCTCCTCGTACTCCGCGACGAGCTTGTTCACGTTAACGTCGTCTACTTCGTCGACGCTCGCGACCAGTGAGTTCACCCCGTAGGCGTTGACCGAGACGCCCAGCGCCGCCTGCGCGCCGACCTTGTCGCCCTCGGTCACGGCGACGTCGCGCATGTTGTCGCCGAAGCGGGCCAGCCGCAGCGATCGGGCCGCCCGCCAGCCGGTCGCCGCGCGGGCCCAGTCGTCGATCCGCTCCCGCACGGCCGGGTCGGCGGCGAAGCCCACGACGGTCTTGCGGGCCACGCCCAGGCGCGACTGCACGTAGCCGAACTCGCGGTCGCCGTGCGCGGCCTGGTTGAGGTTCATGAAGTCCATGTCGAGCTCGGCCCAGGGCAGCGACCGGTTGGCCTGCGTGTGCAGGTGCAGCAGCGGCTTGCCGAGGGCGGAGAGGCCGGCGATCCACGCCTTCGCCGGCGAGAACGTGTGCATCCACGCGATCACGCCGACCACCGAGTCGTCCGCGGTGGCGTCGAGCAGGGTCCGGCGGATCGCGTCGGCGGTGGTGAGCACCGGCTTCCACACCACACGCGGACCCGCCCGGAGACCGGCGGCGACCGCCTGGCACACGTCACGGGACTGCTCCGCGACCTGTTCGAGCACCCTTTCGCCGTAGAGCGACTGGCTTCCCGTCAGGAACCAGATCTCCGCCGGCTCTTCCGTCATGCCCACGAGCGCCCACCTCCCCTCCGGTTCCGAAAACCTTTTCGGGGATTCTGGCCGCCCATTACAGCCGTGTCAACAGTTGATTTCGGTAACGACCCGCGAGTCATCGACCCGCGTGCGCGGCGCGTCCGGCGTCGAAAAGTTTTCGGCAGGCAGGGTCAGCTTGCGGGCGCCGTGGAGTCGCGCATGACGACCCGCCCCGGAAACTGCTCCGACGTGGGCGGAGCGCCGCCGTCGATGGCCGCGAAGAGGCGCCGGCTGGCGGCCGCGCCGAGGCGTTCCAGGTTCATGTCGATGCTGGTCAGCCGCGGCCGGGAGTGCGCGGCGATTGCCTCCCAGTTGTCGAAGCCGATGACCGAGATGGCGCCCGGCACGTCGCGTCCCAGGTCGCGCAGCGTCTCCAGGACGCCGCGGGCGATCTGGTCGCTGCCGCAGAAGACCGCGTCGACCTCGGGGTGCTGCTCGACCACGATGTGCGCCGCGGCCCGCCCCCACGTCTCGTCCCAGGATCCGTAGTACGGCCGGCCGCCGAGCATGGCCAGGCCCGCGTCGGCGAGCGCTGCCTCCGCACCCTCGGCGCGGTCGCGGGCCGCCTGGAAGCTCGCCTCGCCGGTGATGTGCGCGATGTTGCGCCGGCCGCAGGCCAGGAGGTGCTCGATGGCGAGCCGCCCGCCGCCGACGTTGTCGACCGTGAGCGAGATGTCGCCGGGGTCCGCCGAGGGAGCGTAAACATAGACGACAGGCACTGGGATCGGTCCGGCCAGCGGCGGCCGCGCGTCGGTACGCGAACCCACCACGATCAGGCCGTCGACGCGCCGGGAGAGCAGCGCGCGCACGTGGTACACCTCGCGGATCGCGTCGCCGCGCGCGTCGCACAGGAAGACCGACACCTGCCCCGCCCCGGACGCGTCTTCCGCGCCCATGAGGATGGGGATGGAGAAGCGGCCCTCCAGGTCGCTGGTCAGCAGGCCGACGGTGCCGGTGCGACCCCTGAGCAGCCCGCGGGCGAGCGCGTTCGGCGCGAAGGAGAGCATCTCGGCGGCCTTGAGCACGCGCTCGCGAGTGGCCGCCTTGACCTCGTCGCGGCCGTTGATGGCCTTGGACGCCGTGGCCACCGACACCCCGGCGAGCTTGGCGACATCGGTCAGCGTGGGCGCCCGGTTGGCCGGGACCTCCTGCTCAGTGCTCATGCGGCGCTCCCTCTCGGCGACCGGCGCGTGCCACGCCCGCGAAGCGCCTGGATCGACCACTCCTTACGACAGTACAGACCCTGAAACCCTTTTCGGCAACGTTTCAGTACAGTCACGGCCCTCTCGACCCCCATGCTGGCACTGAAGGCTACACCAACGGGTCAGGCCCGAGAGAGGGCGAGACCGCTCACCCGAAAACGACTCCGAAAACGATCTACGCTGGCGCCGGCATCGCGCCCGCGCACCCACCTCCACGTCGACCTGTGTCGATCCGTCGGATTGTGCGGGTCACCGGGACGCGTCGTAAGGACCGGCCTCCCGCGCGACGCGCTCCAGCCGGTCGCGGTAGCCCTCCCACCAGCCCGCGTCGCGCCCCGGCAGGTTGTCGGCGCCGGGCCGCCAGCCGGCCGCGCCGTCGACGAGCTCACGCACGATGTCGGCGTGGCCCGCGTGCCGGTGGGTCTCGGCGACCATGTGCAGCAGGATCCTGTGCAGGGTCACCTCGTCGTGCCCCGGCGACCACCACGGCACCCGGCCGGGCGCGTCCAGCGGCAGCGCGTCGATCGTCGCGTCGGAGTGCGCCCACACCCGCCGGTACAGGCCGACGATCTCCTCGCGGGTCTCCTCCGCGGTCGCCCACATGTCGGCGTTCGGCTCGGCGCCCTCGTCCAGCCAGGGCAGCCGCTCCCCGAATGGCCGGCCGAACGTCTCGCCGAGGTACCCGGATTCGACGCTGGCCACGTGCTTGACGAGCCCGAGCAGGTTCGTGCCGGTCGGCACCAGTGGCCGGCGGGCGTCGTACTCCGAGAGCCCGTCCAGCTTCCACAGCAACGCGTCACGGCCGCGCTGGAGGTAGTGCCGAAGGTCGGCCTTGGGATCCGTTCCAGTCATGTAGCCGAGGATCCCAGAGAGCCATGGGGCTACCGCGGCGTGCCGGTCGCCGGCACGTCGTAGCGAACGCCGGTCAGCTCCTCGGACAGCTGCCACAGGCGGCGCGCGGTCTCCGGGTCCTCGGCCGCCGGATCCGGCTGGACCACGGTGGGATACCCGCGCAGCTCTCGCCAGCCGCCCGGCCCGAAGAACTGTCCACTCTCGACGTCGGGCGCGGTCGCCGCGTACAGCGGGGGCAGCGCGCCCATCTCGATGTCCTGCGCGATGAGCCTGTTGCCGAGGCCGGCGAGCTGCGCTCCCGACCCGCCGGCGAGCCGCCCGCGGTGGCACTGCGGCACGCCCTGTCGCCGTTCGTCCAGACCAGCGTCGACCATCCGGCCAAGACCCTGCACGTGAGCCGGCTGATCCTCGACACGCCCGCGCTGCACACCACGCTGCGCCGCTGGACCGACAGCGACGGCCGGGAAAGCCTGGCCGACCTCGTCGACCAGGCATTCAGCTACCTCGCGCCAGCACTCGACCTCACGGCCACGGGTGGCGGCCGGCGGCTTGACGCAACCAAATGATTGCTATACGTTAGGTGGCAACCGAAACGTTGCTACAAGGAGATGGACATGGCATTCCCCGACCGGATCGAGCGCACGCTCCAGCTGGCCCACCCACCGGAGCGGGTGTGGGCGGCGCTGACCACCGCCGAGGGCCTGGGCACCTGGTTTGGCAACAGCGCCGAGGTCGACCTGCGCGTCGGCGGCCAGGCCACCCTCACCTGGGACAGCGGCGACACCGCCACGCTCAACATCGAGCGCCTTGAGCCGCCGCGCGTCTTCGGTTACACGTGGTCGATCTACGGCCTTCCCGAAGGCGACCCGCGACGCACCTATGTGGAGTTCACGCTCGAGCCCTCGAGCGGCGGCACCACCCTGACGATGGTCGAGAGCGGGTTCGCGCAGCTGCCGGACACCGAGCACAAGGCGGCCTTCTCGGGCAACACGTCGGGCTGGACCAGCGAGCTGGGCGAGCTCGTCACGTACCTCGATGGAAAAGCCTGACCTGGAGGCGGTGGCCCAGGAGGTCTTCGCCGCACTGGCCGACCCGAGCCGGCGGGGCATCCTCGCCGCGCTCGCGGCCCGCGGCCCGGCCACCGCCACCGACCTGGCCGGCCAGCTGCCGATCACCCGGCAGGCCATCGCCAAGCACCTCGCCCTGCTCGCCGAGGCGGGGTTGGTGGTGGCCGAGCCGGGCGAGCGGCGCCGGGTGCGCTACCGGCTCGACTCCGCGCCGATGAAGGTGGCGCAGCAGTTCCTCGCCGCGCTCGCCCGCGACTGGGACGGCCCGCTCGCCGCCCTCCAAGAGCGGTTGAGGTAGCTACTCGACGTAGAGGTTGACCGCGGCGCTGACCGGTATCGCCACCATCACGAGGAGAAACGCGAGCAGCGCCGCGGCACCCTTCTGCTGCCGCTCGTGGATGGTCTTCAGCGTGCAGTCTCCGGTGAGGACGAACCAGTCGATGACGTAGCGCGCGACGTACAGGCCGACGTAGGAGATGCCGAGCGCCACGCCGAAGCCGCGCAGGCTGTCCGACCACGTGGTGAAGTCGCCGGCCATCGCGCCGTACAGGATCAGGCCCACCGAGCCGAGCACCGCGGCGCTCTCCAGACCTTCGGTGACGCCGCCGGCCCCGACCGCGGTGCGCAGGTGGCCTCGCGTCACCGCGCTGTGCAGGTAGAAGGCGACGACGAGGGCGGCGATCCCGGCCACCGTGAAGACGAGCGTGGCGAGCAGTCCGGTGCGCAAGGTCGGTGCCTCGCCGACGAACGTGGCGCGCACGACCATCCCGAGTCCGATGTAGAACCCCAGCCGGACCAGCCCGACCGAGAGCGGCACCTTGTCGAGCGTGGCCAGCCGGGTGCGGGTGCGGGTGCGCAGGATCATCCAGTCGGTCAGCGGCAGGCCGACTGCGGCGAGCACCGTGGCCCAGGCGAGGGCGCCGGCCACCCAGCCCAGCGACGACCAATCCGAGGTGTCCTGGCCGACGAGGCTGGACACCCCGACCACCTGGACGAACACGAACCCCACCCGCTGGGCCAGATAGGCCCAGTTGTTGGCCAGCCACAGCTCGGCGTGGTCGTCGAACGCCGTCAGCCTGTTGAGCAGCCACCAGCCGGCACCGACGCCCACCACGACGATGAGCACCTGGAGTACCGCTATCAGTGGCGCCGGATCATCCATGTCGTCAGCGCTCCTCAGCCGATGTAGTCGATGGTGTGCGGTACGAAGTGACTCAGGTTGTCGGTGACCGGGCCGGCGCTCTCCCGGATGCCGAGCCCGGCCGGCTCGCCGTCGATCATCCAGACACCCAGCACGGGATGCCAGCGCGCGCCCTGCTCGTCGGGGAAGGTGGGCAGCGGCGCGTACGCCTGGCAGACGTACGGACCGCCGTACGGGCCCTGGTTGCTGAGCACCGTCTCGCCGTCGACGACGATGCTCACGTTGGCGCCCTCGCGGCCGAGCAGCGGTTTGCGCACGTACGAGGTGAGCCAGGCCGGCCGCTCGTCCTCGAAGTACGCCGGGAGCAGCAGGTCGCGGCGCGCCGGGTCGTCACCGAACAGCTGCCAGAGCACGGGCAGCAGGCCCTTGTTGCTCCACATCATCTTGTACGGCGGCTCGATCCACACCGTGCTGTCGCGCAACGGGTCGCCCATGTCGCGGAAGCAGCGCCGCGCGAAGCGGTCGTCGTTCATCCACTCCCACGGGTACAGCTTGAAAATGACGTGGATGCGCTCGAGGTCGGCGTCGTAGAAATGGTCGTCGGTGGCCGGGTCGCCGGCGCCGATCTCGCTCATCCACAGAAACTTCACCCGGTACCCCAGCGGCTCCAGCGCCTGGCGCGCGGTCTCCATCAGGTACTCGGTGTTGAACAGGTCTTCGCCGGTGTCGTCGGCCCCGTCGCAGGCGAAGTGGATGGTCAGCGGGGTGGGCAGGTGTGGCCGGGCCTGGCGCAGGCGACCGATGTTGCGCTGCCAGGCGTCGACGAGCCGCTCGTGCACCGCGTTCCACTGGTCCTTGCCCTGCGCGGTCTCCTGGTGCCAGTACCACTGGATCACCGCGGACTCGGGTAGCGCGGTCGGTGTGTCCGCGTTGAACTCCAGCAGCTGCGGCCTTCCGCCGTCGTACCGCACGTCGAAGCGGCCGTACACGCTGGGCGAGAAGTCGCCGCGCGAGCGCCCGCCCGGGCCGGTGTCGTCGTCGTACCAGGTGCGGGCCACCTGCTCCCACGTGAACTCGGGGATGCCGAGCCGGCCGAGCAGCCCGTTTTCCAGGATGTGGTCGCCCGCGGCCACGCACATCTCGAAGAGCGCCTCGGCGTCGGTGTGCAGGGACTCGACCTCGGCGGCGGTGAAGTCGTAGAACGGACCTTCCCGCCAATACAGCACGGGCTCGCCGTCGGGTCCGGGCGTCTCGTTGTACACGAGTCCCTGGGCGGCGATGAGCTCGCGCCAGCCCGGCCGGACAGCGCCGGCGGCGATGCGGCGCACCTCAGCCCCCTCCGCTGCCGCGGCCGGAGTCGCTGCCGAAGCCGCCCGCCACCACGGTGCCATTGGCAATCTTGCCGGTGGGTGGCAGGCCGTACCGCTCGCGGGCGGCCGCGTCGCCGAACGGGATCTTCGTGCCGCCGGTGAGCTTGTGGCCGGGCCGGAGGCCGCGCCCGTACGCCGCGGTCCACAGGAAGTAGCGCCCGTTCGGCTCGTCACACCGGTCTTCCTCGACGATCACGCCCTGGTCGTCGCCGCAGTAGACCTGCCGCTCGGGCGCGCTCTGCGTGCTCTGGCACGCCGCCGTCAGCCCGGCCGTCGTGGCCAGGGCCGCCAATGTGAGGTAGCTCCGCCCCAGCGGTACGGCATTGGATCGCCTCATGAGCCGCTCCCTTGGATACGCCGCTATGGACGGTAGTTGACCATTGCAACGGCATTCCACCCCGCCGGGCAGGCCAACGATAGCGATCTATCGAAACCCCGTCTATGATCAGCCTGCCCGCGCTGAGGCAAGCGCTTTCCTCGCTGATTGGGGTCCGATGACGAAGCTCTTTGCCGCGGTCGCCGCGGCGGCTCTGTTGTGGGCGGCGCCCGCGCAGGCCCACCCTGGGCAGATCGCGCCGGGCACATCCGCGCGGCCGATCCTCTCCCCCGCCGAGGCCGCGCCCTACACGCCGGGCAACTACCTGGGCTGGTCCGGGCCGTACACGGCGCCGGTCCGCGACCCCTGGCTCCCCGGCCCGATCCTCGCCACCGGCCGTCCGGACTTCGTCGTCGGCGCGCCGGCCGGCAGCCACCCCACCGTGCAGGCGGCGGTCAACGCGGCGTTCGCCGCCGGCGGGACCGGCCGCCGGTACATCAAGGTGCTGCCCGGCACGTACACCGGGACGGTCTTCATCCCCGCCGGCACGCCACCGCTGACGCTCTACGGCGCCGGACGGCGCCCCGACGACGTGCGGTTGGAGTTCACAGTGGACGCGACGGTCACCCCGGCCCAATGGGCGGCCCGGGTGAACCCGTCCGGGCAGTACCGCGAGGGCGACCCGGCGTGGGACATGTACCAGTCGTGCGCGACAAGGACCAGCGCGACGGCCGGGCTGTGCGCCACCGTGGTCTGGTCGCAGAGCACCGACCTGCGACTGCGCGGGCTGACCATCACCAACACCCTGCTGGACACCGTGGACAGTGGCACGCACCAGGCGCTCGCGCTGCGCACGGACGCCGACCGCACGCAGATCGAGCAGGTCCGGCTGGTCAGCCGCCAGGACACGTTCTACGCGAACGCGAACGACCCGGACCGCATCGCCCGCGTGCTGGTCCGCGACAGCTACATCGAAGGCGACACCGACTTCGTCTTCGGGCGGGCCAGCGCGCTCTTCGAGCGCACAAGGTTTCACCTCGTGTCGACCCGCAAGCCGTCCGGCGGCGTCATCTTCGCGCCGAGCACCGCACCGGCCTATCCGTACGGCTTCCTGGTCCGGCACTGCCTGATCACCGCCGACGAGGGCTACGCGGCCGCACCCACCGGGCACCTGGGGCGGGCGTGGGACCAGGGCGCGGGCGCCACGGGATACGTGCCCGGCGTCAGTCCCAACGGGCAGCTCGTCATCCGCGACAGCTACCTCGGCGCGGGCTTCGATGCGGTGGCACCGTGGGCCCCGGCGGCCACCACGGCGCGCCCCTTCGCCGCTCGCACCGACGCCGGGCGCGACCTCGACGATCCCGCGTACAACCGGCTCTTCGAGTACCGCAACACCGGCGGTCGGTGAGGCGTGGACGTACGGTGTGGCGTCAGTCGAGGCCGGCCTCCTTGCGGAGCAGGGCGGGCAGCTCGTCCGGTGCGACTGTCCCGCCGGTCAGGTCGTGCCCGGTGAACCACTTCCCCACGTTGAGCGCGTCCCGCTCCAGGAAGTGGGCGCCGCGCGGGTTGGCCACCACGTCGACCACCTGCGGCAGGTCGATCATGACGACCCGTCCACGGTGGACCAGCAGGTTGTACGCGGACAGGTCGCCGTGCGCCAACCCGAAGCGGGCCAGCGTCACGAGCATCTCCACGACCTGGTCCCAGAGCGGAACGAGCTCGGCACCCCGCGTGCGGGTCTCGGCGAGCCGCGGCGCCGCCGTGCCGTCGTCGTCGCCGATGAACTCCAGCAGCACCTCGGTGCCGAGGATCTGCACCGGATACGGCACCGGCGCACCCGCCTCGTAGAGCCGGCACAGCGCGCCGAACTCGGCGTCCGCCCACTGCCCGGCGACCATCTGCCGCCCGAACGCGGTGCGGTTGGCCATGGCCCGGTTGGTGCGGGACTCCTTGACCCGCCGGCCCTCCAGGTATCCGGCGTCGCGGTGGAAGAGCCGGTGCTCGGCGCCGCGGTAGCGTTTCGCCGCGAGCAGGCAGGACTCGCCGGTGTCCGGCACACCCCGCCGCAGCAGGAAGACGTCGGCCTCTTTGCCGGTCTTCAGCACACCCAGCTCGGTGTCGACCGCGGCGAGCGCGGTGACGAGCCAGTCAGGATGCGGTCGCGGCCCGCGCTGCCCGGCCGTGGATTGGTCCCATGTGGACCAGCGGTCACCCTCCGGCAGCCCGTCGACGGCATCGAGGGCGTCTTCGCTGGGCAGCTGGGCGCGGCCGGGGTGGCGCTTGTCGTAGCTTGGTTCGTCGTCGTCAAAACGCCGTTTGCCACGGCGTCGCGAAGTGAAGTCGCGCAAGGGAGGAGCTCCTCGGGAAGAAAGCGGTCAAGGCAGGCGTCATCGCGCCCGCGACGGGCTTCAACACAGGACTCGCCTCCCTCCGCTCACCGGCTCAAAGACCGGCTCCCGATCGACCCGCACAGCCTGCCGCCGAGGCAGGCCCCACGCAACCCATTTCCGCGCCGCCGGTCTCGTCGCGGCTACTCCAGCCCTCGGTCTCGCTGGGATCGCGCGACATCGGCCCATCGGTACCCGCAACGCCGCGGCCACACATCCGGGGCCCGTTTTTAAAGCCCTGCTTGTCTAGTTAACACCCGAGCCTGTTATATTCCACGTTAAGTCGGAGGAGGGAGCGCCGATCGCCCATGGTTCACTCGTCAGCGACCAATGGCGATCCGCTGTGGGCCGGGGTCGACGTCGGCACGCAGAGCCTCCGGGTCGCCGTCGTGGACGCCGGCGGCTCGGTGGTCGGGCAGGCGGCGCGTGCCCTCGCCAGCCAGCGGGCGCCCGGCCGCATCCACGAGCAGGACCCGGCGACCTGGTGGCGGGCGCTCGGCGAGGCCAGCCGCGCCGCCCTCGGCGGCATCGCGCCCGAGCGGGTGCGCGGCATCGCGCTGTGCAGCACCTCCGGCACCGTCCTGCTCACCGACCGCGAGGGTGCCGCGCTCGGCCCCGCGCTCATGTACGACGACGCCCGCGCGGCCGCCGAGGAGCAGCGCGCGGCCGAGGCCGGTGGCGCGCTGTGGGTGTCGCTCGGCTACCCGATGCAGCGCTCCTGGGCCCTGCCGAAGGCACTGTGGCTGCTCGGCCGGGCGGACGCGGACACCCGGCGGGCGGCACAGCGCGGCGGAGTGCGACTCGCCCACTCCGCGGACTACCTCGCCGGCCGGCTCGTGGGCGCTCCGGTCGCGACCGACTTCAGCCACGCGCTCAAGACGGGGTACGACCTGGCCGCGCACCGCTGGCCGACCGAGGTGCTCGACGAGCTCGGCATGCCCCTCGCCATGCTGCCCGACGTGGTGCGGCCGGGCACCCGCCTCGGCACGGTCGGCGCGGAGGCCGCGACGCACACCGGGCTGCGGGCCGGCACACCGGTGCTCGCCGGCATGACCGACGGCTGCGCCGCCCAGATCGCGGCCGGCGCCCTCGCCCCCGGCGAGTGGAACTCCGTGCTCGGCACCACGCTCGTCCTCAAGGGCGTCACCGCCGGGCGGCTCGCCGACCCCGGTGGTGCCGTCTACTCGCACCGGCACCCGGACGGCGGATGGCTGCCCGGCGGAGCGTCCAATGTGGGCGCCGGCTCGATACCGCCGGAGTTCCGCGCCGACCTGGCGGGCTTCGACGCCGCGGCCGCCGACCGCGAGCCGGCCGGCGCGGTGGCCTACCCGCTCGCGTCGCGGGGCGAGCGGTTCCCGTTCGTACGGCCGGACGCCGAGGGGTTCCTGCTCGGCACCCCACGCTCGGACACCGACCGGTACGCGGCGGTCCTCCAAGGCGTCGCGTACGTCGAGCGGCTCTGCTACGCGTACCTGGAGACGCTGGGCGCCCGCGTCGACGGCCGCACGATGGTGACCGGCGGGGGCAGCCGCAGCGACTACTGGACCCAGCTGCGCGCCGACGTGCTCGGCCGGCCGCTGCACCTGCCGGCACAGGCCGAGCCGGCGTTCGGCATGGCGGTGCTCGCGGCGGCCGGAAACGGCTCGCTGTCGGTCACCGCCCGGCGGATGGTCCGCCTGGTCGGCGCCGTCGAGCCGCGGCCGGGGGCGGCGGAGCGGTTCGCCGAGCCGTTCGGGCTGTTCGTCGACGAGCTGCTCCGGCGCGGATACATCGACGCGGCCCTGGCCAAGCACGCGCGGGGAGGCCTGGCGTGACTCTCATCCACCTCGCCCGGCACGGGCAGACGCCGTGGCACCGGCCCAACCGGTACACCGGCAGCTCCGACATCGACCTCGACGAGGTCGGCGTCGGCCAGGCGGAGGCCCTGGCGCGGTGGGCCGAGGGGGCCGGCCTGACGGCGCTGGCCTGCTCCGACCTGCGCCGGGCGGTCCGCACCGCGGAGCCGGCGGCGGCGCGTACCGGGCTGACCCCGCTCGTCGACAAGCGCCTCCGCGAGCTGGACTTCGGGCGGGCCGAGGGGCGCACCCTCGCCGAGATGCGGGCCGAGGACCCGGCCGCGGTCGAGCGGTTCGTCGCCGACCCGGACACGCACCACATGCCCGGCGGCGAGGCGCCCAAAGACGCGGTGGCCCGCGCGACGGCCGCCCTGGCCGACCTGGCGGCGACGCACCCCGACGGCACCCTGCTGGTGGTCGCGCACAGCACGCTCATCCGGCTCGTGGTGTGCGCGGCGCTGGGCGTGCCGCTCCGGGAGTACCGCCGCAAGCTCCCCCGCCTGGCCCCCGCCTCCCGCACGGAGCTGGAAGTGCGGGGCGGCGCGGTCGCGTTGCTGGCCTACAACGTGCCTCTGGACGCAGGATGTGCGGCATGACCGCCACCCCCTCCGCCGAGCGCAGCCGGCCCGCGCAGCGCCAGGCCGAGATAGCCGAGTACGTCGTCAGCCGCGGCTCCGTCTCCGCCACAGACCTGGCCGAGGCGTTCGGCGTGAGTCTCATGACGATCCACCGCGACCTCGACGAGCTGGAACGCCAGGGCGTCGTGCGCAAGTACCGCGGCGGCGTCAGTGCCCAGCCGTCGAGCGTCTTCGAGAGCAACGTGTCCTACCGGATGCAGGCCGCGCTGGCCGAAAAGCAGGCGCTCGCCCGGCACGCCCGCACGCTCATCGAGCCCGGCATGGCCGTGATGCTCGACGACTCCACGTCCACATTGGAGCTGGCCCGCCTGCTGGAGGGCATCACCCCGCTGACCGTGGTGACGAACTTCCTCGAGACGGTCAAGCTGCTCGCCGGCCGGCCGGGCCTGCGGCTGCTGGCGCTCGGCGGTGAGTACCACGGCACCCACGACTCGTTCCTCGGCGTGCCCTGCATCGAGGCGATCGAGGCGCTGCGCGTCGACCTGCTCTTCGCGTCGACGTCCGCGATCGGCGGCGGCTACGCCTACCACCAGGAGCAGGAGATCGTGCTGGTGAAGCGGGCGATGATGCGGGCCGCCCAGCGCTCGGTGCTGATGGTCGACCACACCAAGCTCGGCCGGGTGGCGCTGCACCGGCTGGCCCCACTGCGCGACTTCGAGCTGGTGCTGACTGACGGGTCAGCCAGCCGCGAGTCGCTGGCGGAGATGCGCGAACACGGCGTGCGGTACGAGGTGATTACATGATCATTGGGCTCGACCTGGGCACCACGCTCATCAAGGCGGTCGCGTTCGCCGACGACGGCACGCCGCTGGCCCGCGCGGCCGAGCGCACGCGGCTCGACCGACCCGGCCCCGGCCGGTACGAGCAGGACGTGCGCGAGGTCTTCGCCGCGGCGGAGTCGGTGCTCAGCCAGCTGGCCGGCCACGGCCCAGTCGACGCGATCGGCATCACCGGGCAGGGCGACGGGGTGTGGCTGGCCGGCGCCGACGGCGAGCCGGTCCGCCCGGCCGTCTCCTGGCTCGACGCCCGTGCCGGCGAGATCCTGTCCCGGTGGCAGGCCGACGGGACGCTCGAGGCGCTGTTCCGGCGCACCGGGTCGCTGCTCTTCCTCGGGGCCGCCGCGCCGATCCTCGCCGCCCTCGCCGCGGAGGAGCCCGCGACGCTGGAGGCGGCCGCGACCGCCGGCTACTGCAAAGACCTGGTGCTGGAGCGGCTGACCGGCCTGCGCGCCACCGACCCGTCCGACGCCTCGGTGCCGTTTCTCGACCCGCACACCGGCGACTACGCCGACGACCTGCTCAAGCTCTGCGGCCTCGACCGCTATCGCCGGCTGCTTGCACCCGTGCTGCGCCGGCCGCGGGCACCGCTCTCCGCCGCGGCCGCCGCCCGCACCGGCCTGCCCGCCGGCATCCCGGTCGTCGCCGCGCCGTACGACCTGCCCGCCTGCGCCTGGGGCGGCGGGGTCACGGAGGTCGGCGACGGGCTGCTCATCCTCGGCACCACGCTCGCCTGCCAGGTGCTGACCGACACCGTCGACACGTCCGGCGAGCCGTGCGGCTTGACCCTGGCCACCTGGGCCGAGGGCCGCTGGCTGCGCGCGATGCCCGCGATGGTCGGCGCCGCCGCGCTCGACTGGGTCCTCGACATCGTCGGCGCCACCGTGGCCGAGCTTCCCGACCTGCTGGCCGCCAGTCCGCCCGGCGCCAACGGCGTGACCGTGCTGCCGTTCTTCGCCGAGGCCGGCGAACGGGCGCCGTTCGTCGAGCCCCGCGCCCGCGCCCGCATCGACGGCCTGCACGTCGGCACCGGCCGCGCCGACATCGTGCGGGCCGCCGCCGAGGCCATCGCGTACGCCGCGCGGCACTGCTTCGCCGCCGCCGGCCTCACCGGCGACCTCGTCGTCTGCGGCGGCGGCGCGGCCAGCCTCCCGTGGCTGCGGATCTTCGCCGACGTGCTCGACCGCCCGCTGCGCGCACTCGCCGGCGACGAGGTGGGCGCGCGCGGCGCCGCGCTGGCCGCCGGCGCGACGGGCTGGCCCGCCCCGGCCGGCACGCTCGTCGAGCCGGGCCCGGCCGCGGCGATCTACGCCGACGGTTACGCCCGCTACCTGCGGGCGGTCGGCCACGCACGAGACTGGTGGAGGGCACAGCCGTGAAGATCCTGGTCGCCGGAGACCACTTCGTGACGCCGGCGCTCGTGGCATCCTCGCTGCCGTCCGGTGTGGACGTCAGTTCGCTGCTTCTGCCGTGGCCCTACGAGCCCTTCGGCCCGATCGCCGACGTCGACGAGGCCAGCGGCGACGAATCCGAGCTGATCGCGGCGCTGGACGGCGTCGAGGTCGCGATCACGCAAATGGCGCCGTTCACGTCACGCGTCATCGAGGCCGCCGACGCGCTGCGCCTCATCGTCTGCACGAGAGGCGGCCCCGTCAACGTCAACCTCGCGGCCGCCACCAAACGCGGCATCGCCGTCTGCGCCACACCCGGCCGCAACGCGCCCGCCGCGGCCGAACACACCATCGCGCTCATCCTCGCCGCCCTGCGCCACATCCCCGACGTACACGGCACCGTCCGCGCCGGCGAATGGCGCAGCGACCTCTACGCGCTGAACGCCGCCGGCCGCGAGCTCTCCGGCACCACGGCCGGCCTCGTCGGCTACGGCGCGATCGGCGCCCGTGTGGCCCGCATCCTGCGTGCCTTCGACGCTTCCGTGCTCGTCTACGACCCGTACGCCGAGCCGAGCGAGGGCTTCGTATCCACTCTGGACGAACTGCTCGGCCGCTCGTCGATCGTGAGCCTGCACGCCCGCCTGACCGCCGAGACCCGGCACATGATGGACGCGGCCGCCCTGTCCCGCATGCCGCGCGGTGGCCTGCTCGTCAACACCGCCCGTGGCGGCCTTGTCGACTATGACGCGGTCGTGGACGCGCTGGAGTCCGGACACCTCGGCGCCGCCGCCTTCGACGTCTACGACCCGGAGCCGATCCCCGCCGGCGCGCGGCTCCTCACCGCGCCCAACGTGGTGCTCACGCCCCACCTGGCCGGCGCCACGGTCCAGACCGCCGAACGCGCCGCCCGCCTCGCCGCCGAGGTCGTCACCGCCTACGCCGCCGGCACTCCCCTACCCGGCCAAGTAAACCCCTAGAGACATTTGGGGTCAGGGTCAGGCACTCCCCGGCCGTCCACTGCCGGCTCCGCGGAACAAGCCCCGACGGGTCTTCGCGGCCCTACCTCCACGATCTGACGCAGCGTGACCAGGCCGGGGTCGGGACGCCGCTCACACCGCCGCGGCGGCTACTCGCGGCGACGAAACCCCTGTTGCTTTCCCGGATCGGCGATCCGGGAGCGGGCATTGTGGACAAACGTCGACCATCGCCTGGTGCCAGCTCAATCCACCGGCCCCCTTCTCCCCCGGGCGGGCTGCGCGCAGGGTGAGCGCGACCAGCGGCGGACGGGTGAGGCCGCGGGAGCAACGGTATGGACCACGACGCACATCGCGGTAGCTCAAATCTCGGTCCAAATCACCAGCGGAGGGTCACCGGGCCGAAGAGGCCGGCGGTGCGTTGGCCTTTGAAGACGAAGTGGGTGGGGCTGACCGCGTCAAGGTACGGGGCCAGCGTGCCGTAGACCGCCACCTCGATGTCGTTGTCGCCGTCGCGGAGTGCGCCGGCGGCGTCGAAGACGTAGGGCGAACAGACGCGGGCGCCGAGCGGCTGGCCGTTGAGGGTGACCTCGGCGGTGCCGCGCACGCGGCCCAGGTCCACAGTGGCCGGACCGGCGCCGGCGGCGGTGAAGCGGGTGAGGTAGCGGACGCCGCCGCTGTACTCGGGCAGGCCCACGTCTTCCCAGTCGCCGAGCGCGATGGTCCCGCTCCCGACCTCGAAGGTGATCGGGCCGGCCAGGATCGCGCCGTGCGAGTAGCCGGGTCGGGTGACGACGCGCAGCACGCATTCGCGCGAGTCGGGCAGGTCGACGGTCAGCGTCACCGGGTCACCGGCGCCCTTCGCCAGCGTGACGCCGTCTACGAGTACGGCGACCTCGCCGTACGCCGACAGGCGCAGCGCCGTGGCACCGGGTGGCACCACGAACGACAGCCACTGCACCGGCGGCTGGTCGGGCGCGGCGAGCACCACGGGAAGTACCGTGCCGTCGGCCGGTGTGTCTTCCAGCCAGGCGGTCTCCGGCAGCGGGTGTGGCCGGCGCGGCAGGTGCAGGGCCGCCGGGTCGCCGTACTGGCGGCGGCGTACCAGCGTGTCCACCGGCACGCCGTCGCGGGTGGCCGACCAGTGCCGGCCGGAGAGGGCGGCGCCGTCGACGAGGACGGCGGCCGCGGCCGTGCCTTCGGTGAGCTCGACCGACAGCTCGTTTTCACCTGGCCGCAGGTGCGGGGTGAGGTCGTAGCGGCGCACGCGCGGCGTCTCCTGTTCGGCGTACGGCTCGAAGCCGCCCTGCCGGCCGACCTCGACGCCGTTGACGCGCAGGACGCAGCGCTCCCGTGCGGCCACTTGCACGGCACCGGACGGCGCGCCGACCGCCGTCCGCAGTACCACGTGGCCGCCCGGAGCGCCGGCGGCGACCATCCACTCCGGACGTTCGAAGCGGGCGGGGTCGCCGACGACCGCGATGTACGCGCGCAGGTCGAGGTCTTCGTCCGGGGTCAGTGCCAGCTCCAGCGGGTGGCGCCCGGGCGCGAGCCGCACCTCGGTGAGCGCCAGGTAGCCGCGGTCGTCGAGAGGCAGTGGCGTACCGTCCAATGTGGCGGCCTTCGCCGCGGGCGCGCCGACCGCGAGCCAGCCGGTGACGTCGGCGGCCACCACCAGCTCGGTGCACACCCGCACGGGGGCCCCGGCGGTGGCCGGCCCGAGGGCGAGGAACTCTTCCGGCACGTGGGCCTTCGGGCCGAGCGTCTCGCGGTGGATCGGGTCTTTGCGGATGCCCCGCGAGGTGGAGTACACCAGCGGGCCGCCGGCGACCGCGTGCGGGCCGAACGTCGCGTAGGCCGGCGTCCAGGTCTCGCCGTCGAGGGAGTGCCGCACCTCCCAGCGCTGCACCGGGACCATGCCGCCGGAGGGCCGGGCGAAGTCGCCCCACGTGTTGTCCATGGTGGACACCAGCTCCGCCGTCCACTCGTCGCCGAGGTCGAGGGCGTGCGTCGGGGCGGGCGCCGGCGAAGGGGTCGCCGCCGACGGCGCGGAGGGGAAGACGAGCAGGGCCGCCGGGCCGCCGTCGAACGGCACGCGTACGTCGACCGCGTCGCCGGACGGTGTGCAGTCGAGCGGCCGCGCCCGCCCGGTGAACGGGTCGATGAGCAGCGCGTTGGGCGCGACGCCGCGTACCCGCACGGGGATGCTGTCGTGGTAGCGGCCGGGGTCGAAGTCGTACTCGGCGTCCAGCCAGCCCAGCGAGATCCCCCGCGCCTCGGGATTGCCCACGGCCACCTCGCTCGCCCGTGGGGCCGCGGCGGGCAGAAAGACCACCCGGGTGCCGTCGACGTCGCGGACCAGCGACGGCACCGGCGCGTCCACCGGCGGCGGCACGGCGGCCAGCAACGCGCCGAGGTCGTCGACGTCACGCACGAAATGCGCCCTGCCGGCCTCGAAATGGGCGAGCAGCGCGCCGTGTGACGGCAGCGCCCCGACCGCCACCAACAGGCCGCCGCCGGCCACGAAGGCGTCGAGGCGCTCCGCCACCCGATCGTCCACGAACGTCATCGCGGGCAGGACGACGACGCGGTACTCCTCGCCGGCGACCCGCACCCGGCCGCCGGTGACGTCGGCGCGGGCCAGCGAGTCGTCGTCGATCACGTCCGCCTCGCGGCGCAGCCGGTCGAGCACGCCGGGCACGGTGTTGAACCAGGTCATGTCGCCGACCAGGTCGAGGTAGGTGCGGTGGGCCAGGCGGGCGGCCGCGTCGGTCGCCACCTCGGTGGTCGCGGCACCCGGTACGCCGGTGCCGGCCTGCACGGTGGTGGTCGGCAGCAGCACCGCGACGTCGCAGACGTGCCGGCCGAGCGAGAGCGCCGCGCACAGGCGGGCCACCGCGCCGGCGAAGACGGGATAGTGCCGCCAGTACGGCTGCCGCCAGTCGGTCGACGGCGGCGCCCACTCCCACCAGCCGCCACGGGTCGAGTAGTAGGTGGCGTGCGGGTCGTAGAGCGTGGCGCCGGCCCGCAGCCAGGGCAGGAGCCAGTCGAACGTCTCCTCCAGCGTGCCACCCCAGCCGCTGGAGTGGAACGCCTCCAGCCAGGCGCGCGGATGCCCGTACAGGTGGGCGAGCGAGGAGTGCAGCCGGGCGTCGCCGTGGTGGTCGGAACCGGGCGCGCTGAACCACCGGTGGGTGCGGGCGTAATCCGCGTACAGCTGCACGCCCTCGATGGGATGGCCGGCGCGGGCCGGGTCCTGCTGGTCGCAGGCGGAGAGCAGCCCGTGCCGCTCGTGCCACTCGGCGTGCGGGCGGAAGAACGCCTCCTCGGCCAGCTCGGCCCGGGTCAGGTGGTAGTCGCGGCGGATCGCGCGACCGGCGGGATCGTCCACATCCCACAGTGCCGGCAGCACCGGCGCCAGCTCGTATCCGCGCCGCCGCGCGAACTCCGCGGCGAACGTGGGCGACCAGGTCGGCATCGCCGGCAGCTCGTCCTGGAACGAGCCCACGACGACCGTGCCGAGCCGGTGGCCGAGCCGCCGCTCGAACTCGCCGTGCACCCGGTCGAGCAGCGCCGCGCAGGCCTCCGGCGAGAGGTAGTCGAAGCCGCCCGTTTCGACGCTCCCGTCCGGCAGCAGCCACTGCCCCGCGTACCCGGGGTGCTCCTCCACGAGCCGGGCCGGGATGTCGGCCCCGGAGAAGCCGATCTGGTCGTAGAACCACAGCGACACGCCCAGCTCGGCCGCGTCGTCGCAGACCTCGTCGAGCAGCGCCCACCACTCGTCGGAGAAGAACGCCGGCCGGTCCGGGTCGCTGCCGAACAGCGGCCCGGTGGCGGCGAGGTTGGTGATGACGAGGTTGTGGATGCCACCGGCCGCGTACCGCTCCAGCTGCCAGCGCATCCGCCGCCGGTCGAGCGGGTCGCCGCTCCACCACCAGATGGCCGTCGGCGAGAACGCGCGCGGCGGCTCGGCCAGCACCGCGGCCAGCGAGGGGGGCAGCGTCATCCCTTGAGCCCGCTCGCGAAGCCCTTGATGACGTACCGCTGAAGCACCAGGAACACCACCAGGATCGGGATCGCGCCGAGCACCAGGCCGGCGAAGACGAGGCCGTAGTCGGAGACGTACTGCCCGACGAACGCGAAGATGCGCACCGGCACCGTCTCCTTGTCCGATCCGGCCAGGTAGAGCAGCGGCGTGAAGAAGTCGTTCCAGATGAAGACCGCGTTGAGGATCAGCACCGTGCCGGTGATCGGTCGCAGGAGCGGGAAGACGATCCGGGTGTACGCCTGCACGTGCGAGGCGCCGTCGACCAGCGCGGCGGCGGCGTACTCCTGCGGCAGCGCGCGGATGAAGCCGGTGTAGAGGAAGACCGTGAAGGGCAGCTGGATCCCCGTGTAGAACAGGATGATCGCCTGGTAGCTGCCGATGAGGTCGAGCCGGGAGAAGAGGTTGTAGAGCGGGATCATCCCGAGCTGGAAGGGCAGCACGATGCCGAGCAGGAAGAGGATGTAGAGCCCGTACCCGAGCCGGGTGCCGGTGCGGGCGATCCAATAGGCAGCACACGAGCCGACCACGATCAACAACACCAGACTCACCACGGTAATCAACGTGCTGCTCAGCAGCGCGCCACCCAGCGAGGCCGACGACCACGCCGACGAGTAGTTGTCCAATGTGGGTGGAGTGGGCAGCGACAGTGGGTGAGCGGCGATCTGCCCCGGGTCCTTTAGAGATAGCGTGATCAACGCATATACCGGAAAGACGAACACGACGGCCGCCACGACCATGACCAGCTCGAGCAGGAACGTACGAGGGCGGTACCGGTTCACGCGGAATCCTCCCGGGCACGCAGGTAGCGGATCTGCACCAGCGAAACGGCGGCGACGAAGAGGGCCAGCACGAGCGCCACCGCGGTGCTGTAGCCGTACCGGCCGAAGACGAACGCCTGCTTGTAGAGCACAGTGGACAGTGTCTCGGTCGCGTATCCCGGTCCGCCGCCGGTCGCCGCGAACACCTGGTCGAAGAGCTTGAGCCCGCCGATGGTGGAGAGCATCACGTTGATGGTGGTGGAGGGCGCGAGCAGCGGCCAGGTGACGTACCGGAAGCGGGCGACCGGGCCGGCGCCGTCGATGGTGGCCGCCTCCCGCACGTCCTTGCCGATGCCCTCCAGCCCGGCCAGGAAGATCACCATCGAGTAGCCGGCGTTCTGCCACACGACCATCGCGGCCACCGACCAAAGCGCCAGCGACGGGTCGCCGAGCCAGTCCTGCCGCAGCGAACCCAGGCCGACCGCGCCCAGCAGCCCGTTGAGGCCTTCGTCGGGCGCGGGGTTGTACACGTACTTCCACAGGAACGCGACCATCACCGGGCTCACCACGACCGGCGCGAAGAAGATGGCCCGCAGCAGCATCCGGCTCTTGATGCGGGCGTGCACGCCGAGCGCCAGCAGCAGGCCGACTCCATTTTGGACGACCACGATCGCGACGGTCAGCAGCAGCGTGTTCTTCAGTGCGCCGAGCGTCTGGTCGTCGTGCAGCAGGGTGTCGAAGTTGCGGAACCCCACGAACGACCAGTCGCCCAGCCCGGTCCAGTCGGTGAACGCGTAGACGACGCCGGCGATGCTCGGGTAGAGCACGATCGCGGCGTAGCACAGCAGCGCGGGCACCACGAAGAGCCAGGGCGGGCCCAGCTTGTTGCGCGGCCGCCGCCGCGCCGGTCGCGTCGGGGGTGCTGCTGGGCTCGACTCCGGTGCTGCGGTGGCCACGCTGCTCGCTCTCGTCACGGTCACTGAGCCTTCTTGTAGGCCTCGTCCATCTTCTTCAGCGCGTCGTCGACGGTGATCTTCTTGGCCAGCAGGTCCTGGATCACCGAGAAGTGCGTCGGCTGCACCTCGGCGTTGGGCCAGCGCGAACCGACCGCCGCGACGCGCCCGCCGTCGAGCAACGGCAGGAACGACTGGAGCGCCGGGTCCACCTTGGACGTCGCGTCCCGCTTGATCGGGATGGCGGCGACGACCTCGCACCACTTGTTGATGTTCTCCTGCTTGCCGAGGTACTCCACGAACGCGAGCGCGGCGTCCTTGTTCTTGCTCTTGGCGTGCACGCCCAGGCCGACGTTCGCGGCGCCCCAGGTGTAGACCTGGTCGGCCGTGTCCGCGTTCGGGAACGGGAACATGTCGATGTCGTCCTTGTTGGTGGCCGCGTCGCGGAACGCCGGCAGCAGCGGCGCCACCTGCACGGCCATCGCGGCCTGGCCGGTGCCGACCATCGCGGTCTGCTGCTCCAGCGTGGTGCCGTTGGGGTTGTCGTTGAAGAAGCCCTGGTCGCGCAGGCTCATGTAGAGCTCCATCGACTTCTTCCACCCGGAGTCGAGGAACGTCGCCTTACCGGCCAGCATCTGGTCGTCGAAGTCCGGGGTGTCGCGGTAGACGTAGCCGGCCACCAGCGCGTACGTGATGAGCTGGGTGACCCACTGGGTCTGCGCGCCGAGCGCGATCGGCACCTTGCCGGCCGCCTTGAGCTTCTGGCAGGCGCTGATCAGCTCCGGCCAGGTCTTGGGGATCTCGACCCCGGCACCGGAGAAGACGCTCTTGTTGTAGATGGCGCCGATGACGGTGAGTCCGGAGGAGAAGAGGTAGGTCTTGCCGTCGTAGGTGAAGGACGACTTGAGGTTTTCCGGGATCATCGAGACCCACGACTGGCCGCTCAGGTCGGCGAGCAGGCCCGCCTTGCCCAGCTCGGTGGTGGACATCGAGTTGCCCGCGCCGGGGTAGAGCACGTGCAGGTCGGGCGCGTTGCCGCCGCCGAGCTGGGTGCGCACCGAGGTGGTCACCTGGTCGGTCGGCGCGTACGAGGTCTTGAACGTCACGCCGGCGCCGCTGTCCGTGTACTGCTTGGTCAGCACGTCGAGCGGGCCCTTCTCGTCGGCGACGCCGACCAGGCTGAGCGTCTTGGACCCGCCGCCGCCCGACGAGTCGTCGCCGCACGCGGCGAGCAGGCCGGAGGCACCCACGCCGGCCGCCAGCCCGCCGATCATCCGCAGAAACTGAGCCCGGTTGAGACGGTTATCTGTCGCTGTCATGCGTTCCTCTCCCATGACTGTGAGAGCGAGTGTTAAAACTAGCAGAAATCTTGTTACGAGGAGCGTATGGCTGTGTCATCGGCGTGTCAAGGCAGACGTTTCGCCAGGTCAGAGCACATACGGAAGCGTGACGAAGCGACGTGATAACCCCGTGCAATCCTGTTACGTCACTGGAGGTTGACGAACAGGCCGCCGTCCACGAGCAGGCTCGCGCCGGTCACGTACCGGGCGGCGTCGGAGGCGAGGAAGACGGCGGGGCCGGCGAGGTCGTTCGGCTCGCCGAAGCGGCCCAGCGGGATCCGCTGGTCGAGGTAGGCCCGCTTGGCCGGATCGCTCCAGTCGTCCTTGTTGATGTCGGTGGCGATCGCGCCGGGCAGGATCGAGTTGCAGGTGATGCCGTGCGGGCCGAGCGAGATGGCAAGCGACTGCATGAGCGAGTGGATGCCCGCCTTGGTCGGCGTGTAGTGGGCCTGAAGCGCGCCACCGACCAGCGCGCTGATCGAGCTGACCGAGATGATGCGGCCGCCGCGCCCCTGCTCCACCATCACCCGCGCGGCCGCCTGCGAGCACAGGAACGCGCCCTTGAGGTTGACCCCCTGCACCCGGTCCCACAGCTCCTCGGGCATCGTGAGGAAGTCGTGGAACGGGCAGATGCCGGCGCTGTTGACCAGGATGTCCAGCCCACCGAGCGCACCGGCGGCCGCCGTCACCATCGCGGTCACCGCGGCGGAGTCGGAGACGTCCGCCTCGACCGCCACCGCCCGCCGGCCCAGCGCCTCGGCCTCGCGGACCACCGCGGCGGCGTCACCGGCGTTGTCGTGGCCGAACTCCGCGGTGCCGGGCACGTGGTAGTTGACCGCGACGTCGGCGCCGGCGGCGGCCAGGCCGAGCGCGATAGCCCGCCCGATGCCGCGGGACGCGCCGGTGACCAGCGCCGCCTTGCCTTCCAGCGTCATGGTGGTCCCTCCCGCGGGTACGGCCGGGTGAGCGTGACGTCCGGGTTGAGCCGCACGCCGAAGCCGGGCCGGTCGGGCACCCGGATCCGGCCGCCGACCGGCACCGGCTCGTCGAGCAGGAGCGGGCGCATCATCGGCACGACCTCGCTCCCGTCCGGGTGCATCATCAGAAACTCGGTGAACGGGCTGTTGGGCCGGCTCACCACGAAGTGGTACGAGTACACGCTGGACGCGTGCGGCACCACCGCCTTGCCGTGGCTGTCGGCCAGCGCGGCGATCCGCAGCAGCTCGGTGATGCCGCCGCACCAGCCCATGTCCGGCTGCACGATGTCGACGGCGCCGAGCTCCAGCAGCAGGCGGAAGCCCCAGCGGGTGGCCTCGTGCTCGCCCGCTGTCAGCAGCATGCGCGCGGGCATGCGGCGGCGCAGCTCACCGTGGCCCCAGTAGTCGTCCGGGAGCAGCGGCTCCTCGATCCAGCGCAGCCCCAGCGCGTCGGCGGCGTGCGCGAGGCGGGTGGCGTAGTCGACGTCGAGCGACATCCAGCAGTCCCACATCAGCCAGAAGTCGTCGCCGACCCGGTCGCGCATCTCGGCCAGCGCGGCCAGGTTGGCGCGCAGCCCTTCCTCGCCCTCGGCCGGGCCGTGCCGCAGCGGCAGCTTGCCGCCGATGAACCCCATCTCGCGGGCGAGGTCGGGGCGCGGCCCGGTGGCATAGCAGACGAGCTCGTCGCGCACCGCGCCGCCGAGCAGCTGGTGCACGGGCTCCTGACGGACGTGGCCGAGCACGTCCCACAGGGCCAGGTCGACGCCGCTGATCGCGTTGAGCACCACGCCCTTACGTCCATAGTAGAGCGTGGCGCGGTACATCTGGTCCCACGCCTTCTCGATGTCGCTGACCCGCAGGCCCTCGACGAGCCGGGCCAGGTGGTGCTCGACGATCCACGCGCCCACCTCGCCGCCGACGGTGACGCCGAAGCCGACGCTCCCGTCGTCGGCTTCCACCTCCACCACCAGCGTGCCGAGCACGTTGATGCCGAACGACTGCCGGCTCCCCCGGTACTCCGGGTAGCGGGCCATCGGCGTCGCGATGTGGTCGTCGATCCAGTGGCCGGTGTCCTGGTCGTGGTAGTCGCCGCCACCGCCGCGCACCGTGTACGCGCGCACCTGGCGGACGATCGGCATGCCCATGCTCACGCCTCACCGCAGAAGACGAGCACCTTGCTGGCGTCCAGCGAGCCGGCGGCCAGCGCGGCGAACGCGTCCGGCGCGCCGCCCAGCCCGGCCCGCCCCTCCACGAGGTGTTCCAGGCCTGGCGGCCGGGTGGCGACCCAGGCGGCCGTCTCGCGGAACTCCGCCGAGGGGTAGCAGAAGCTGCCCAGGATGGTGCGCTCGTAGGTGCTCACCGCGTACGCGGCGAGGGTCACCTGGGGCGCGTTCATGCCGACGAGCACGACGCGGGCGCCCAATGTGGATCTGTCGAGCGCGGCGGCGAGGCTGGCGCTGCTGCCGACCGCGTCGAGCACCACGGTCGCGGCACCGTCGACATCGGACGGATGGGTGGCGTCGAAGCCCAGCCGGGACAGCAGCGCCCGGCGGCCCGGGTGTGGCTCGCTCACCACCACCGCGGCGGCACCGAGGCGGCGGGCCGCGAGCGCGCAGGCCTGCCCGATGGGCCCGCCGCCGATCACCAGCGCCCGGTCGTCCGGGCCTACGCCGCCCCGCTTGGCCGCGTGGTAACCGACAGCCAGCGGCTCGACAAGTGCTCCGTACTCGATGGGAATGTCGGCTGGCAGGACGACCACGTTGCGCTCCGGCACGGTCATGAGCTCCGCGAAGGCCGACCGGTAGGTGGGGTCGACGCCGATGACCCGGCGGCGCGCGCACAGCTGCTCGGTGCCGGCGGCACACTGTGGACAGTCGCCGCAGCCGATGACCGGGTTGACCGTCACCAGCGTGCCCTCGCCCTCGACCCGGCCGACCGTCTCGTGCCCCATCACCTGGCCGGGGTGGCGCCGGCCGTTCTCCCCGGTGTAGCCGTGCAGGTCGGAGCCGCAGATGCCGGTGGCGGCGACCCGGATCAGCACCTCGCCGCCGGCGGGCACCGGGTCGGGGACCTGCTCCACCCGCAGGTCACCGGGTCCGTGGAAGACGAGCGCGCGCATCGGTCACTCCCCCGCCACGACGCCGTCCGGGTACCGGTCGAAGACCTTGGGGTCGTAGAGCGGCACGATGTGGTCGGCGACCTGGCGGGTGCGCTCGTAGCAGGCGAGCCCCTCGTACATGTTCTCGTTGATGCCGAGCATGCGGCCATCCTCGACGTTCTCGTAGTAGAAGAAGGCGTCCGACGCGACGACGGTGCCGGCGGTGGAGTCGACCTCGACGGCGACCGAGGCGCGGTGGTGCGTGCCCGCCCACCACGTGCGCAGGCCGGGCACCACCTCGTCTTCGTCCTCCAGCAGCCGCACCCGGTCCCACGCGTCGGTGACGAGGTGCACGAGCACCTCGCGGGAGAGCGAGGTCCACCGGTTGTCGTGCGGGTGGTCGTGCGTGGTGTGGAAGTGGATCCAGCCCCGCTTCGACAGGCACACCCGCGCGTTGCGGAAGAGCGGGATGCCCGCGGTCGTGTAGAGCTGGAACGGCGTGGCGAAGACATGGGTGACCTCGTCGGGGCGCACACCAACGCGGCCCAGCTGGGCTTCGAGGGTCTCGCCCTCGTCCCGCTGGTACAGCGCGCGCGGCCCCAGGATCGAGGTCCAGATCTCGTTGAGCGGCGCGAGGTCGGCGGGCGCACCGGTGTTGACGAGCGCGGTCACGCCCTCGCCCCGGACCAGCAGCACGTTGAACGAGAGCGGAAACCAGCGGTCCCACTCCCCCATCCAGAAGAGCTCCGGCCCGGGGATCTCCGTCCGCCCGACCGGGAGCGCCCGCACCGCGAACGTCATGATCCGCACTTTAGCCCCGCCATCGCGGCGGATGTCAAGGATGGAGACGCTTGTTCGCATACGTGAACTGGCGCTACCGTGCGTGGCGTGGAGACGGTCAAGTCGGCGCAGCGCGTGCTCGCGATCCTGGAGCTGTTGACGGGGCGCGAGACCCCGCTGACGTTCACCGACATCGCCGGCGCGCTTGGCTATCCGCGGTCCAGCCTGCACAGCCTGCTCGCCACGCTCGTGCGATCCGGCTGGGCCGAGCTCGACCCTGTCACCCGGCGCTACACGCTGGGCATCCGCGCGTGGCAGGCCGGCAACACCTACCTGCGCGCGGTCGACCTGGCCGACCGCGCGCGGCCACACATGGAGCGCGTCCGCGACGCCCTCGGCGAGACCGTCCAGCTCGCCGTCCTCGACGGGCGGCACAACGTCTACGTCGCGAAGGTCGACGGCACGCAGATGCTCGTGCTCGCCTCAGCCGTCGGCCGGCGGCTCGCGGCACACGCCACCGGCGTCGGCAAGGTGCTGCTCGCCGACCTGCCCGACGCCGAGCGCCGGTCTCTGCTGTCCGGCCAGCCGCTGGAGCGCTTCACCGAGCACACGCTGACCGACCTCGGCCGGCTGGAGGAGGAGCTCGCGCGGATCCGCGAGCGCGGCCACAGCACGGACAACGAGGAGTACACCCGCGGCGTCCGCTGCGTCGCCGTGCCGGTGCGCGACCACACCGGCCGCACGGTCGCCGCGATGAGCGTCTCCGTGCCCACGATCCGCTTCGACCAGGCCCGCGCCGACGACGCCCTCGCCCGGCTGGCCGCCGCCGCCACCGCCCTCTCCGCGTCACTCGGCTGGTCCCCCGACGTGACGTTTTCCTGAGCGGTCCCAGGTCTCCGGCGCGACGGCCTGGACGGCTGGACGCCCGCAGATTGTAGTATCGTCCTACAAGACGGGAGGTGCGCGGATGGGCCTTGCGGCGGCGCTGCCGGACGGGTTCGACCGGCTGCTGCGCGGTGCCGTCGACGTGCACGTCCACGGTCAGCCCGACCTGTCGGCCGGCTTGGCCAACCGGGGCGACGACGTCGAGGTGGCGCGGTTGGCGCACGCGTACGGCATGTCGGGCTGGGTCCTCAAGTCACACCTGTGGGCCACTATGGACAGAGCCGCACGCGTCGAGCGGGCCATGGCGGAGACCGGATTCAGGGTCTACGGCAGCATCACGCTCAACCCGCCGGTCGGCGGCCTGGAGCCCGCGGTCGTCGAGCTCGCCGCCGCGCATGGCGCGCGGGTGGTGTTTCTGCCGACGTGGGGTGCGGCCGCCGACACGGCGCGCGACGGATACATCTCGACGCTGCTGCGACGCCTCTCGCCATCCTTCGGCGAATACAACGCCCGCACGGCCGTCGCGCTGCTCGACCCCACCGGTGCCCTGTCCGGGCGGGCGCGCGCGGTGGTCGACGCCTGCCACGCGCTCGGCCTCGCGCTCGCCACCGGCCACGCCTCCGTCGAGGAGAGCCGCGCGGTCGCCGGGTACTGCGCGGCGGTCGGGCAGCGGCTGCTCGTCACCCATCCGCTGCACTACACGAAGGATCCGGCGCGGCTGCGTGAGTTCGTCGACATGGGCGCCTACGTCGAGTTCTGCAACGCGCCACTGGTGCATCCGGACGGGCATCTGACCGTCCGCGACGTGCACGAGGCACTGACCGCGGTCGGGCCGGAGCGGGCGATCCTCACCACGGACGTGTTCTCCCGCTGGGTGCCGCCCGAGCCGGAGTGCCTGCGGATGTTCGTCGAGCAGCTCGCCTACCTCGGCTGGACCGCCGAGCAGATCGCCACGATGGTGGTCGCCAACCCCCGAGCGTTTCTGGAGATGCGGCATGAGAGTTGACGCGATCGATCCCGCGGACATGACCGACGAGCAGCGACCGCTGTACGAGCGGTACACGACCGGCCCGCGCGCGGCGCCGGACAGCCCCTTCCTGCTCGTCGGCCCGGACGGCCGGCTCCAGGGGCCGCCCGCGGTCTGGATCCTCAGCCCCACGTTCGGCCAGGCGCTCGTACACATCGGCGGAGCGGTGCGGTTCGGCTCGCGGCTGCCGGCCCGGGCGTGCGAGATCGCGATCCTGCTCGTCGGCCACCGCCATCGCAGCGCTTTCGAGCTGTACGCACACCGGCGCGCGGGGGCGGCCGCCGGTCTGACCGAGGCGGACATCGCCGGGCTGGCCGACGCGCGGGAGCCCGCGGGGATGTCCGATGTGGAGTCTTGCGTCTTCCGCACGACGCGGCGGATCCTCGACCGGGGCACGCTCGACGACGGCGAGTTTCGCGACGCCGCCGGTGTGCTCGGCGAGGCCGGCCTCTTCGAGCTGGTCACCATCATCGGCTACTACACGATGGTGGCCATGCAGCTCGCCGTCTTCGACGTCCAGCCGCCGGAGGCGCCGTGAGCTACTCCATCTGGATCCTCGAGTACGGCTTCGTCGACCGCTTCCCGGCGAGCAACATCTTCGCGGCGCAGCCCAACGAGGGACACCGGCCGATGCCGTACTGCTTCGGGCTGGTGCGGTCGGCGGAACGCTGCGTGCTGGTGGACACCGGCTTCGTCGACCAGGCGGTCTACGACCGGCTCACCGCGAAGTACGGGCACACCGCGTGGCGCGCGCCGGTCGACGTGCTCGCCGGCGTGGGTGTCGAGGCCGAGCAGGTCGACACGATCCTGTTGACGCACAACCACTTCGACCACGCCGGCTGCGTCGACGCGTTTCCCGCCGCGCACGTCTACATCCAGCGGCGGGAGATCGAGCAGTACCTTGCCGCCGCCGCCCGGCCGGGCCGGTTCGAGTTCCTCACCCGCTTCTGCCAGCCAGACCTGCCGCGGCGGCTGGCCGCCCGGCGGGCGACGCTCGTCGACGGGGTGGCCCAGGTGGCGCCGGGCATCGAGCTGCGGCCGGCGTACGACACCCACACCGCCGGCTCACAGGTCGTCGCGGTAACCAACGAGGCGGACGGCACATGGGTGTTCGCCGGCGACAACATGTACAGCTACGAGAATATCGAGGGCCTGCGCGGCGACGGTGTCTTCGTGCCCATCGCGATGAGCACCGGCAGCGCCACCACGTGGCTCGACCTCGCCGACGAGATGCTGACCAGCGTCGGCGGCGACAGCCGGCGGATCCTGCCGTTTCACGACGCCGCCGTGTGGGACCGGTTTCCGACCGCCACAGTGGACGGTGGCCTGCACGTGGCGGAGGTGTCCCTGGCCGGCGGGCATCCTAGCGTCGTGCCCGCAGGCCCCACCGCGCGATGAGCCGGGTGGCGAGGGCGTAGGCGAGGTGACCTCCCGGCCACTGCGTCACGTTGTGGCCGGCCGGGTCGTGGTAGTAGTTGTGGCAGCCGGACTCCATCGCGGAGGCGCGGGTGGCCAGCCGGCGGTCGACCCACGCGACGAAGCGCCGCGCCGCCGCGGGTGACGTGTCGATGCTCCGCGCGCGGCCGCGGGCCAGCCGCCGCACGGCCGCCACGACGACCTCGGCCTGCCGCTCCAGCTGGGCGATGATGGACACGCCGCCGTTGGTGTTGGGTCCATAGAGGATGAAGAAGTTGGGAAAGCCGGGCACGGTGATGCCCATGTAGGCACTGGCCCGCTCGCGCCAGGCGTCGTGGATGCTGCGCCCGTCGCGACCCTTGACGTCGATGCTGGCCAGAAACCTCGTCGGCTGGAAGCCGGTGCTGAGCACCAGCACGTCGACCTCGCGGGCGGTGCCGGTCGCGTCGACCACCCCGGTCGGGGTCACCCGGCTCACCGCGTGCGGCACCAGCTCCACGTTGTCGCGGTTGAGCGTGGGATAGAACGTCGAGGAGATGACCGGTCGCTTGCATCCCCACGGGTAGTCCGGTGTCACCGCCGCCCGCGTCACCGGATCGTCGATGCTCTCGGCGATGAACCTGTGGCACACCTCGCGCATCCGCCGCTGGCGGCTGGAGCCGGCGTCGTACCCCTTGAACCGCCGGTTGCCCTGGTGGAAGATGCGGGCCCGGCTCAACCGCTGGGCCAGCGGCACGTTGCGATACCACCACCGCTCGCGCGGGCTGAAGTCTCGCTCGTGCTTGGGCTCGATCCAGCCGGGCTGCCGCTGGAAGACGTAGACCTGGCCGGCGACCGGCGCGATGGCCGGGACGATCTGCACGGCGGTCGACCCGGTGCCGACGACCGCGACCGACTTTCCGGTGAGGTCGTGGTCTTCCCACCGCGAGGTGTGGAAACACGGCCCGGCGAAGGTGTCGAGCCCCGGCCACTCGGGATAGCGCGGCACGTTGAGCAGGCCGAGCGCGGAGATGACGACGTCGAACTCCGTGCTCTCACCGTGCTCTGTGGACAGCACGTAGCAGCCGCTCGACTCTTCCCAGACGAGGTCGGTGACCCGCGTGTTCAGGCGCAGGTGCGGGGTGAGCCCGAAGCGCTCGACCACGTGCTCGGCGTAGGCGAGCAGCTCCGGCTGGGTCGCGTGGGTGCGCGGCCAGTCGTACTTGAGGAACGAGAACGAGTACGCGTGCGAGTGCACGTCGACCTCGCAGCCGGGGTATCTGTTGTCGAACCAGGTGCCACCGACGCCGGCGGACTGCTCGAAGATGACGAACCTGACCGAGCCCAGCCGGCGGAGCTTGACCGCGGCCGCGATGCCGCCCAGCCCGGCACCGATGATGGCCACCCGGACCGGAGTGTGGTCGCGCCTCATCGGCTGGGCGGTGCCGGATAGTCGTCGGCGTTGAACACCCAGCCCTCCATGGCCGAGAAGTCGAAGCGCGGTGGCGAGAAGACGTCGACGAGGTGGTTTTCGCCCGCACCGATCGCCTCGCTCGTGTGCAGTGAGGGCGGCGGGATCACCGTGACGGACGGCGCGTGGCACAGCTCGTGCTCGTCGTCTCGCCAGTGGGCCCGGTTTGTCGTCCACGGCCAGCGGATGTGGTGCACGTACTCCCCCGCCAGCACGATGGAGCACTGCTCGAAGTCGTCGTGCTTGTGCGGCGACAGCTTCGCCGGGTCACGCGGGCCCTGCTTCGGGTCGATGAAGTTGACCATGAAGGTGGTGCAGCGGTACAGGCGGAACGGCGGGCTCGACAGCGGTGGCACGGTCAGGTCGTAGCTGCGCACGCGATAGCCGCCGACGGGCTCGGGCCACGGCTGGAACGGCGGGATGTTTTCGTGCGGCTCGGCGTAGGACTCGGCGTTGGCGGCGAGCGCGGCGACGTCGGCTGAGCGCGTGGTCAGCAACCGCAGCACGCGCCCCTGCCCGGTGACAGTCACCGTGCTGTCGCCGGGCGGCAGGACGAGCATCGTGCGGCCGGTCACCGAGACCTCCTCGCCCGGCGCCTCCACGCGGGCGGCGAGAGCGTCGTCGGCCAGCAGCACCACGTACTCGTCGGGCTGCCCACGGCGCGTGAACTCGGCAGTGCCGTCCACTTCGGAGTATCCGACGACGAAGTTCTGCCCGCGGGCGTACCAGGTCGCGACGCCGTCGGTCTTCTCCACCGGGGCCAGGTCGCGAAACTTCACGTGCTCCGACCCGGAGAACCGCTCCGGCACGGCGGAGGCCGCCGCGCTCGCCGGCAGGGTCGAGCGCAGATCGCTGGCGTCATACGCCATGGGGTTTCCCTCCGGAGAGTCGGCTGCGGACGTCGGCGACGGCGGACGCCGCGGCGCTCCTCAGCAAGCTGGTGTCGTTGCCGACCATGACGTACCGGTAGCCGCGGTCGGCGGCGGCCTGTGCCTGCGCGGCGCTCCGCACCGCGGTGCCGGCGGGCACACCACGCGCCTGGGCGGCGGCCAGCAGCCGGTCGACGAGCTTCTGGATCGACGGGTCTGCCTCCGGCAGCCCGGAGGACAGCTGTAGGTCGCCCATGCCGAGAAAGACGCCGTTGAGCCCGGGGACGGCGAGGATGTCGTCGACCGCCTCGATCGCGGCGCGCTCCTCCAACTGGACCGCGCGCATGACTTCCTCGTCGCCGAAGCGCAGGTACTCCGCGCGCGGGGTGGCACCCCAGCGCCCGGCCCGCGAGGTGATGCCGATGCCGCGCTCGCCGCCCGGTGAGAAGAGCATCTGCCGGACCGCCGCACTCGCCTCGGCGACGGAGGTCACCCGCGGCACCAGGATGCCGTCGACGCCGGCGTCGAGCAGCCGCTGGAGGTAGCCGCCGCTGCGGTCGGGAACGCGGACGAGGACCGACATGCCGGCGCCCTGCGCCACGACCGTTGCCTGGTAGGCGAACTCGAACGTCAGCGGCGCGTGCTCCTGGTCGACGACGACGAAGTCGAACCCGGCGTCGGCGAGGATCTCCACCGGCTCGAGCGCCGGAATCTTCACCCACGTGCCCACCAGACACCGATCGCTGGAAGCCAGTCGGCGGGCGAAACCCAACCGCACGATAACGCTCCTCACGTGGGATTTCAGTCCGCAAGATTGTAGCATCGTCATACGATCTGGAACAACGGCGGAGGCGCCGGTGCGCGCTGGGTACGATGTGCGGGCACACCTGGTACAAGGAGGACGGCGGTGACCCGAGCCAATACGTTGCGGGTTGAGCGGTCGCCGGCTCTGATCCGCTCGCAGGTGGTGGAAAACCTGCGGCAGGCGATCCTCGACCGCCGGCTCGCGCCCGGGCAGCGACTGATCGAGCGCGAGCTCGTGGAGCTCACCGGCGTCTCGCGCACGAGTGTCCGCGAGGCGTTGCGCGAGCTGGCCGCGGAGGGTCTGGTCACCGCGATCCCCAACAAGGGGATGATCGTCACCAGCGTCAGCGCCGAGGAAGCGCGCCAGCTCTACCAGGTGCGCGCGGTGCTGGAGGCGCTCGCCGGCCGCCTCTTCGTGGAGCACGCCGGCGCGGCACAGCGCAAGGCACTCGTCCGCGCGCTGGAGCGGATCGAGCGGCTGGCCGCGAAGGGCTCCCCGGTCCTGGCCGCCAAGGACGCCTTCTACGACGTGCTTTTCGAAGGCGGCGGCAACGACGCGCTGCGGTCGGTCGCGGGCAGCCTGCACGCGCGAGTGAGCGTGCTGCGCTCGCTGTCGCTGTCGGTGCCCGGCCGGGTCGAGCACAGCACCAAGGAGCTGCGCGCGATCGTCGACGCCGTGCTGGCGGGCGACGCCGAAGCCGCCGCCGCGGCCTGCGCGCGCCACGTCGAGGAGGCCGGCCGGGCGGGGCTGACCGCCCTCTCCGAGCAGGACGGCGCGTAGCGCGCCCTTCCCCGGCGCCGACCAGATTGTATGATGGTCGGACATTCGGAGGGAGCGGTCCATGGGTGACGACGAGAGCCGGTTCGAGCGCGGCATGCGGGTCCGGCGTGAGGTGCTCGGCGATTCGCATGTGGACCGGTCGATGGCGCGGGCCACCGACTTCACCCGGGTCGTGCAGGAGTACGTGACGGCGACCTGCTGGGGCGACGTCTGGTCCCGGCCCGGGCTCGACCGCCGCACCCGCAGCCTGCTCAACCTCGCGATGCTGACCGCGCTCAACCGCCCGCACGAGTTCTCCGTGCACGTGCGCGGCGCGCTCCGCAACGGCTGCACGCTGGACGAGATCCAGGAGGTCCTGCTACAGACCGCGGCATACTGTGGCGCGCCCGCCGCGCTGGAGTCGTTTCGCCTTGCCCAGCAGGTCATCGAGCAGGAGGCGGCCATCAGCTAGCGCCGCGGGCCAGCTCTTCGGCGAGGATGGGTACGGCTGTGGTCGCCGCGTGGATGCCGATGACGCTGGCGATCTCGAGCACCTCGACGATCTCCTCGGTGGTGGCGCCGAGGCGGAGCGCGTTGCGCATGTGGAGCTTGAGCCCGGGGGCGTAGAGGTGCGTGGCCGCCGCGTCGAAGGCGATGTAGACGAACTCCTTGACCTTCGGTGGCAGTACGCCGGTCCGCCACGGCACCGAGGAGAACTCCACATAGGCCTCGAACAGCTCGGGGTCAAGCTCCAGCAGGCCGTCCCAGAATTCGTGCCAGTAGCCGCGGTTGGCGGTGAACTCGGCCTTGAGCTTCTCCCGCCGCTCGTCGAGCGGTGCCGGTCCGGTGCGCCTGCCCTCCTCCTCCAGCACCTCGATGAGCAGCGGGATACCGATGTTGCAGGCGTGGATGCCCAGCGTGCTGGTCAGCTCCAGCACCTCCATCAGCTCGTCCGCTGTCGCGCCGAAGGCGATCGCGGCGCGGATGTGCTGGCGGATGCCCGGGGTGTAGAGATGGGTGGCCGCCGCGTCGACCGCGATGTAGATGAACTCCTTGACCTTCGGCTCCAGGTGGTTCTTGCGCCAGGGCACCGCCGACCAGTTCAGGTAGGCGCGCAGGAACGCGGGATCGAGTTCGAGTATCCGTTCCCACGTGTCGCTCCAGGTGGAGCGGACCGCGATGAACTCGTCCTTGATCTGCTGCTGTTCGGCGGTCAACACGGGCCACTCCCTCGTTCGTCGGTTTTCATGCGCGCCGCCAGCCAGGCGGCGACCTCGGTGTGGTCCGCGTCCGGCGGGAGCGCCTCGGCGGCCGCCGCCCAGGCCGCCAGCGCCGCCGCCGACACCGCGGACGGGGTGCCGGTCGCCTCCTGCAAGCCGAGCGCGATGCCCATGTCCTTGAGCATCAGGCGCAGGCCGAAGCCGGAGTCGTACGTGCCGGGGAGCACGAACCTTGGCCACTTGGTCTCGGTCGACCCGCTGCGGCCACTGGAGGCGTTGACGATGTCGAGCATCACGCGCGGGTCGAGGCCGAACGCCTGCCCGGCGAGCAGCGCCTCGGAGGCCACCATCAGGTGCGCGGCGGACATCAAATTGTTGAGCGCCTTGACGGCGTGGCCGGCGCCGACCACCTCGCCGGCGTGCACCACGCGCGAGCCGAGCGCGTCGAAGATCGGGCGGAGCTCGGCGAGCGCGGCGCCCGGGCCGCCGACCATGATGGTCAGGGTGCCGTCCCGGGCGGCGGCGACGCCGCCGGAGACGGGCGCGTCGACGAGCGTGACGCCGCGTTCCCCGGCGACACGGGCCAGCGAACGGGTGCGGCCGGGGTCGGAGGAGCTCATGTCGACCAGCAGCGTGCCGGGACGGAGCCGGTCGAGGAGGCCGTCGCCCAGCAGGACCCGCTCGACGACCGCCGAGTCCGGCAGCATGAGGAGCACCGTGTCCGCTGTGGACACACCGGTCACCGTGGCGGCGAGCGCGGCGCTGCCGGCGAAGCGTTCGCGGGCGGCCGGCACCACGTCGTACACGCACAGGTCGTGCCCGGCCGCGACAAGGCGCGCGGCCATCGGTCCGCCCATGTTGCCCAGCCCGACGAAGCCGATCACGTCCGGGCCAGGTAGTCGTCGTCGGCGACCGGATCGCGCCAGGCCGTCTGGCCGAGCGAGACGGCCAGGTGCACGAGGTACGTGTCCGGTGCGCCGCCGTGCCAGTGCGCCTCACCGGGCGGCACCCACACCGTGTCGCCGGGGCGGAGCGCCTGTGGGTCCCCGCCCGCCGAGCAGACGAGCCCGGCGCCGGCCGTGACGAGCAGGATCTGGCCCTTTTCGTGGGTGTGCCAGTGGGTCCGGGCGCCGGGTGCGAAGAAGACGCTCGCCACCGTGACGTCCGGCCCGGACCGCAGCGGGTCGGCGAACACCGTGCCGGTGAACATGGCCGTGCGCCGCTCCGACGGCAGCCGGTCGGCGTGTGCCCGGACGATCTCCATCAGTGCTCCTCCGGTGTGTGCAGGCGCGTCCCGCCGGCGAGGTCGCCGATCGCGTCGACGACCCGGTTGCTTATCTGGTCGGCGTAACCGAGGTTGTTGGCGAGCCCGAACGCGGCCAGTGGGCCGGCCGCCGACAGCGACGGCACGCCGAGCTGGGCGAGGCAGTCCACGTAGAGCGTGACGTCCTTCGTCATCAGCGCGTTGGTGAGACCGCCTTCGAGGTAGTCGCCCTTGACGATGTGCGGAAACCGGTTGAGCGTGGCGAAGTTGACGCCGCTGCTGGCGTTGAGCACGTCGAGCACCTGGTCGAGGTCGAGGCCGGCCCGCTTCGCCGCCACCATCACCTCGGCGGTGGCGGCGAGGCTGATCGCGTTGAGGAAGTTGTTGAGCACCTTCGTCGTGTGGCCGGCGCCGGGCTGTCCCATGTGGATGACGGCGCGGGCGAAAGCGGCGAACACCGGCTCCATCGTGGACAGCGCGTCCGGCGAGCCGCCGACCATGACGGTGAGCGTCCCGCGCTCCGCCGCGGCCGCGCCACCGGAGATGCCCGCGTCGAGGTACTCGACACCGATGGCGGCCAGCGCCGCGTGCACGCGGACGGTCGAGGCGGGTGCGGCGGTGCTGAGGTCGACGACGATCTGGCCGGCGCGGCCGGACTCCAGGACGCCGCCGGGGCCGAGCACGACCGCCTCGACGACCGTGCTGTCGGGCAGGGAGAGCAGGACGGCGTCGCTGGCCTCCACCACGGCTCGCACGTCGCCGGCCGCCTCGGCGCCCGCGGCCGCGGCCCGCGAAGGCTCGGTGTCGAAGCCCAGCACCGGCGTGCCGGCGTCGACGAGCCGGCGCGTCATGCGTCCGCCCATGTTGCCCAGGCCGATGAAACCCACCTTCACGGAGTGCTCCTCCCGTAGAGGGCGCGGTCGTACGCGGCGAAGTCCCAGGCGCCGGCGCCGCCCGAGGGCCGTACCGTGCTCACGATGTTCGCCCCGCCGTCGACCGAGACCACCTCGCCGGTCATGTACGCGGCCTCGTCGCTGAGCAGGAAGGCCACCACGCTCGCCACGTCGTCGCCGGTGCCGGCCCGGCGCAGCGGGGTGCTGCCGGCCCGGCGCACCATGTCGTCCTTGCCGCCGACCGCGCCGGGCGCGCCGGCGAACAGGTCGGTGGGCACGATGCCGGGCGCGACCGCGTTGACCCGGACGCCCAGCGGGCCGCCGTACATCGCGGCGCCGTGCAAGACGCCCAGCACCGCGTGCTTGGACGTCTGGTAGGCCAGGAGGTCCGCGCTGCCGCGCAGGCTGCCGATCGAGCCGGTGATCACGATGCTGCCGGTGCCGCCCTGCGCGGCGTACTGGCGGAAGGCCGCCCGCACGCCCAGGAAGACCCCGCGCACGTTCACCGCCATCACCCGGTCGAACTCCTCCACCGTCAGCTCGGGCAGCCTCGCGAACGAACCGGAGATGCCCGCGTTGAGGTGGTGCAGGTCGACCCGGCCGAACCTGTCGACGGCGGCCGCCATGTACGCGGCGACACCGTCTTCTGTGGACACGTCGGCGCGAACCCAGGCACCGTCGGCGTTGTCCACCGCGACGACGTGCGCTCCCGCCTCGGCCAGCCGCCGCGCCGTGGCCGCCCCGATGCCGCCGGCCGCACCGGTCACCACCGCGACCTTGCCCGCGAGCCCGCGCACGCCTACCTCCCGCCCAGCGCGATGGTCGCGGCGAGGCCGTCGCCGACGACCGGAAACCGCCGCATCACGTCCGGGTCGTGGCCGGCCACGAGGCGGTGCGTGTCGGCGAGCTCGCGCAGCAGCTGGAACGCCCCGTACATCGCCGGCAGGTCGGCGACATGCGCGAACGGACGGTCACGATCGAGCTCCTCGTAGTAGTGCAGCGCGTCGGAGGCGATGACGACGTCGCCCACCAGGACGATGAGCTGACCGGGAGTGTGCCCGCCCACCTCCACCAGCTCGATGCCGCCGGCCAGGGTGGTGCGGCCGTCGACGAGGTCGAGCCGGCCCGCCGCGTGCGCCACGCGCAGGGCCGCGACGTCTTCGTCCTCGACGGAGCCCGCGAAGAGCGGCTTGCGGGCCATCGGGCCGGTCCAGAAGTCGTACTCGCGGCGGGACATCACCAGCCGGGCGTCCGGAAAGACGCGCAGGTTGCCGATGTGGTCGTAGTGGCCGTGGGTCAGCACGACCGTCGTCACCTCGCCCGGGTCGACGCCGAGCCGGACGAGGGCCCGCTCCGGTGGGCAGAGCATGGTGCGGTGGCGGCGCCCACCACTCGCGTCGTTGAATCCACAGTCGACGAGCGTGGTCCGGCCGTCGAGCCGCACGACCCAGAAGTAGTAGTCCATGACGACACCGGCGTCGGGCTCGCCGTACGTGTCGTAGTGCAGGAAGACCTCGCTCCTGCGGGTCGTCCGCGTGCCGTACCGGACCGCGAGCACCTCGTGCTGCGCCTTCCACGCTCCGTCGCTCGGCGCTCGTTCGCCGTCGTGGTCGAGACCCGTAGCCTCCCGACTCCCGCTCATGGCAACAGCAGCTGCGCCGCGTTGGTGCCCACCATCTGCCGGGCGTCCGCCGCGGAGACGCCGGCGTCCAGCATGCCCCGCACGGCGCGGCGGTAGAGCGTCACCGGCAGCGGGTTGTCCTTCTGCCCCGAGTCCGAGGACATGATGGTCTGCCCGGCACCGACCGCCTCGACGAACGAGAGAAGCTCCCCGAGGTCCCGGCGGCGCTCCGGGCGGCCGAAGTACATGACGGCGCAGTGTTCGATGTAGACGCCCTGCCGTGCCCAGGCCGCCGCCTGCTCCACCGAGGCACCGACGACGAAGCACGGGTGGTTGACGACGATGCGCCGCACACCCGCCTCCAGCGCGGCGTCGATCAGCCGCTGTGACTCGGTGACGCCGAGGTGGCCGCAGGTCAGCACCGCGTCTTCGGACGCGACAACCGACAGGATGTCCCGGACCACCGGGAGTACCGCGCCGCTCTCGTCGAGGATCGAGATGACCTCCTGCGGACGCAGCTTCACCACCGAGGTGGGGAAGCCCGTGTCGTGCTCCTCGTGGTGGCGCACGTGCGCGGCCGAGGTGAGCGTGGGAAACCACACCACCCTGCCGCCCATCCGCAGCGCCAGCTCGACGGCGTACGGGTTGAGGCCGCCGACGGTCCGGTTGAGCGCGATGCCGCCGAAGACCTCGATCGGGAGGTCGGCCAGCCCCGCCGAGCGCAGCGCCAGGATGTCGCTCACCATGCTGTGGTGATGTGACTTGGCCACGATCGCGCGAAAGCCGGCTCCGGCCGCGTCGCGCGCCGCGTCGAGGATGCTCATCCGCCGCGGGAAAGGACTCGGTCCGGGGTGTTGATGCAGGTCGACCGCGCCGACCAGAAGGCTGTCCACCTCCTCGTCGGGCAGCCTCCGGTCCGCGTCGAGCTCCGGGTCCCAAAGGGAGACCTCCGCGATCATCCCGCCTCCTCGCGTCTTCACTCGGTCACCAGGACCTGGTCTTCGGGCCGCCAGTGGGCGACCACGGTGGCGCCCGGTTGGACGGCCGCCGGTGTGCCGACGGGCAGCGCGGCACAGCCGACCGAGCCGTCGCCGTAGGTCAGCTCGAGCCGGTAGTACGTGCCGTAGAACGAGACGTCGGTGACCACCGCCTCGGCGGCGTTGGCGCCTGGCGGCACCGACGCCTCGTCGAGAGCGACGCCGGTGCGCTCGGGCCGCACGATGAGCACGCTGCCGCGGTCCGGGTCGCCGACCGTCCACTTGCGATCGCGCCATTCGTACACGCCACCGCCGCGGTGCTGGCCCGCGAAGACGTTGGACTCGCCCAGAAACCGCGCCGCGAACTGGGTCGTGGGCCGGTGGTAGAGGTCGGTGGGTGTGCCGACGGAGTCGATCCGGCCGCGGTCGAAGATCGCGATCCGGTCGGACAGCGTCATGGCCTCGTCCTGGTCGTGTGTGACGAAGACGAACGTGAGCTTCAGCTCGCGGTGGAGCCGCTTCACCTCACGCTGGAGCGACTGCCGGAGCTTACGGTCGAGCGCGCTCAGCGGCTCGTCGAGCAGCAGCACACTGGGCGAGAACACCACGGCGCGGGCCAGCGCCACCCGCTGCTGCTGGCCACCGGAGAGCTCGTGCGGGCGGCGCTTTTCCATCCCGCCCAGGTCGACGAGCTCCAGCGCCTCGCCCACCCGCCGTTCGATTTCTACTTTGGACACCTTGCGCTCGCCCAGCGGGAAGGCCACGTTCTGGGCCACGGTGAGGTGCGGGAAGAGCGCGTAGTTCTGGAATACCATGCCGAACTCGCGCTTGTGCGGCGGGAGCCGGGAGATGTCCCGCCCGTTGAGGCGGATGCCACCCGACGTCGGCGTCGTGAAGCCGACGATCATGTTGAGCGTGGTCGTCTTGCCCGAGCCGCTGGGGCCCAGCAGCGTGACGAACTCGCCTGGCTCGATGTCGAGGCTGACGTGGTCGACCGCGGGCGTCTCGCTGGACCCGTATCGCTTGCACAGGTCCACCAACTCGATGCGCCCGCCACCGGCCGTCCGGATACTCACCGGCTACCTTCCCTTTCCGCGCCGCGCGCTGACGACTTGGGCGAGCAGGATGGGCACGCTCACCAGGACGACGATCAGGCTCGACGCGGCGGAGATCGTCGGGTCGATCTGGACGGTGACGCTGTTGAACATCTGGACCGGCAGCGTGACCGCACCGGGCCCTTGGAGGAACAGGGCGATGACGACCTCGTCCAGCGACGTCACGAACGCCAGCACGGCGCCGGACATGATGCCGGGCAGCAGCAGGGGAAACGTCACCTTGCGGAACGCGGCGAACGGGCTGGCGCCGAGGCTCGCCGCGACGCCGGGCAGCCGGCCGTCCATCCCCTGCAACCGCGCGGTCACCGCGATCACCACGAAGGGCAGGGCCATCGCGGTGTGCGCCAGGATGATGCCGATGAGCGTGCCGTTGAGGCCCACCTGGAGGAACGCGGCGAAGACCACCAGCGCGACGAGGATGTGCGGCACGATGAGCGGCGAGAGCAAAAACCCGGTGAGGGCGCCGCGCCAGCGCGGGGAGAGCCGCATCAGGCCGAGGGCCGCCGTCGTGCCGAGCACCGTCGCGAGTAGCGCGGTGATGAGCCCCGCCTGGATCGAGTTGAATATCGCGGCCGTCCACTCCGGCGAGGTGAAGAGCCGCTCGTACCACTGGAGCGACCAGCCGTTCGGCGGAAACTGGAAGGTCCTTCCCGAGGAGAAGCTCATCGGGATGACCACGAGGGTCGGCGCGACGAGGAGGACCGCGACGAGCCCCGTGTGCACCTTGAGCCAGGGCCGCATCTCCGTCGGCTGGTCTTCCCGGCCGCGCGAGCGGGCCGGCTGGTATCCGGGTGCGACGGACGAGACGCGCTGCCCGGCCAGGCGGCGGCTGACGCCGAGCACGACGAGGGTGACGACGAGCAGGAAGACGCCCATCGCGCCGGCGCCCCCGAAGTCGAGCAGCTCCTTGGTGCGCACGTTGATCACCTGCGCGATCATCGCGTTTCGCGTCGACCCGAGCAGGGCCGGCGTGACGTAGAAGCCCAGCGCCAGCACGAAGACGAGCGAGACCCCCGCGACGACGCCCGGCATGGAGAGCGGCAGGTAGATCCTGCGGAACGCGCGCCCGCGCGGCGCGCCGAGGCTCTGCCCGGCCGCCAGCAGCCGCCGGTCGATCTGGTCCATCGCGCTGTACATCGGGAGCACCAGGAACGGCAGCAGCACCTGGGTCATCGATATCGCGACGGCCGTCGTGGAGCCCAGCAGCGTGACGTCGCCGAGCCCGAACGGCGAGAGCATCCGCTGCACCATGCCGTCGTCCTGCATCAGGACCATCCACGCGAAGTTGCGCGCCAGCATGCTCGTCCAAAATGGAACGAGTACGACGGTCACCAGCACGGCGCGCATGGTCGGGCCGACCAGCGTCATCGCGTACGCGTACGGGTAGGCGAGCACCACGCCCACGGCCGAGACCACCAGCGCGACGAGCAGCGTCCGGCCCAGCACCCGCAGCGTGTAACCGTCGGTGAAGAGCGAGGCGTAGTTTCCGAGGCCGATGTCCGGCTCGGTGACGCTGTCCACGACGACGTTCGCGAGCGGCAGTACGAAGAAGACAGCCAGGGCGACGAGCGACGGCAGCAGGAGCAGCCATCCGGCGCCCTGCTTCCGGTCGGCGCGGGCCCGCCCGAGGCGCCCCGTGGGGGGCGCCTCGGCCGTGGCTGTTGGCGCGGCCATTCGCGTCAGCCGACCTTCCACGCGGTCCAGCGCTTGACGACCGCGTCGGTGTTGGCGATCCACCACTGCTTGTCCTGCTCGACGAGCCGGCCACGGTCGGGCAGGAACGCGTTGAACGCCTTCTGCTGCTCGGTGTACCCGATGGATGTGACGTCGACGTCGGTCCGGGCCGGCGCCGTGCCGGTCAGCTTGGCGTACGCGGTGGCCTGGGCCGGTTCGGTGACGAACGCGAGCATCTCCTGGGCGAGTTGCTTGTTGGGGCTGCCCTTCGGGATGACGAGGGCGCCGATGTCGGTGGTGTTGAAGTCCCAGACCGGGACGAGCTTGGCGCCGCTCTGCGAGGTGACGATCGACCGCGCCGTCACGGTGAGCACCATGCTGGCCTGCTTGTCGACGAGCTGTTGCTGGATCGCGCCGTAGCTGGGCGCGAAGACGACCGAGCTCTTGATCGTGTCGATCTTCCGGAGAGCCCGCTCGAGGTCGAGCGGGTAGACCTTCTCGGGCGGCACGCCGTCGGCGACGAGCGCGGCCTCGAGGAGACCGGCCTTCGGGTAGTCGTAGACGATCCGCTTACCCGGGAAGCGTTTGACGTCGAAGAAATCTTCGATCCTGGTCGGCTTCTCGCCGGGGAAGAGGTCCGCGTTGTAGCTGAAGATGTTGGCGTACCGGTAGGTCGGTACGAAGCACTCCCCCGTCGTACCCTCGGGAAACTTGCTGCGGTCGAGGGCGGGATCGTCGAGCTTCTCGTACAGCTCGCCGCAGTAGGCGCCGGCGTAGATCCAGCTCATGTTGGCCAGGTCCCAGATCGTCTTGCCCGCCTTGACCATGGTGCGGACCTGGGCGATCTCGGCCGGGCTGACGTTGGCGAACTGGGTGCCCGTCTTTGTGGTGAAAGGCTCCTGGAGGGCCTTCTTCTCGTCTTCCTGAAACTGTCCGCCGGTGCTCGCCCAGGTCAGCTTCTGCTCGCCGCCCGTGCCGCCGGACTCTCCACCCGCGCCACAGGCCGTCAGCATCAGGGAACCGATCGCGGCCACGGTTAAGAACCGAAATGTCCTCATTTTTCGCCTTTTTTTCGACGATCGATTGGGAGCTATCGCGTCCGGTACGTCAGTCCGACCCGCCTTCGAGCGGGCTGACCATCCGGCGACTGATCGTTTCCGCGCCCGCCAGCAGAGCGCGCGCCACCGGGCTGTCGCTCTCCATGGGCACGAACTGGGATATGCCGACAACGGCCAGCGTGGCGACGACCCGACCGGCTGGATCCCGGACCGGAGTCGCGACCGCGCTCACGCCCTCGTTGCGGCTCGCCCGGACCGCGATCCCGGTCCGGCGAACCTCCGCCAGCTCTTCCTCGGTCGCGTCCGCCGCCCCCGCGCCGAACCTGTAGAACGACTGGCCGCGGAAGGCCCAGAAGACCACGGCCTGCGCCGTGCTCGGGCCGAGCCGGCTGCCGACCGCGATCGACACGTGCGCGGTGCGGCTGCTGTCCTCGTGCACCCGCGCCACGGTGGGACCTTGACCGTTCCACACGCTGAGCACGACCGTGTGGCGGACGCGCACGCTGATCTCTTCCATCACCGGACCGGCGAGGTCGGTGACCCCGAGCCGAGAGAGCGCCATCGTGCCCAACTCGGCGAGGAGGACCCCGAACTCGTACCGGTTTCGGTCTCGGCGTTGTAGCAGGCTGTGGTTTTCCATCGACGCGAGGTAGCGGTGGGCCGTGGACTTACCCACGCCCAGCTCCTCGGCGGCCGACACCAGGTCGATGGTCTCGTTGGCCGCCAGCAGCCGGAGCAGCTGGACGACGCGCGCCACCACCTGGATGTCGCCGCTGGCGATCTCGAGCCCGTCGGCGGCGGGACGCGAACCCCGGGACGGGTTTGTCATGGGTGTCCTCCTCGCCACCTCGGGCGCCGTCCCGCATTGCGGGGCGACCATCCAGCTATCCGGTACGGCGAATGTAGGTGATCACGCCCGAGCCCTGTCAAGCCCTCGACGAAGATTTCAACCGGATTGCCGAGGAGTTAGATCTTGCCCCTTGACGGGATCAGACAGGAGAGCCCATCCTGCATTGCAGGATACTTACCCCGGTAGACGGGATATCGCATGGATCTGACCGCCGTCGTGACCGGCGCGGCCCGCGGCATCGGCCGCAGCGTCGTGACCCGGCTGCGTGCCGAGGGCTACCGGGTCGTCGCGGTCGACGTCTCGCCCGCGGTCGCCGATCTGGCCGAAGACGGCCGGGTGGTGCCGCTGCCCGCCGACGTGACGGCGGCCGCGACACCGGACGCCGCGGTCGCGCGCGCCATCGCCGCCTTCGGCCGGCTCGACCTGCTGGTCAACAACGCCGGCCGGTTTCTGCGCCGGCCCATCCTCGACACCACCGACGACGAGTTCGACGCCCTCTTCGCGGTCAACGTCCGGCCGGCGTTCCGGTTCGCGCGGGCCGCTCTGCCCCACCTGACCGACGCCGGCGGCTGCATCGTCAACGTCGCGTCGATCTCGGGCCTGATCGGCGTGCCCAACCAGAGCGTGTACGCGATGACCAAGGGCGCGGTCGTCCAGCTGACCCGCCAGCTCGCGATCGAGTGCGCGGGCCGCGGCGTGCGGGTGAACGCGGTGGCACCGGGCGCGGTCGACACCGAGTTCATGGCCGAGGCGCGGGCGGCCGACCCCGACCCGGCGGCGAGCCTCGCGGTCACCTTGAGCAACCATCCGATCGGGCGCATGTCCACCCCGGACGAGGTCGCCCGCGCGATCGTCTTCCTCGCCTCGCCGGAGTCCGCCGGCATCACCGGGACCATCCTCAGCGTCGACGGCGGCTACGTCGCCCGCTGACGCCGCACCGATCGGCCCAGCTCACGCGGCGGGCGCTGGCTATGCTCAACCAGATGCTGCTCCGTGAGGGGCGGGGGCCCGATTTGTCATCGAGAATCACCGTCGGCGTGCTAACGCCGCTGCTGTCCGGACACTATTTCGGAGGGCTGCTGCGGGGTGTCGCGCGCGCCGCCGCCGCGGCGGGCGGCCGCGTGGTCGCGGTGCAGACGTTCGACCCCGGTGTCGACGAGATCGCTTACCTGGACCTTTCGAACTTCCGGCGGCCCGTCGCCTGGCGCCACGTGGCGGGCTTCGTCGTGGTCCTCAACTCGGCCGACCGGCCGTACCTGGACGCGCTGCGCGACGCCGGCAAGCCGGTCGTGATGGTGAGCCAGGAGGTGCCCGGCTTCGACTGCCCGGTGGTCCTGCCCGACAACCGCGGCGGCACCCGGCTGGCCGTCGAGCACCTGATCGCACACGGACACCGCCGGATCGGGTTCGTGGGCTGGATGGCGCAGGAGGACATCCGGCAGCGGCACGAGGCGTACCGGGAGACGCTCGCCGCACACGGCCTGCCGTACGAGGAGGGCATGCTCTTCCCCGCCGGCGACAACGTGACGACCGGCGGCGAGGTGGCCGCCGAGCTGATGGTCCGCGCGGGCATGCCGGTCACCGCAGCCTTCTGCGCCAACGACTACAACGCGGTGGGCCTGATCCGCGGGCTCACCGCCGCGGGCCGCACGCTGCCGCGCGATCTGGCCATAGTCGGGTTCGACGACGTGACCGCCGCGCAGCACGTCGTCCCAAATCTGTCCACTGTGGAGGGGGCCTTCGACGAGGTGGGGCAGGAGGCGGGCGAGACGCTGCTGGCGATGCTGGAAGGCGGTGACGTGCCGGCGGGAAAGCGGTTCGCCCGCGAGGGCCGGTCCCGCCTCGTGGTGCGCCAGTCGTGTGGTTGCCGCCCGCGCCAGCCCGGGCCCGACGCGGCGAGCGCGCCGCTGCGGCTCGCGGCCGAAAACCAATATCTGGAACAGGCGCTGAGCAGCCAGTACGGCATCTCCATGGAGCTGCTGCGCAGCGAGGGCAACCCGGCGGACCTGGGGTGGCTCGAGCGTTCCCGGGCCACCGCCGGGTGCCTGGGCCTGTGGCTGCCCGACCGGACCGCCGATCCGCTGCTGGATATCGCCGGCACGTACCACCGCGACCCGACCCGCCAGCTCAAGCCGGAGAGCCCGGTCACGGTCGACGCGTTCCCGCCGGCCGAGCTGATCGACGAGTCAGATCCCGGCGCCGGACAGATCGCGTTCGTGGTGCCGGTGCGCCTGCGCGACAGCGACCGCGGGATGCTCGCCCACGTCGGCCCGATCGACACGCAGAAGTCTTCGATCGTCGAGACCGTCAACCAGTGGGCGGCGTTGCTCTGCGGCATGCTCGACCACCGGGAAGTGGTGACGTCCCTGCGGCGGCAGGAAGAGCAGCTCCGCCACGCCGCCCTCTACGACCAGCTGACCGGCCTGCCCAACCGCACGCTCTTCCTGGAACGGATCGGCGGCGCGCTCGGTCGGGCCGGTGGCGGTTCGGGCTACCGCTTCGGCGTGCTCTTCCTCGACCTCGACGGCCTCAAGGTGATCAACGACAGCCTCGGGCACCTGGCCGGTGATCGCCTGCTGTGCCAGGTGGCGGAGCGGATCAGGGCGGAGGTGCGGCCGGTGGACACGCCGGCACGCTTCGCGGGCGACGAGTTCGCCATCCTCGTCGACGGCATCGGCGACCCCGCCGCGCTCGCCGCCGTCGCCGAGCGTCTGCGCGAGGCCGTCGGCCGACCGCAGATGGTGGCCGGCCAGGAGGTGGTCGTGAGCGTCAGCATCGGCATCGCCGAGGGGACCAGCGACTACCAGAGCGCCGAAGACCTGCTGCGCAACGCCGACATCGCGATGTACCGGGCGAAGACGCGCAAGAAGGGTTCACACGCGGTCTTCGACGTGTCGATGCGCGCCGAGGCGGTCGACCGGCTGCGTATCGAGACCGAGCTGCGCCAGGCCCTCGCCGACAGCCGGCTGGAGCTGCACTACCAGCCGATCGTCGACCTCGCCGCGGGCACGACGGTGGCGCTGGAGGCGCTGCTGCGGTGGCGCCATCCGACGCAGGGCCTGCTGCCGCCCGCGCGGTTCCTCCCGGTGGCCGAGGAGGCCGGGCTCATGGTGCCGATCGGCCAGTGGGTGATCGGCGAGGCGTGCCGGCGGCTGGCCGGCTGGCGCCGGGCCGGCACCGTCCCCGACGACCTATGGGTCAGCATCAACCTGTCGGACCGGCAGTTCTGGTACGGAGACGCCGCCGCGACCGTCGCCGCGGCGCTGCGCCAGGAAGAGCTGCCCGCCCACTGCGTCGCGCTGGAGATCACCGAGAGCGTGGTGGTGCACGACGTCGGCGCCGCCCGGCGCATGCTGCACGACCTGCACGGCCAAGGGCTGAAGCTCTACGTGGACGACTTCGGCACCGGCTACTCGTCGCTGAGCCTGCTGCGCGAGCTGCCCATCGACGCGCTGAAGATAGACAAGTCCTTTGTGAACGACGTCGCCTCCAGCGCCAGGGCACGCGAGCTGATCCGCACCATCATCCTGATGGGACACAACCTGGGCATGGGCGTGATCGCCGAGGGCATCGAAGACCGCGAGCAGCACGCCGTGCTCCGCGAGCTGGGCTGCGAGCTCGGCCAGGGCCACCTCTTCTCCCGCCCGGTCCACGAGACGGCCTTCGGACCCCGGGGTCACCGTGGTCGACGACCGCGGTGACCCCGAAATCCGGTTACTTGCCGAGGAAGGCGAGCAGGGCTTCGTTGACCTCGTCGGCGTGCGTCCACAGTAGACCGTGCGGCGCACCGTCGACCTCGACGTAGTCGGCGGCCGGCAGCAGCCGGTGGAACGGGCGGGCGGTGGCGTCGATGGGCAGGATGTTGTCGGCGGTGCCGTGCAGGATCAGGGTGGGCACGTCGACCTTCGGGATGTCGCCCCGAAAGTCGGTGACCCAGGTCGGCACCGCGGCGCTGGAGGCAAACCAGGACGCGCCGGCGGCGACGTTCCAGCTGTTGCGCAGCGCCTCCTCGGAGAGCCGGGTGCCGAGGTTTTCGTCGGTGTTGTAGAAGTCGCGGTAGAAGGCGGTGAAGTAGGCGTACCGGTCGCGGGTCACGGCGTCGAGGATCCCGTCGAAGACCTCCTGCGGCACCCCGGTGGGGTTGTCGTCGGTCTTGAGCAGGAAGGGCTCCAGCGAGGCGAGGAAGGCGGCCTTGGCCACCCGGGCCGATCCGTACCTGCCGAGGTAGCGGGCGACCTCACCGGTGCCCATCGAGAAGCCGACCAGGACGACGTCGGTGAGGTCCAGCGTGTCCAGCAGGACCTTCAGGTCCGCGGCGAACGTGTCGTAGTCGTAGCCGGTGGTCGGCTGGCTGGAACGCCCGAAGCCCCGGCGGTCGTACGTGATGACGCGGTAGCCGGCCTGGAGCAGCACCGCGCTCTGCTTCTCCCACGAGTGCCCGTCCAGCGGGTAGCCGTGGATGAGGACGACCGGCTGACCGGAGCCGTGGTCCTCGTAGTAGAGGTCGATGCTGGTGTCGTTTTCCGAGCCGACGGTGACGAATGGCATCTCTGCCTCCTGCGATCTGGGGAGAACGATCGTTCTCACCGCTGCGATGTAGTCTAGAGAACGAGCGTTCTCACGACACCGTGAGAGGTGTCACCGCACGTGGTGGGACGGAGGGGAATATGGACGACGAGACGGCGCGAGCCCAGGTGCTGGCGGCGGCCGACCGGCTCTACTACCGGCTCGGCATCCAGGCCGTGGGCATGGACGCCCTGCGGGCCGAGTCGGGTGTGCCGCTCAAGCGGCTCTACCGGCTGTTCTCCTCCAAGGAGGCCATCGTCGAGCAGGTCCTGCTCGGCCGGCGCCAGATGTGGCACACGCTGGTCGACGAGGCGATGAGCACCGGCGACTCCCGCGAACGGCTGCTCGCCCTCTACGACGCGCTGGCCCGCTGGTTCGACCAGGACGACTTCCGCGGCTGCGTGTTCATCAACTCCTTCGGCGAGCTGGGCACGACGGCACCCCGGATCGCCGAGATCGTGCGATCGCACAAGGCGGAGTTTCAGGCCCGGCTGACCGCGCTCGTCGCCGAGGCCGGCGGGCCGCCGTCGCTCGCCGCCCAGCTGGCGATCCTCGCCGAGGGGGCGCAGACAACGGCGGCCATCGCCGGCACGAGCGACGCGGCGCGGCAGGCCCGGCAGGCGGCCGAGATCCTGATCGACGCCACGATCGGCAGCGCCGCTTCGAAGACGGAAGGTCTTAGCGGGCGCTGATGCTCATGGGTAGGCCGCCGCGGACGCGGAGGGAGAGCATCGGCTCGGGGACGACGGCGTAGCCGGGGACCTTGGTGAGGCGTAGTTCGCGGGCGACCATCGCCACCACGAATGTGGCCTCCAGCATCCCCAGGTTGTTGCCGACGCAGAACCGCGGGCCGGCGCCGAACGGGATGTACGCGTACCGCGGCCGGTCCACGGCGCGGGCGTGGTCGAAGCGCTCCGGGTCGAAGCGCTCGGGCTGGTCCCAGAAGGCCGGGTGCCGGTGCAGGGTGTACGGGCAGATCAGCACGTCGGAGCCGGCCGGGATGTCGTAGCCGCCGACGACGTCGGGTTCCTGGGCGAGGCGGGAGAGCATCCAGACGGGCGGGTAGAGGCGGATGACCTCCTCGACGACCATCGCGGTGTACCGCAACCGGTGCAGGTCTTCGTAGGTGGGCAGGCGGTCGCCGAGCACCTCGGTGGCTTCGGCGTGCAGCCGCTCCCACACCTCCGGGTGGCGGTCGGCCAGGTAGAAGGTCCAGCTCAGCGTGCTCGCCGTGGTCTCGTGGCCGGCCAGCAGCAGGGTGATCATTTCGTCGCGCATGCGTTGCCGGCCCACCTTCGGGTCGCCCTCGCGCGAGGTGGAGTCGATCAGTCGGGACAGGGCGTCGTCGGCGGCCGGGCGGTCACCGCGCCGCCGTACCAGCTCGTCGACGATCCGCTGGAGCTCGCGGCGGGCGCGGCGGAAGCGGAGCTGGTGCGGCAGCGGCACCCACATCGGCACCATGCTCATCGAGACCATCTCGAACATCGCCTGGTCCTGCATCGCCTCGAAGGACGGCCCGATCTCCCGGAAGCCGCCCAGGTCGGCGTCGAGCAGGGTGCGGCCGAGCACGCCGAGGGTGAGGCCGGTCATCTCGCGTACGACGTCGACCGGCTCACCGCCCGCGTGGGCCCGCAGGCGGGCGACGAGGCCGGCCGCCTCCTCCGCCACGATGCCCGCCTGCTGCGCTATCCGCTTGGCCTGGAACACCGGCTGGATCACCTTGCGCTGCTTGCGCCACAGGTCGCCCTCGCTGGTGAGCAGGCCGTCGCCGAGCGCCCGCTTGGCCTGGGCCAGCCCGACGCCCTTGTGGTAGTTGGTGGGGTTGTCCGCCAGCACGTACTTGGCGTGGTCGGGGTGGTTGAAGAAGTAGAGGACCTTGGGGCCGATGGCGATCCGCACCGCGTCGCCGTAGGCGGCGGCCGACGACATCAGCCCGAGCCGGTCCCGTACCAGCTTCCAGAGCAGGCCGGGTGCCTTCCGGGCCGGTGGCCCGGGCGGCACGCGTCGAGTGGGGGCAAGGGTCATGTCGTCACCTCCGCTGACACGGCGGCCGCGCGGAACCGGCCGTTGATGAAGACCAGCACGTCGTCGTCGGAGCGCCGGTCCAATGAGACCACCTTGCCGAGGAAGATGGTGTGGTCGCCGCCGCCGTAGGCGCGCCACAGCTCGCATTCGAAGTGGGTGACGGCACCGCCGATCAGCGGTGCGCCGGTGAGCCCGCCGGGTTGCCAGGACACGGGTTCGAACTGCGCGATCCCCAGTGGACGCCAGCGGTTGGCGAAGTGCCGTGCCACGTCCTCCTGGTCGGCGGCCAGGACGGACACGCCGAAGCAGCCGGCCGCGGTCAGGTTCGTGTGCATGATCGCGTCCCGGTCGACGCAGACCAGCGCCAGCGGCGGGTCGAGCGACACCGACGTGAAGGAGTTGGCCGTCATCCCGTGCGCGACGCTGCCGCCCACGGTGACGACCGTGACACCGGTCGCGAACGTGCCGAACGCGCGCCGCAGCAACTTCGCGTCGGTGACCCCGCCGGCCGTCGTGGATCCGTTCACGCTCGCCTCCCCCATCGCTACACCCGGGCGGGTGCGTACGGCTCGAGCGCGCTGGCCAGCGCCTCCGGCACCCTTGTCGGCACGGTGGCGGTGTTCGGCCCGCGCATGCAGGCCACCCGCTGCCGGCCCCGGGCGACGAGGGTCTCGCCGCCCGGTTCGAGCCGCACGTAGTCGAAGCTGAACTCGATCTGCGTCTGTGCCAGGTCGACCAGCCGCATCCGGATGGAGAGCTCGTCGAAGGCGGTGATCTCGGCGTAGAACTCGCAGTCCACCTTGAGCGTGAACAGCTTGAGGTCGCCCTGGAGGTCGGCGAGGACCGCCGGCGCCCGCTCCTTGAGGAACATCTCCCGGCAGCGCCCCTGCCAACGCAGGTAGTTGACGTAGTAGACGTTGCCGACGATGTTGGTTTCCTCGAAGCCGACCGTGTGCGCGTACTCGAAGTACTTGTCCATCTGCTACTTCCATCCGTCGGTGAGGATCGCGATCGCGACCGGTTCCGCGGTGTCACGCAGGCTCGTGACAAGCGTGGCGATCCGGAGGGTGCCGGAGGCGAGGACCAGCCAGGCCTCGTGCCGCTGCGGCGTGACGGTGAGCGGGGCGTGCGCGGGCAGGCCCGCCTTCTGAAGGCACTCCATGGCCGCCCACACCCGCGTGGCGGCCGTGTCCGCCGACTCGCCCAGCTCGGTGCGGACCAGGTCGGCCAGGCCGGCGTGGCCGCCCAGCAGCGTCCGCCAGTCCGCCGGATCCCGGTCGGCGACCGGTTCCACGTCGCAGGCGACGGTGCCGGTGGCCGCGACGACCAGCGTCACGCCCGCGCCGTGCGAGGCCGAGATGGCCCGGTCGCCGTCGACCTCCGGTCGCCCGTCCGGGCGGTACCGGACCTGGGTGGGTCCGCCGAGCGCGCGGCTGGCGGCGAGCGCCGTCTGGTCGCGGTGGTACGCCTCGCGCTCCCGCGGGTAGGGCTCGACGGCCACCGCGGCCCGCAGGCCGAGCAGGTCTTCCAGCGCACGCTCCAGGTAGGGCCCGAGCAGCGGGGCGACCCACGGCCCGCGGCCGTCCTTCTTGCGCACGGCCTGGAGACGCAGGCCCTCCCACCGTTCGACGACCTCGCCATCCTTGGTACGCACGGCGATGTCGTAGACGTAGGTGTCGCCGTCGCGGCTGCGTTCGGTGGCGCAGAAGCGCACCTCGCCCGCGGTGGAGAGCTTGTCTCCGGCGGGGTGCACCCGCTCGATGCCGGCCGGCAGCAGGGTCGCGTGCGGTACGCAGACCTGGTTGCCGTGCATGAGCGCGTCGCGCATGCCCGGGTCGCCGAGCAGCAGCTCGCCGGGAAGGTAACCGGCGAACCAGTTTCCCGCCTCGACCGCGGCGACGTCGACGTCGACCTGCCGCGCGGCCGCCCGGTGGTAGCGCAGCAGCCGGTGGAAACGTCCACCTTGGAACAACGTGTCCCCGTACAGGTCGCGGGCCGGATCCAGGGCCACCGCGGGCAGCCCTTCGGCGACCTCGTCCGGCGGCCCGTCCGGTACGCCCGCACCGGTGAAGCGCAGCCGGGCGTGGAAGTGGTCGGCCGCGAACCCGGTCTCCGAGCTGCGGATGGCAACGTCCACTGTGTCGTCGTCGGTGACGACGGCGGCGATGCGGATCGTCGTGGTCCCGTCCGGCGGCACCACGATCGGCCGCTCGAACTCGATCCGTTCCAGCACCGGCACCGTGCCCCGCCCGGTGACCGCGGTGGCCACCTGGGACATCGCCTCCATGCCGAACACCGCCGGGAAGAGCAGGTTGCCGTCGAGGCGGTGGTCGGCGAGGTAGAGGTCGGTGCCCGCGTTCAGGTCCACTTCGGAGACCAGCTCGACTCCGTGGTAGCGGACCAGCGGCTTCTCGACGAAGCGCAGCAGCGGCAGCTCGGGCAGCTCGCGCCGGACCGTGTCGATGCCCTCGGTCCGCCCGCTGACCACCACCACGCCGGGGGTGTCGGGGTCGGCGAGCAGCCGCCGCATGATCTCGACGCCCTGGTCCGGCGAGATCGGCGTGATGCCCTCGCGGTAGAGCCCCTCGACGACGGAGAGCCGCTCGCCCATGCCCACGCCGGACCAGACCGACCACTCCATGCAGAGCGCGCGGCAGTGCGGGTGTGCCTCGGCGTACCCGGTGGTGAGGTCGGCGAGCCACTCGTTCGCGGTGGCGTAGTGCGCCTCGCCGCGCAGCCCGGCCCGGCCGATGATGCTGCCGAACGTGACGAGCAGGCGCAGCCGGTCGCCGTCGACCGCGTCGAGCACCGCGCGCAGCCCGTCGATCTTCGGGGCGAACGTGCGGCGGAACGCGTCCTTGTCGAGGCTCGTCAGCGCGGCCGGCTCGTTCCGGCCGGCGCCGTGCAGCACGGCCGTGACCGGGCCCAGCTCCGCTGTCACGCCGGCGACCGCCTCCCGTACCCGCTCGGGGTCGGTGACGTCGGCCCGCGCGTAGTGCACGCGCACACCGGCGTCCGCCATGCGGCGCAGGTTGGCCGCCAGCTCCGGGTCCGCGTCCGGGTCCGAGCGGCCGAGTACGGCCAGCGCGGCACCGGTGTCGGTCGCCACCGCGAGCGCGCACTCGGCGGTGATCCCCTTGCCGCCGCCGGTCACGAGCAGCACGTCGGAGCCGTCCAGCGGTGGACTCGTACGGGCCGGGCGCACCGGCATCGGACGCAGCGTGGGCACCCGCCGCACACCGGCCGCGTCGTAGTACGCCTCGCTGAAGCCGGTCGTCGCGGCCACCTCGGCCAGCACCCGGTCCGCCGCCTCGGGCGTCGGCGGCAGGTGCACGATCGTGGTGCGCACGTGCGGCGCCTCCAGCCGGAGCGTCTTGGCCAGGCCCGCCGCGCCGCGGCCGTGCTGTACGAGCACGAACCGGTTGCCGGTGGCACCGGTCGCGACCGCGTTGGCGCCCCAGAGGGCCAGCTCCAGGTGCTCCTCGGTGCAGTCTTCGGGCAGGCAGACGAGCACCCCGCCGCCGACGTTGCCGCGTTCGAGCGCGCGGCGCAGCGGCTCGGCTAGCAGGCTGTCCCCGGCCGCGTACACCCGCCAGGCGCCGTTGCGCTCGGGTGCGACGCGGGCCGGGAGCGGCGACTCGTCGAGGTCGAGCGTGAACGCTCGGGCCCACGCCGCGGCACCCGCCACGACCGCCGGCCCGGCCGCGTCTCCCGCCTGGGTGGTCTCGGCCAGCTCGGCGAGCGCCTGGGCCAGCTCGGCCACGGTGGCGGTCGCGAAGTTGGTCGGCGCCTGGGCCGGCGACAGCCCGAAGTGCTGCGCGGCCTGGTTCATCACCTGACCGACCGTGATGGAGCTGAGGTGCAGGTCGTCCAGGAGCCGGCTGTCCTCGCGGACCATATCCACCGGCAGCTCGGCCCGCTCGGCCGCCAGCCGGCGCAGCACGTCCACACTGGACTCTGCCGGGTCGACCACGGTCGCCGCGCCCGGTGCCGCGGCCGCCGGTGCGGCACCGACGCCGCCGCGCACGTCCACCACGGGGGCCGCCTCGCACGGGTTGGCGAAGAACTTGAACTCGGTGCCGACCTGGAGCGGCCGGGTGAGCCGGCCGTGGAAGAGCGTGTCGTGCACGCCCGCGGCGCCGACCACGTAGGCCGCCGCCACCACGCGCAGCAGCCCGGCCAGCGACTCGTCGTCGGTGTCGAGGGCGACCGCCGGCACGTCCGTCGTGGCGCCGGCGAGCCCGCTGAGCACCCGTCCGGGCCCGACCTCGACGAGCAGGTCGATGTCCTTGGCGGCGAGCGCCACCGCCTGCGCGAAGAGCACCGGGTCGGTGATCTGCCGGCGCAGCAGGGCGGGCACGTCGGTCTCCTGCGCCAGCGCCTCACCGGTCACAGTGGACACGATCCGCCGCCCGACCCGGCCGAAACGCTCGCCGGCCAGCCGGTCGCCGAACGCGTCGGCGGCCGGCGCCACCAGCGGCGAGTGGAACGCGTGCGACACCGACAGCCGGGTGCATTGCAGGCCCGCGTCAGCCGCCTTGCGCGCGGCCGCCTCGATCGCCTCCACGGTGCCGGCGACGACCGTCTGGGTTGGACCGTTGTAGCCGGCGATCACGACCGGCAGGCCGGCCACGAGCGCGCCCACGGTCTCCGCCGACGCGCTGATGCCGGCCATCGTGCCGGATGCGCTGTGCTCGGTCATCGTGCGGCCGCGGACCGCGGCGACCCGCAGCAGGGTCTCCTCGTCCATCGCGCCGGCCCAGTGCAGCGCCGAGATCTCGCCGAGGCTGTGTCCCACCGCGACGGTGGCTTCCAACCCGAGCGTTTCGAGCGCGCGCAGGCCGGCCATCGAGCCGGTGACGATGCGCGGCTGGGCGACCGCCGTCGCGACCATGTCGCCTCCGGTCGGCAGGGCCGCCTTGCTGTACACCTCGTCGACCTCGGCGAACCGGCGGCGCAGCGCACCGCCGCTGGTCCCGCGCCCCGAGCCCTGGCCCGGGAAGAGGTATCCGATCCGGCCCGGCCCGCTCGTGTGACCGAGGAAGCTGCGCCCGTCGGCCGCGAAGAGCGTCGTCTCACCGGCGTCGAGCGCGTCGCACACGCGCCGCAGCCGCTGCTCGGCGTCTTCCGGCGAGGAGACCACGACCGCCGCCCTGTAGGGCAGGTCGCGCAGCTCCCGGTGCAGCGTGGCGGCCAGGTCGGCGAGTTGGGCGTACGCCAACCCGGGCACGAACTCGACGAGCCGCTCCAGCCGCTCGCGCAGTTCCTGCGTCGTGCCCCCGTCGACCACCAGCAGCTCGACGTCCTGTCCCGACGAGGCCAGGGCGCGGGTGCGGCTGTCGAACGAGATCCGCCGCGGCGGGTCCGACTTGTCCAGCACGACGTGCGTGTTGATGCCGCCGAACCCCATGGCCGTGATACCGGCGCGCACCGGCATCCCGGCCGGCCACGCCTCCGCCTTGCGCAGCACGCGCAGCGCCGCCGAATCCTCGGTCAGCACCGGGTGCGGGTCGACGCAGCCGAGCGTCGGCGGCAGGACCTCCTGGTGTACCGCCATCGCGGCCTTGATCAGCCCGGCGACGCCGGCCGCGGCCTTGGTGTGGCCGATCATCGCCTTGATCGAGCCGATCGCGGCGGGCGCCGCTTCCGGGGCGGCGTCGCGGCGGGCCTGCGACAGCGCCTTGAGCTCGGTCGTGTCGCCGACCGCGGTGCCGGTGCCGTGGCCCTCGAAGAGGCTCACCGTGCCGATGCCGAAGCCGGCCCGCTCGTACGCCCGGCGCAGGGCGAGCTGGTATCCGCTCACCTCGGGCCGGGTGATGCCGCCCTTGCCGTCGGAGGAGATGCCCCAGCCGGCGATCGTGGCGTAGATGCGGTGTCCGGCGGCGATCGCCTCCTTCTCCCGCATCAGCACGACCATGCCGCAGCCCTCGCCGGGCCAGAAGCCGTTGGAGCCGCGGTCGTACACCTTCATCTCGCCCCGGGCGAGCGCGCCGGTCTTGGCGAAACCGATGATCTCGAACGGGTCGATCGAGAGGTCGACGCCGCCGGCGACCGCGACGTCCACCTCGCCGTCGATGAGGTTCTTGCTCGCGGTCGCGACCGACAGCAGCGAGGAGGAGCAGGCGCCGTCGACCGTGAAGCCGCCGCCCTTGAGGTCGAAGTGGTTGCAGATCCGGCCGGCGATCGTATTGGACAGGCCACCGGCCAGGGTGTCCTCGTCGACCGCCGGGAACGGGCTCTTGAACGTCGCTTCGAAACCGTCCAAAAAGGACGTCAGCTGGTCGTCGTCCCAGTCCTGCTCCTTGAGCGCGGCGGCGACCATGCGGCGCACGTACGGCCACCGCAGCCGCAGCTGGTTGGCGCGGGAGAACTCGCCGGTGAGCGTGTTGCCCACGATCACGGCGGTGCGCTCGCGGGGCAGCCCCTCGGCCATCGGGAAGCCCGCGTCGGCCAGGGCGAGCGCCGCGGTGTCGAGCGCGAGCCAGTGGGTCAGGTCGGTCGAGCGGTACGTGCTGCCGGCGACCTTGTAGGCGATCCGGTCGAACTCGTACCCCTCGATGACCGCGGCGTTGCGGGCGTAGAAGCGGTCCGGCGTGGCCGGGTCCGGGTCCCAGTAGTCCGCGAGCCGCATCCGCACGTCCGGCAGCCGGCGGAAGGCGCGGCGCCCGGCGAGTGCGTTCTCCCACAGCTGTCGGGGTGAGGTGGCGTCCGGGTAATGGCAGGCCATACCGACGATGGCGATCCGGGTCATGCGTTCACGACCTCTTTCTCGCTGTGGTCCTTGCCGTTGGGCGATACCGCCGCTGCCGGCTCGGGCGTCGCGACCGCGAGCGCCGCGGCACGCTCGGCCCGCTCGCGCTCCTCACGGGCCTTGTTCATGAAGTGGACGGACCAGTGGAAGCCGCCCCGGATCAGGCAGACGATCGCGGTGGCGAAGAAGATTCCGTACGCGATGCCGGCACCGGTGAGGAACCCGTAGACGACCGCGACGCCGGCACCGAAGGCCAACTGTGCGGCGGGCTTGGACGGGCTGGTGCCCGGGTCGGTGACCATGTAGTTGGTGAAGAGCACGAACGCGACGCCGGTCATCATGATCAGAGCGGCCGGGATCGACGTGTCCAGCACGACGCCCCGGAAGATGGCCTGGATGGCGAACATGCCCAGCCAGCCGACGATCAGCCACATGCGGCCGGTCAACATTCCGTTGATCATGGTGCCGCCGAAGATGATGACGGCGGGGATGATCCAGTCGACCGGACCGCCGACGTGCTCGGTGAAGTGGTACGGCGGCGCGACGCTGGCCCACGGGAAGACGAGCAGGATCACCGTGATGCCGAAGTTCGACGGGTTCATGTAGTGGCGCAGCCGGCCGCGCACCGGGGCCCGCAGTACCCACTTGGCCCCGATCGCGACCGCGACCCCGAACATCATCGGCAGCAGCCGGTCGTTGACGTAGATCAGCATGTTCAGCGCGAGGCTGGTGATGTGCGCCGGGTAGAGGAACTCCACCATCCCGCGCACGCCGTTGCCCATGAACCGCGGCGAACGTCCCTCGGCGCGGGCCCCGATGATCTCCAGCGCGATCTCGATCGTGTAACCGGTCAGGATGGCGATGATCGGCCAGGTCCACGGCTGCTCGAACCCGAAGAGCGAGTACCCGAGGATGTTGAACACGGTGATCGAGATCGCGAAGTTGCGAAGCGCCTTGATCACCTTAGGGTCGTGGCGTGGTGCGTTGGTCTGGGTCGCGGCCATGTCCGTCACCTCTCCAGGGCCAGGGCGCCGAGCTCGAGCGAGTGCCAGCCCGGGGTCAGTCGAAGGTCTTGCTGGTGCACCTCTCCGGCACGGTCCCGCCACCGCAGGTGCACCTGCACCGGCCCGTTGACGTTCTCGCCGAGGCCGATGTGCACCTCGTGGCTGCGCTTGCCGGAGTGGCCGCTGCCGCCGTCGACCCGGCCGAGCAGCGTGCGCCCGTCCTCGGTCGTGACGGTCACCTGCGCGCCGACGACCGGGGAGCCGGGGACGTCGGCGGCGGGCTGGTCCGTGGCGGTGCCGGGCTGGTCCGTGGTGGTGCCGGGCTGGTCCGTATTGGTGCCGGGCTGGTCCCCCGCGGACGGGCCGTCGGCCGGCGCGGGCGCGTGGGTCAGCCGCAGCCCTAGGAAGGCGCCCGGGGACGGGCTCTCGTTGTGGTAGTAGACCGGCGCGTCCCACTGCCGGGCGACCGCGAAGTCGAGCCGGCCGTCGCCGTCCGCGTCACCGGTCGCGATGCCCCGCGTGGGCACCGGCACGTCCAGGCCCAGCTGCTTGGACAGGTCGCAGTACCGGCCGTTCTCGTCCTTGACGAAGAAGTGCAGTCGCTGGCTGCCGCCGATGTCGTCGCCGGCCACCACGTGCGGCCACCAGTACGGGTTGGTCACCACGCCGTCGTTCGCCATCGCCAGCTCCTGAAGCTGAGGCCAGCGGTTGACCTCGCCCTTGACGAAGCCGGTCGTCTGCGCGACGGCCAGGTTGCCGCTGTTGTTGAAGTCGGCCAGCTTCACGTCCCAGCCCCAGCCGGACCAGGCCAGGCCCAGCGGGGCGCTGCGGTCCTCGAACGGCGCGGTGCCGTCGCCCAGCTTGGCCCGCAGGTCGTCCACGTCCTTGGCCGTGCTCATGTACGCGAAGTGGCTCTCCTCCAGGCCGAACGTCGTCGTGATGTTGCTGACGTACATGTCGTAGAGGCCGTCGCCGTCGAGGTCGCCGAAGTCGACGCCCATGCCCTTGAACGAGTCCGCGCCGACCCGCTTCGACTTGGGCACGAACGGCTCGCGAACCGCCTTGACCGGCGAGAACTTGAACCGGCCCGGCGTCGACTGGTTGTAGAGCAGGCGGTCCGGGCCGAAGTCGTGCGCCAGGTAAAGCTCCGGCAGCTGGTCGCCGTCGAAGTCGTTCGCGCCCGACGCGAGCACCCAGCCCTTGGAGACGTCGCGCGGCAGCGCGTCCGCGACCATCTCGAACGTGGCCGCCGGCCGCGTGCCGGCGGTGGCGCCGGTGAACCGGAAGAGGTAGTCCTCACCGCCGTTGAAGGCGTTGGACATGGAGTGGTTCATCGACACGCCCGTGCTCTTCGTGTCGTCCAGCACCGGGCCGTGCGGGAAGTAGTTGCCGATGTAGATGTCGACGTGGCCGTCACCGTCGAAGTCGTCCGCCGCAGCGGAGTTGGAGTTCCACAGTGGACCGGTATAGCCCGGACCCTTGCCGCCCGGCACCAGCTCGGTGGGCTGGAAGGAGGCCGCGCTCAACGCCGTCTCGCCCTGGGTTTCGCGCGCCAGGTAGAGGATCGGCGTGCGGCCCCACAGGTAGACGAGCGCGTCCATCCGCCCGTCCTCGTTGAAGTCACCGGGGAGGCAGCCCATCGGCGCCATCGCCACGCCCATCGGCAGCCCGGCGGGATCCAGCGCGAACGGCGCGTACCGGCCCTCCCGGGCGCCGGGCACCGGCGTCACCACGACCTTGTCGATGCGGGGATCGGTGATGCACAGGTCGTTCGACAGACCGTCGCCGTCGAGGTCGTTCATCGCCACACCGGCACCGACCGACGAGATCCACGCGTCGATGTTCCGGTAGTCCTTGTTGACCTTGCGGATCGTCTGTTGCGGGTACCCGCCGGGCATCGCGATCGACATCGACTCGAACCCGTACCTGCTCGCCATGCTCTCCAGCTCGGCGGCTGACGCGCTGGGCAGCCGGGAGACCTGGAACAGCGTCGCGACGAGCGCCAGGGCGACGATTCCGGGCAGCTGCCTACGCAGCCAACCAACTCTCTGGGCCATGTGCTAGCACCTTCCGATCGACACGAACTCGTTGGCGATGCGCTGGCGCCACACCTCGTACGCGGGGTACTCGCCGCGGACCGGCCCGTCCGGGCGCACGCGGTCGCTCACCTCCGCCGCCTCGGTGGCCGCCATTCCGCAGAACACCTGGGTCGCGACCTCGTTGTGCGGCACCACCAGGCCGGCCCGGAGGCGGGCCGACGCCGCGAAGGAGGAACCCTGCGCGACCTGTGGGCGGCAGTCGCCGGCCCGATCCCAGAACGACCGCAGCTCGGCTTCGCTGGCGCCACCGGCGTAGGTGGCGGCCAGCCCGGCGCCGGCGTACAGGTCGGCCCGCCGGTGTTCGGCGAACTTTTCGATCATCGTGGCGACGAGGTCCGCGTCGGTCCCGCCGACGAACCACATCGCCCGGCCGATGCCCTGGTCGATGACGCGGTCGGCGTACCACCGCGGTCCGTCCGCCGGCCACGGGAACCGCTCCTCGCGGTACTGCTCGTGCACATACCGCTGGGTGCGGAAGTAGGCCTGGTGGAAGCCGTACCCGTCGAGCGCGAGCCAGCGCAGCAGCGGATCGGTCGGCGCGATCCGCGACCAGAGCATCCGGGGCAGCCGGGCCATCGCCCAGCCGACCCCGACGTACACCATGTAGATGTGCGCCTCGGCGCGGCCGGCGATGAATCGCGCGACCCTGTTTCCGCGGCCGAAGGGCATGGCGTCGCGAATTGCGAAACCCATTGCCGCGCCCTCGTACGCAAAACCGCGAAAACGTGTCGGGACGCTTTCCAGGCGCTCTTCCGCGTCGGTTGTCATGCGCGCCTCGGCGGCATATCCATAACCGAGAAGAAACGTCCGGCCGACGGTCTCCAACAAATCTCGCGATTCCGCGTCCTTGACGTGGAAGCCGCGCACGTCGAGCCTCGTGTTCGAGACGTCAGGTGTCAAAATACGGCGCCTCAGCGCTCGCCATGCACTGGTCAACTCTCCCCCAAACGGTCGACTTTTGCCCATCGCGGAGAGTGGGCTCCGTAGAAGCCTCGCAGGGACCGTTACCAATGTCTTCTTCGCGCTTGCTGCGGACTTCTTCCAACGTGCGACAGAAGCGCAATAATGCGGTTGTGGCGATTGCCACTATCGCTTAGCTGCGCAGATGTGCAATGTCCACTGTGGACTTTAGTGGAATCAGGACGCGCAGCCGACCAGGTGCCAGCTGCCCACGCGGCGGGCGGCGGCGTAGCTCGCCCACGCGACGGCCTCCACCAGCGCCCCGTCGTCCGGCTGCCCGATCCGGAACTCCCGGATGGTGTCCTCGTCGACCTGGTACGAGGCGAATGCCACCAGCAACGCCAGCCGGCCGGCGGCCTGGTCGGCCTCGGGCAGCTGGGTGACCAGGCGCTCGCACCACTCCCGGCTCAGGCCGGGCTCCTCGCCACGCCACGTCTCCAGCCGGCGCCGCACGAGCTCGCGTACGGCCGGCGACAGCGACCGCTCGCCGGCCGCCTCGAGCGCGGCGTAGGACCGGGCGACCGCGGACGCGACCGCTGGATTTCCTGCCGCCCACCCGGCGTCGGCCGGCAGCGGCGCGTCGGGCAGCAGCGGCAGCGAGCGCCCGGGCGGGCGAATCTCCCGCAGTGACGCGCTGAGCACGCGGCTGATGCCCTGCTTGAGGCGGCGGCGGGCGCGCGGGCCGAGACGGGGCGGCACCAGGAAGCTGGACAGGAAGACGTTGACCATCCGGCTGAGGTAGTGGAAGCTCACCGCGACGCCGACCAGCTCGGCGCGGCCGGCCTCGGCGAACGGGGGCCGCTGCACCGCCGGCGCGTCCGGCTGGTGCGCCACCCGGGCCCACGCCGCCAGGTCACGCACGCGGGCGTCGGCTACCTCCTCGACCCGGTCGGCGACGATCGCCTCGGCGTCGTGCTCGGTGGAGAGGTCGTACATGCCCATGCTGTGCATGTCGACGCAGTAGGGGCAGATGTTGGCCACCGAAACGGCGGCGGCCACCGCCTCCTTGGCCAGCCGGTCGACGGCTCCCCCGGTCATCAGCGGCTCGCGCATCAGCATCCAGTACGCGGCCAGCACCGGCGGCGCCGGCGAGTGCAGCAGGACCGGCGGCACGACGAGCCGCATCTCCTCGGCCACCTGCTGGTACACGGCGTCAACGAGGCCTTCCGCGGCGGATGGCGGTACCGTCCGCACGTACTTGACCTGACGTTGCACCACCGACGACACGACCCGACCCGCGACCATGGCTACCTCCCCGTCCCACTCCACCGAGCTTGGCGCGCGGGTCCGGACCGGCCTACTTCGAGCGTGCGCCGCTGTCCGGCCGGCCGGTGGCGGGCCGCGGCTCGGCCGGCAGCCCGACCGCGAGCCAGGTGCCCACCTGCCGCGCCGCCGCCAGGGCGGCCCAGGAGGTCAGCTCCACGAGTGCCTGGTCGGCGGGGTGGCCACGCCGGAAGTCCTCGACGTCGTCCGGCCCCACCTGGTACGAGGCGAAGGCGGCCAGCAGAGCCAGCCGGCCGGCGGCCCGATCGGCGGTGGCCAGGCCCGCTACGGCGTCGTCGACCCAGGCCCGGCTCAGGCCCGCCGGGCGCCCGTCCCACGTGGCGAGCCGCGCGGTGACGAGCTCGCGGACCGGCGCGGCCACCGACCGCTCGCCCGCCGCGGTGATCGCGGCGGCCGAACGCGCGAACGCCTGCGCGATGGCCGAGCTGCCGGCCGCCCACGACATGTCCCGCGGCAGCGGGGCGGCCGGCAGCAGATCGAGCGAGTCGCCCGGCTCCGGCACCCGCCGGGCCAGGGGGCGCAGCATCCGGCCGAAGACGCGCTTGACCACACCGCGCGCCACGGCGGGCAGCCCCGGCGGGAACGGCGACTCGCTGAGGAAGATGTTGACCATGCGGTTGATGTACTGGAAGACGACCGCCACGCCGATCAGCTCGGGCCCGAGCGCGGCCGCGAACGGCACCGGCCGGGTGGCGGTCTCCCGGGTGCCGGAGGCCCGTGCCCAGTCGGCGACCTCGCGCACGCGGGGGTCGGCGATCGTCTCGATCTGGTCGGCGGCGATCGCGGCCGCGTCGTCGCCCCAGGACAGCCCGTGCAGCGTGGCGCCGTGCACGTCCACGCAGTACGGGCAGGAGTTGCCGAGGGAGACCGCCGTCGCCACGACCTCCTTCACCGCCCGGTCGGCCACGCCGCCGGCGAGCAGCGTCTCGCGCAGCATCGACCAGCAGGCGGCGAGCGGTCCCGGTGCGGGCGAGTGCAGGCTGACCGGCGGGGCCAGCATGCCGAAGTCGCGCTCGACCTGCTCGTACACGCGGGCCACGAGGCCCTGCGCGGCCCGTAGCCGGATCGGGGTGAGGTATCGCACCTGCTCCACACCCGCCCGGCGGGTGCCGTGGATCATGATCGCACCCATCGTCGTCCCTCCCACGCCGCCGCTGATCAGGACCAGGGGGCGGTCGGGTACCAGGGGATGATCTCCCGCCGGGCCAGTAGCCGCACATCCCAGTACAGGAACGTGAACACGCCCGCCACGATGAGCGCCACCGCCGTGACCACCGCGACGCGCGCCGGGCGGGCGGCGAACCAGTCGCGCAGCCTGCTCCCGGCGACCGCCACAAGAAGTAGGAACAGCACGCCCATCACCACGATGTTGCCGAGCGACTGGAGGGTGAACGCCGCCGCGCCGTACAACGGGTTGCCGCTCTCCGCGGCGTCCCGGAACATCTGCCGGAAGAGGCTGAACGGGCGGCCGACGAGAAACCCGCCGATCAGCACGCCCATGAACACCATCGGCGCGTTGGGAAAGCGCCGGGCGACGCGCGCGAACGGGTCGGGCACGACGCCGAGCGCCGCGAGGCCCAGGTAGAACATCGCGAGGCCGATCAGCCCGAATACCACCATCGACTGGACGCTGCGCGGCGACAGGACGCCGGCCGTGCTCTGCGCGGTCGAGAACTGCGGCATCGACGTGCCCACGAGTCCGACGATCGCGCCGTACGTGGCGGAGACCGCGATCATCCCGACGGCGAGCCATCCGAGGGGCTTGAGCGACCGCCCGACGCGGCTCCATCGGCTGCCACCGCCCAGCATCGGCGCCATCGCGCCGAAGGCCGCGATGTTGCAGGCCGTGAACGTACCGGCCAGCCCGGAGACGAACGCGAACGCGATCCCCGCCGCCATGCCCGCGATCGGCGTCTCCTTGGCGTCGTGGCCGAGCAGCGTGTTCGCGACGTTGTCGCCGATCGTCGAGTCGACGAACTCCGCCGACCACACCACCGTCAGCAGGAAGCCGGCGAGGCTGGCCAACAGCACGATCAGCCCGCGACGCCGGGGAAAGTGCCCGTTGACGAACGTGGACGTCGCCCGCGGCCGGAGGCCAGGCAGGTCGTCGCGGGTCGACCGCCCGCCGCGGGCAATGCCGGTCTGCGCCATCGCGATCCCCCAGGAGGTAGCGGACGTGCACCGGCCGGCGCACGCTGCCACCAGCATGCTGGCGGCACGGCGCGCGGGCGTTCTTCGAAAGTGCGCACTGCGGCGCGCGCTCCGCGCCCAGATACCTCCAAAACCGACCGCACGGTCCGCAATTTCGAAGAACAGGCCGGCGGGGATCCGTCACTAGCGTCGGCACGGAAGTGTGTCAGCCACTACAGGATGGAGAACCTCATGGCGGGTCTTCAGACCGCTTCCGCTCCCGGGATCGTCGGTTGGATCAAGAGGCACCATCGCGCGACCCTCAACATTTATCTCTTCGTCGTGATAGCGCACTGGTCAGAGCATCTCGTGCAGGCGTACCAGATCTGGGTGCTCGGACGGCCGCGACCGCAGGCGCGCGGCGTGTTCGGCCAGGTCTTCCCGTGGCTCGTCACGTCGGAGTGGCTGCACTACGGGTACGCGATCGTGATGCTCGCCGGCCTCTTCCTGCTCCGGCCGGGATTCGTGGGACGGGCGAAGGTCTGGTGGACCATCGCGCTGGTCATCCAGTTCTGGCACCACATCGAGCACCTGCTGCTGCTCATCCAGGCCCAGGCGAGCGTGACCTTCTTCGGCGCCGCCCAGCCGACCAGCGTCCTCCAGCTCGTCATCACCCGGGTCGAGCTGCACCTGTTCTACAACTCGATCGTGTTCATCCCGATGATGATCGCGATGTACTACCACCTCCGCCCCAACAGGGCCGAGCTGGACGCGATGTCGTGCAGCTGCGTGGCGAGATCCAAGCCGCAACGGGTCGGCTCGCCGGCGCCGTCCGTGGCGTAGCGCATGCTCCGCCGTGCCTCGGCGCTTCTGGTCCTCACCCTGGGCGTCGCCGTGTTCGGGTTGCCGCCCGCCGGCGCCGCCCAGGGTGGGTTGACCGCGAGCACCCCGGCCGCCCAGGCGGCCCTCGCGGCGGCACCGGCCGCCGTCGAGCTGACGTTCTCCGCCGTCCCGGCCGCCGCCGACTCGCACGTCGCGGTCGTCGACGAGAGCGGCGCCAAGGTCGACACGGGCGAGCTGGCCCTGGTGGCCGCGGGCACGCTCCGGCGGCCGGTGTCGATCGGCGCCGCCGGCGACTACACGGTGGCCTACCACGTGGAGTTCGAGGGCGGTGGCGAAGCGAAGGGCATCTTGCGCTTCAGCGTCGGCACGGGCGCACCGCCGCCCGCTTCGGACCGGGCCGTCGAGGTGGCGACCGCCGCCGTGAGCGACACGCACGGGCACGGGGTCGACCCGATCGGCGCGACGCTGCTGGTCATCGACGGGCTCGTGGTGCTGGTCGTGGTGGGACTGCTGTACCTCCGGCGACCGGTGCGGCTGCCCCCGGCCTGAGCCACAGTCCCGAAATTCACTCACGTTGCACGTGCATTTTCACGAGCCGAGACGGCTTATCAACTATCGCCAATCCGACGCGCGAATCGCGATTAGTGCATGTCGATCTGATGACATGCACTGCGCGTTGCCACGTGGCGCACGCTGAGCTATGGTCATCACCCAGAAGACGGTTTCGCCGCATCTGCTTCATACCGCAGCGGCCGTCCGGTAGCCGCCGCCACCCGACGTTGAGACATGCCGGAAACCTCGCCGCAGCCTGAGATCCGCCTGACACAGGGCTTGTCGAGCCCACATCAAAAATTCGGAATGAATGCGGGATTCGTGGGAGTCTCGCACATAACTCTGTGCCACGGGGGAGGCAGAAGTGGACGAAGTCATCGAGAAGGCGGTGCACCGGGTCATCAAGATTATGCACGAAAATCTCAGCGAGCAAATCACCGTTGAGGACATGGCCCGGACCGCGATGTTCAGCAAGTTCCATTTCACGCGCATTTTCCAACGGGTAACCGGAATTTCGCCGGGCCGATTCCTGTCCGCGCTGCGCATCCAGCGGGCCAAGCAGCTGCTGCTGGCCACCTCGTTGAACGTCGCCGACATCAGCCACGAGGTGGGCTACGCCAGCGTCGGCACCTTCAGCACCCGGTTCAGCGCGAGCGTCGGTGTCTCGCCGATACGGTTTCGCCAGCTCGGCGGCCACTTGCCGGGGCTGCCGGAGGAGCCGCGGCGCGAGCCGGCCGCGCCGACCACCCTGATCCGCGGCGACATCTTCGCGCAGCACACGGACGAGCCGGGCCTGATCTTCGTCGGGCTCTTCCCCGGCCGGATCCCGCAGAGCCTCCCGGTCGCCTGCACCGTCCTGACCGGGCCGGGCGAGTTCGTCCTGGAAAACCCACCGCCGGGCACCTGGTACGTGCTGGCGCACGCGGTGAGCTCCGAAAACGAGTTCACCACACATCCGGCGTTCTCCGGTGAGCAGGACGTCTCCGTCGGCAACCACGGTCCGCTCGTCATCGGTCCCGGGCACGGGGTCCGCTCCGCCGACGTGCGGCTCACCCCGGTACGCCCGACCGATCCGCCGGTCCTGATGGCGATGCTCAAGGGGGCACCGGGTACGCCCGGCTGACGGCGTCAGCCCGCGATGCCCAGTCGGGCGGCGACGTGCGTGCGCACCCTCTCCCGCCACACCTCGTAGTTCGGCTCCGATGACGAGTCCGCTCCGGTGACGGCGACGACGTCGGCGAGCTCGGACGCCGCCGCGATCGACATGCCGGCCATGACGCCCACCGCGACCTCGGTGTGCTCGGGCTCGAACCCGGAGAAGGCCCGCGCCTTGGCCGCGAAGACCGCGCCCTGGGCCAGATGCGGCCGGTGTTCGCCGGCGGCCCGGCACAGCACGCCGAGGCCGCCGGCGTCACTGCCACCGGCGAACGCCGCGGCGAGGCCGACGCCGCTCCACAGGTCCGCCTGCCGGTCGGCGGCGAACGCGCCGACCGCCGCGGCCACATCCGGCGCCTGTCCACCGTGGATGAACCAGAGCGCCCGGCCGATGCCCTGGTCGACCGCGCGCGGGAAGTAGTCGGCGCGGCCGTCCCAGGCGTACGCGGGGAGTCGCTTCTGCCGGGTCACCCAGCGGTCGCGGTCGAAGTAGGCACGGTCGAAGCCGTAGCCGTCCACCGCCAGCCAGCTCATCGTCGGGTAGTACGGCGTGCCGGTCAGGTCGGGCAGGACGTTGCGCCAGAGCGGCCGGGGCAGCCGGGCCATGGCGAAGCCGATCCCGATGTAGGTGAGGAACGTGTGCGGCACGGCGGGGCCGCGGAGCAGGTCGCGGGCCCGGTGGCCGCGCCCGGCCGCCATGGCGTCCCGCACGGTCAGCGCCATCGTCGCCCCTTCGTAGGCGAATCCGCGCATCTCCGCTTCGACGAGTTCCAAGCGGCGTTCCAGCTCCCATTGGCCGCGTACTTCGATGCCCCATTCAAAGCCGCAGACGACTGCCTGGGGAATGGCCTCGAGTCGTACGGTCGCCGCCGTCTGCCGTACCGGAAAACCCAGCCCCGAAAAGCTGACGTGGTCGAACGACGGAGTCAACACCAACCTGCGAAGTGAACCGAGTGCCGATGGCATTTGGGCGCCTCTCCCCTCCATGTCGTCCCTCCCATGGTGGTGGCGCCCGGCCGACGGTTTCTTCTCTCTAAGTGCGCTCCTTGGAAAGATTCCAGTCGAGGCTCCCTTGCGCACGCAGGGAGACGATCGCCCACCGCCACCCTCGGGACGATGGTGCTGCCGCGAATTTGATTTATCCCGATTCTTCGACGAATCGCGCACGTCCTGCGGCACAAGTCACCGGCGAGAAGGAGGCGATGTCGTGCAACCGGGCGACAACGACAGAGTAAGGGCGAAGACGCTCACGATAGAGGCGTTCGCCGACACCATCATTCCGGGAGAGAAACGGTCACCGGAGGACCGGGCGGTGGCGGGCGCGGCGGCGGGCGGCGGCGCCGTGGCGGCGGGTGCGATGGAGCTGCTGGAGCAGCCCGGCGGTGGCCTGGCCCCGACGCTGGAGGCGCTGGCGCTGGGGCTCAACGCCCACGCCGAGCAGTACGCGGACGAGCAGGGCGTGACGCTCGACGGCGACGTGCCGGCGTTCGTGGCGCTGCCGTTCGCGCACCGGACCGCGCTCGTCCAGCGCCTCACCGCACCGGACCATCCGGAGAAGCCGATGTGGGTCGGGCTGGCCTTGTTCAGCAACATGGCCTTCGACAGCGCGGCCCACATGAATACCGTCGAGGCCTTCGCGTCCACTCATCCCGGACTAATCGCGATTGGCTATTTCCGGCCGAACGCCGAGGGCCTTTTCGAATTCGACGAGTTCTCCTACGGCCGGCCCCTGTCCCCCATCCATCCCCACACCACACCGATGGGCGATCCAGCATGACGACAATCGAAAAGACCGACGTTCTCGTGATCGGCAGTGGCTTCGGCGGCGCGATCGCGGCCTACCACCTCGCCGCGGGCGGCGCCCGGGTCGTGGTCCTCGAGCGCGGTCCCTGGCTCACCGCCGACGAGTTCGACCACGACTTCAAGCTCGGCTCGTCGTACACCCGGGTCTTCGACTTCGTCGTGGGCGACGGGATGAGCGTGCTCGGCGGCAACTGCGTCGGCGGCGGCAGCGTCGTCTACTTCGCGACGATGCCCCGGGCGCCGAGGTTCGTCTTCGAGCGGATGGGCAGCATCGGCCGCCGCATGTGGCCGGCGTCGATCGACCGGGACAGCCTCGACCCGTGGTACGACCGGGTCGTCGAGGCCCTGCCGGTCACCCAGCAGACCTGGGAGAAGGTGCCGTACGCCGGCGGCCTCTGGGCGGCGGCCTGCGCGCACGCCGGGCGTACCGCCAACCCGGTGCCGTCGGCCGTCGACGTCGACATGTGCACCAACTGCAACTGGATGATGGCCGGGTGCAGGTTCGACGCCAAGCGCTCGCTCCTGCTCAACTACCTGCCCGCGGCACTCGCGCACGGCGCCGAGATCCGCCCGATGCACGAGGTGCAGCACCTGACCCGCACCGATGACGGCGGCTACCGGGTGCACTACCGGATCGTCGACGACGAGGACTACCGGGTGCTGCACGCCAGCGGTGCGATCGACGCGAAGATCGTGGTGGTCGCCGCCGGCGCCGGCGCGACGCCGGTGATCCTGAAGCGCTCGGAGTCGACGCTCGGCCCGATGCCACCGGCGGTGGGCCGGTACTTCTCCGGCAACGGGGAGCGGCTCAACACCGCGATCCTCGACGAGGACCGGGTGCGCGAGGTGCTCGGCCTGACCCGGGCGGACGGGCTGGCCTACGCCGCCAACCAGATCGGCCGCGGCCCGACCGTGGCCAGCTGGGACAAGCTCGACGGCAGCCTCCCGGAGTACGAGCGCTTCTCGCTCGAGCAGCTGTACTTCCCGCCGGGGCTGGGCACGATCCTCGCCCAGGTGCCGGGCGCGCCCGGCCCGAGCTGGTTCGGCGTGGAGAAGAAGGAGATGCTGCGCCGCTGGCAGTCCTGGCTGACGATCTTCATCATGTCCGAGGACGACAACGAGGGCGTCTTCGGTCCGCTGCCGGAGACCGGCAACGCGCTGCGGCTCTCGCAGCAGATGCTCGGCCATGGCCCGCTGCGCTACCGGCCGACCGAAAACACCCGGCGCGGGTGGGCCCTGGCCGACGCGGAGGTCAAGGACATCCTGGAACGGGACGGGCTGGCTCGCGTGGCGCCGTGGACCAACGACCTCGTCGGCGCGTACACGGTCCATCCCCTCGCGTCCTGCCGGATCGGCGACGACCCGGCCACCTCGGCGCTGGACGACCGGCACGAGCTGCGCGGCCATCCCGGCATCTTCGTCACCGACGGCTCCGCGGTGCCGGGCGGGCTGACGGTCAACCCGGCGCTGACCATCGCGGCCCTGGCGGAACGGGCCATGCCCGCGATCGTGCGGGCGGCACAGGAACGCGGCGTGGCGGTGCGTTACGGCGCGCCCTCCCCCGACGGCGAGACCGCGGGCCGCCGAGCCGTGGTGCCCACGGCGTGACGGGCTGGCGCCGGCGTGGCCAGGAGCGCCGGCGCCACCCGATTCATCCGGGCGTGCCGAGGAACCTGTCTTGATCGGCGATTGCCGCTATGGAGAGTGGGATGCAATACTATCCGGGCGCGCATCTCAATCCGGCCCAATTCCGACACGTCGCCCGCGTGGACCGGCTCGCGCCCACTTCACGATTGCGCTTCGTGGTCGGTTGACTATCCTCCGCATTGCTAACAGGGCGGGACTCCGCTAGCCTCGACGCAGGCAAGACAAGTGCCTGGTCGGGATGCGGAGCGGGGTCGCAGAAAATGCGACTCACGTCATTTATCAAACAGAAGTCAGCACCTTTCACGGTGCCTTCCTGATACTCCAAACTCCGACCTCGCCAGCGGGGGGACGACTTCCGCGGGAATCGAATACGCAAAGCCGTACGGCATTCTCGGTCGATGGAGGTATCGTGGCGGACTCAATCGAGCAAGCCGTTAGGCGCGCCATCGCAACAATGCGGGAAAATCTCGGCGAGCAGCTTACCGTCGACGATATGGCGCGCTCGGCGATGTTTAGCAAGTTTCATTTCACGCGCATCTTCCAGCGCGCCACGGGGATATCCCCCGGTCGTTTTCTGTCCGCCCTGCGACTACAGCGGGCAAAGGACCTTCTGGTGTCGACCTCGTTGAATGTCGCCGACATCAGCATGCGGGTCGGCTACAACAGCGTCGGCACCTTCAGCTCGCGGTTCACCAGGAGCGTCGGCATGTCGCCGACCACCTACCGCAAGCTGTCCGGGTTTGCCCACCAGATCCCCACCGACCCGCGCTTCGGCATGGCGAAGGCCGCCAGCGCCCAGGTGTACGGCAGTATCTCCCTCCCGCCCGGCGAGGCGCCCGGCCTGGTGTTCGCCGGCCTGTTTCCCACCCGGGTGCCGGAGGGCCTGCCGGTGCGGTGCTCCATCCTGCCCAGACCGGGCCTGTACGAGTTCGACGACGTGCCGCCCGGCACCTGGTACCTGCTGGCGCAGTCGGTCGCCGGCGACTTCGACGAGCCGGGCGCCGCCGCCGACAGTGCCGAGCGGCTCGTCTCCGTCGCCAGCCACGGGCCGCTGACCGTACACAAGGACGGCGTCATCCGCGCCGACCTGCGGCTCCAACCCGCGCAGGCACTCGACCCGCCGGTGCTGCTGGCCCTGCTCGACGCCCGCAAGCTGGCCCTGTCGAGGTCGTCCGGCGACGAGACGCATCCGGTGCCGTCGATCGCCGCGGCGCGTTTCACGCACGTCCACGCTGGCCGCACCGCGGCCTAGCGGCCGCAACAATGAAGAGGACGTTGTCCGCTTGTCGCTCGTACCGTGGTTGAGAGGACGCCGCCGCCACGGCGACGCGCTCCCGGTGAGCTATGGCGGGGGGAGTCCATGCGCATCTCCGATCTGAGCAAGCACACCGGCGTGCCCGTGGCCACGATCAAGTTCTACCTCCGCGAGCGCCTCCTCCCGCCGGGCACGCCGACCGGCCGAAACCAGGCGGAGTACGGCGAGGAGCACGTGCGGCGGCTGCGGCTGATCCGGGCTTTCACCGTCATCGGGCAGCTCGACCTCTCCACCGTCCGCGAGCTGCTGACCGCCATCGAAGACGAGGAGCTGCCCCTGCCGGGGCTGTACGACGTCGTCAACCAGGCGGTCTTCCCCTCCGAGCCGGCGGCTCGCGAGACCGGCGCCAGGCGGCGGGCCCGGGCCGACGTCGACCGGTTCATCGGAGAGCTCGGCTGGCGGGTCGGCCCCGGCGCGGCCGGCCGCGACCGGCTCGCCCACGTGCTGGCGACGTTGCAGCAGCTCGGCTGCGAGTTCGGCGCCGACTTCTTCACGGAGTACGCGATCGCGGCCGAGCGGCTGGCGGTCGAGGAGCTCGACCTGCTCCCGCCGGACGGCGAGGAGGCCGACCGGGCGGCAGCGGTAGTGCGGACGATCCTGCTCGACGTCGCGCTGTCCGCGCTGCGCCGGATGGCCCAGGAGCACCACCTCGCGCTGCGCTTCGCGCCGGTCACCCGCCCGTGACCAAAGCTCCTCCCAAGCAGCCGGAGCCGCTTGGGAGGAGCGTTGGGCACGGGCGACCCGGTTACCGGGCGGCGGCCGCGAACTGGCCCGGTGCGCGTCCCGGTCCGGCCGGGCCGCGGTAGGCCTGCGCGATGTCCAGCCACCGCTCGGCGTCCGGCCCGGTGGCGGTGAGCCCGAGGTCGGCGTGGTGCCGGCGCCGGGTCACCAGCATGCAGAAGTCGGCCGCCGGGCCGGTGATCCGCTGCACCGCGTCGGGCGGGCCGAAGGCCCACAGCTTTCCGGAGGGCGCGGTCAGCTCGAACCGGAACTGCACGTCGGGAGCCTTGAGGCCACGAGCCAGGTAGCCGAAGTCCCAGGTGCGCACCGCGAACGCCACGACGTGCCCGATCCGGTCGGTGAACTCCCGCCGCACGCCGAGCGCGTCCGCGACGTCCTGTCCGTGCCCGATGAGCTCCATCATGCCGGCGGCCGCGAGGACGGCGACCGGCAGCGGGCGGACCAGCCAGGGCACCATGTGGTCGAGCGGGAGGGCGCTGAGCGCCTGCCCCGCCCGCGCACGCTCGGCTCGCCAGCTGGCGAGCAGCGCGTCCGGCGGCTGCGCGAGGAAGCCGGCGAGAGCTCCCTCGACGTTCTTGTCGAAGTCTGGGCTCAGCTGGGAGGCCATGGCCGTGAACCGCTCCGGGTCGGCGGCCGCCAGCCCGGCCATGCGAAACGTCGCGGCGAGGTGGGCGATCTGGTGGGCGATCGTCCAACCCGCGGCCGGTGTGGGCAGTGCCCATCCGGCAGCGTCGAGGCCGGCCACCAGGCGGTCGAGATCGTCGCCCTCGGCGGCCAGGTCGGAGATCACGTTAGGCTGCTCTGTCACACGTCTGCCCTCTCACTCGACGGGTGCGTGTCCACGTTGGACTTCGTGATTCCTTCGAGCATGCGCGCGGCACGGAGCGCCGTCATCTCTGTCGTTGCCTTATGCCACAGGCATTTCAGGAGAAGAAACCCGCCCGCCGCGCCGATAGCATCGGTGCCGGCGGGGGATGTCTGTCCAAGGAGGACATGGTGAGCTCCGTGCGCGCCATCCGCGGCGCGATCCAGGTCGACCGCGATGATCCGGCCGCGATCGATGCCGGCACCCGCCTTCTCGTGGCCGAGGTCATCGGCCGCAACGGGCTGGCGGCCGGCGACATCATCAGCGTCCTCTTCACGATGACGCCGGACCTCGTCAGCCGCTTCCCCGCCGCGGCGGCCCGCGGCCTCGGCCTCGCCGACGTGCCGCTGCTGTGCGCCGTGGAGATCGCCGTCCCGGGCGCCATGCGGCGGGTGATCCGGCTCCTGGCACACGTACACACCGATCGTTCACCATCCGATGTGGAGCATGTCTATCTTCGCGGTGCCACCCGGTTGCGTCCGGACCTCCAAGGGCCTCCGGGCGTGGGGCACCGCTCGTAGCGGGCGTTCCGCCCGGTTGAAAGGGGCACACAGTGGTCGTCGTCATGGCATCGGATGCCAAGCCCTCGGACATCCAGGCCGTCGTTGCCCTCGTGGAGTCGGCAGGCGGCGAGGCGTTCGTCAGCCGGGGCATCAGTCGCGTCATCATCGGTCTCGTCGGTGACGTGGAGCAGTTCGCCCGGCTCAACATCCGCGGCATGCGTGGCGTCCGCGACGTCACCCGGATCTCGGCCGGCTACAAGCTGGTCAGCCGCGAACACCATCCGGCCCGCTCCGCCGTGCGGGTGGGCGGCGTGCCGATCGGCCCTGACACGGTCACGCTGATCGCCGGCCCGTGCGCCGTGGAGACGCCCGACCAGACGCTCGCCGCGGCCCGGATGGCCCAGCGCGCCGGCGCCGTCCTGCTGCGCGGCGGTGCCTTCAAGCCGCGCACCTCGCCCTACGCGTTCCAGGGTCTGGGTGAGCGGGGCCTGCGGATCCTGGCCGACGTGCGCGCGGAGACCGGCCTCCCGTTCGTGACCGAGGTGCTCGACGCCGACCAGGTCGACATGGTCGCCCAGTACGCCGACATGCTCCAGGTTGGCGCCCGCAACATGCAAAACTTCGCGCTGCTCCAGGCGCTGGGCGCCGTGGGTAAGCCGGTGCTGCTCAAGCGCGGCCTGTCCGCGACCATCGAGGAGTGGCTGATGGCCGCCGAGTACATCGCGCAGCGCGGCAACCTCGACGTCGTCCTCTGCGAGCGCGGCATCCGGACCTTCGAGACCGCCACCCGCAACACGCTCGACATCTCGGCCGTACCGGTGGCGCAGAGCCTCTCGCACCTGCCGGTCATCGTCGACCCGTCACACTCCGGCGGCCGCCGGGACCTGGTGCTCCCACTCAGCCGCGCGGCGGTCGTCGCCGGTGCGGACGGCCTCGTGGTCGACGTGCACCCCGAGCCGAGCGTGGCGCTGTGCGACGGGCCGCAGGCGCTGATCGCGGACGACCTCGCGGTGCTGGCGCGCGACCTGCGCGACCTGACCGGCTTCATGGGCCGCCAGCTCCCCGAGCCGGCCACCGTCCCGGTCGGCTGAGCCACTGCTGTCGATCAGGGAGCTGGTGGGCGTCCACCAAACTCCCTGATCGACCCGAAGCCACCGTGGCGGCTTCATGCGCGGTCAGGCGTGCAGCTCGCCACCGTTGACGTGCAAGCACTGGCCGGTGATGGCGCTGGCCTGACTCGAGGCCAGGAAGACCACCGCGTTCGCGACCTCGGCCGCCTCCGGGAGGCGGCGCAGGTCCAGCGTGGCGGCGGCCTCGTCGTAGACCTCCTGCTCGGTCACCCCGCGCTCCCCCGCCAGGTAGGCGAAGTAGCCCCGCAGTGGCTCGGACCAGACGTAGTTCGGCATCACCGTGTTGACCCGGACGCCGGACGGACCGAGCTCCGTCGACAGGCTCTGCGCCAGCGACAGCAGGCCGCTCTTCGACAGCTTGTACGCGCCGAACCTCGGCTTCGACTGCCGCACCACCATCGCGTTGGTCACGACGATCGCGCCCTTGCGGGCGATCAGCGTGGGCGCCAACCGCTGGGTGATGCGCAGCGCGCCGAAGACGTCCAGCTCCAGGCTCGCCTTCATCGCCGCGGGATCGATCGCGACCAGCTCCTCGAAGGTCGGGACCGCGAAGGCGTTGAACAGCAACGCGTCCACGCCGCCGAAGTTGTCCTCCGCGGCCTTCGCCAGCGCGTCGACCGCCGAGTCGTCGGTCAGGTCGGTCGGCACCGGCAGCGCGCGCCGGCCCAGGGCCTCGACCTCCTTCGCGACGTCGGCGAGCACCGGCTCGCTGCGCGCGGCCAGCACCACGTCGGCACCGGCGCGGGCGCAGGCCAACGCGATGGCCCGGCCCAGCCCTGGGCCGACGCCGGCGACGACCGCTACCTTGTCCTGCAACATCGTGCCTCCTCAGGTGGTCGTGAGATCGTCGCGCGCCGCGCGCAGGTGTGCGAACGACGCCAGGTCGGGCACGGTCCAGCCGTCGAGGTCGTACTCGCTCATGCATTCCTCGACGAACCGCTTGTACCCGTCGATCTGGCCGGAGGCGAGCTGGGCGAAGAACAGCTCGACCCGGGTGTTCTCGTGGTTGCCGGAGTAGTTGCGCTCATAGAGCTCGTGCCGGCCGCCGAACTCGGTGCCGACCGCGTCCCAGAGCAGTTTCATCAGCTTGACCCGCTCGACGGCGTCGCTGCCGTTCGAGCCGCGCAGGTAGGTGTCCAAGTAGGACCGGATCTCCGGGTTCTTGAAGTCCTCCGCGCTGGAGTTGATGTAGATGAGCCCGCTCGCCACGTCCTGCATGATGATCTCGCGGATGCGGGGGTAGCCGACCTGCATGAACCACCGGTAAGCCTGGCCGTACTGCGGGTTCGGCAGCACCGCGCCGTTGACCCAGGGCACCGGGTTGCGCGCGGCCGCGTCCGAGAGCGCCCAGAAGAGGTTGCGCCAGGCGAGCACCTCGCCGAGCCGGCTCTGCACGCCACGGAAGTCCTTGGTGCCGGTCAGCTCCAGCGCCTTGGCCAGCAGGCCGGCGATGAACTCGAGCTTGACCGCCAGCCGGGTCATGCCGTGAAACGTGAACCGCTCGGTGAAGCCGGAGCGCCCGGCGAACATCTGCACCTTGCCGAGGTCGCCGTAGACGAAGACGTTCTCCCACGGGATCTCGACCTTGTCGAGGATGAGCACGGTGTCGTTCTCGTCGAGCCGGGACGAGAGCGGGTAGTCGAACGGGCTGCCCATCACCGCGGCAGTCGCCGAGTACGACGGCCGGCAGATCAGCTTCATCCCGCGGGCGCCCATGGGCACGGTGGCGATCAGCGCGAACTCCCGCTTCTTCACCGGCATGCCGTGGTGGGCGATGAAGTTGTAGTGGGTCAGCGCCGATCCGGTCGCGACCACCTTGGCGCCGCTCACGACGAGCCCCGCGTCCGTCTCGCGTTCGACGTGCACGTACACGTCGGCGACCTCGTCGGGCGGCCGGTTGCGGTCGACCGGTGGGTGGACGACCGCGTGGTTCCAGAACTGGACCTGCTCCTGTGACCGGCGGTACCAGGCCCGCGCGTTGCCCGCGTACTCGCCGTAGAAGTCGGCGTTGGCGCCCAACGTGCCGAGGAACGACGCCTTGTAGTCCGGGCTGCGCCCCATCCAGCCGTAGCTCATCCGGGCCCACGCCGCGATCGCGCGCTGGTCGGCCACGAGGTCGCTCGCGCTGTACGGCGTGGTGAAGAACCGGTGGGTGAAGCCCTCGCCACCGCTGTCGACCGGCGCGGTCAGCACCTCCTTCTGCGCCGGGTCGTGCAGCGCGTCGTAGAGCCGCGCGGTCATCCGCACCGCGTTGGCGAACGCCGGGTGCGTGGTGACGTCCTTGACCCGGTCGCCGTAGAGGTAGATCTCCCGGTCGTCGCGCAGGCTGTCGATGTACTCCGCGCCGGTGAACGGCCGGGTCATCGCAGCTGACCCACGTGCGGCAGGACGGCGTCGGCGAACTCGCCACGGGCCAGGGCGGCGGTGACCGTCTCCAGGTCGTCTGCCATGTAGCGGTCGCGGTCGAGCGTCGGCACCATCGAGCGCACGTGGTCGTAGGTCGCGCGGGCCGCCGGGCTGAGGTCGCCGTAGCGGCCCGAGATGTCGACGGCCTGCGCGGCGGCCAGGTACTCCAGCGCCAGGATGGTGTCGTTGTTGCGCAGCACCCGGCGCGCGTTGCGGGCGGCGATCAGGCCCATGCTGACCACGTCCTGGTTGTCCCCATTGGACGGTACGCTCTGCGTGCTCGCCGGCCCGATGGTGCGGTTTTCCGCGATCAGCGCGGTCGCGGGGTACTGCGCGCCGGCGAAGCCGCTGTTGAGCCCCGGGTCGCCGGCGACGAGGAACTCGGGCAGGCCGTAGCTCAGGTGGCGGTTGAGCAGCCGGTTGGACTGGCGCTCGGAGAGCACGCCGAGCTGGGTCAGCGCGATCGTGACGAAGTCCATCACGGACGCGACCGGCTGCCCGTGGAAGTTGGCGCCGTGGAAGATCTCCTGGCCTTCGAAGAAGAGCGGGTTGTCGTTGGCCGAGTTGAGCTCGATGTGGATTTTGTTGGTGGCGTGCGCGAGCGTGTCGCGCACCGAGCCGAGGATCTGCGGGATCGCCCGCAGCGAGTACGCCTTCTGGAGGTACACGTTCGTGCGGGTGACGTCCTTGCCCTCCTCCTTGGTGGCCGCCACCTGCTTGCGCAGGTCACTGTGCTCCACAGTGGAGAGACTGCCGCGCATCAGCGCGCGGAGGTTCGCGGCGGTGTCGATCTGGCCCTGGTGCGGCCGCGCGATGTCGTGCCCCTCGGGCAGGAACGGGCTCGTCGAGCCCCGCAGCGCCTCGACCACCAGCGCGGTGACGATCTCCGCCTGGCGTACCTGGATCAGCGCCTGGTCCACCACGAGCGCGCCGACGCCGGTCATCGCCGACGTGCCGTTGATCAGGGCGAGGCCCTCCTTGAAACGCAGCTCCAGCGGCTCGATCCCGTGCCGGCGCAGCACGGTCGCGGTCGGCACCTTGCTGGTGCCGCTCAGCACGTACCCCTCACCGATCACAGTGGACGCCACGTGCGAGAGCGGGGCCAGGTCGCCGCTCGCGCCGAGCGAGCCGATCTCCGGGATCGCCGGCGTGATGCCCAGGTTGAGGTAGAGCGCGAGCCGCTCCAGCACGTCGGGGCGGACCGCGGAGTGGCCCTTGGCGAGCGCGTTGAGGCGGGCAGCCACGATCGCGCGCGACTCGCGGCGGCTGAAGAGCGGCCCGACGCCGGCGCTGTGGCTGCGCACGAGGTTGGTCTGGAGCTCGACCTCCTTGGCGGGGTCGACAAGCATGTAGATCATCTCGCCGTAGCCGGTGGTCACCCCGTACACCGGGATGTCCTGGCGGACGATGTCCTCGAACATCGCGCGGCTCTTGGCGGCCCGCGCGAGCGCCGCGGGTGCCACCTCGCAGGGCCGGTCGTCGTCGGCGATCCGGCGAACACCCGGGATGTCCAGGGTCTCGCCGTCCAGCAGGACGGTGGTCTCGGTCGTGGTCACTTTCCCTCACCTCATCGAAGCCGTGGTGCCTGATGGACCTGTGCGTCGGCGACCGCTGCGGCCAAGGCGCGCAGCGACGGGTTGGCGTAGAAGTCGCGGATCGGCACGTCGACGCCGAACCGTTCGGACACGTGGTGGAGCAGGACCGGGATCTGCGCGGAACGACCGCCGGCCGCGAAGAAGCGGTCGTCGAGGCCCGGCGGCGGGCCGCCGACCACCCGCGCCCACAGGGACGCGAGGGCCTGCGCGGTGCCGGTCAGCGGCGCCGCCGCGCCGGCCGTCGCCACCGGGGCGAGCTCGGGCAGGCGGCGCCGGTCGACCTTGCCGCCGGCGTTGCGCGGGAGCCGGCCGTGCACGGTGCGGAACACGACCGGCACCACCTTGCCCAGACGCTCGCGCAGGTGCGCCCGCCATACCTCGGACGCGCCCTCGCCGCGGCGGACCGGCACGACGTACACGTCCAGCCGGTTGACGAGCCCGTCCGGCCCGCGCACCGGCACCGCGCCGCACTCTCGCACCGACGGGTGGGCCTGGAGCGCCGCCTCGACCTCGCCCAGCTCGAGCCGGACGCCGTACACCTTGATCTGGAAGTCCCGGCGGCCCCGGTACTCGAGCGCGCCGTCCCAGCGCCAGCGGCCGAGGTCGCCGGTCCGGTAGCACCGGACCCCCGGCAGCCCGCGCACCGGGGCGAACGCCGCCGCCGTGCCCTCGACACCGAGGTAGCCGGCCGCCACGAACGGGCTGCGGATCACGATCTCGCCGGTCACGCCGGCCGGGCAGGGACGGTCCTCCTCGTCGAGCACCAGCACCTGGCGGCCCGGGATCGCCCGGCCGATCGGCGTGGTGCCCTCGACGGTCGAGTCGACCGGATGCCACGTCGCCGCGATCGTCTCCGTTGGACCGTAGATATTGGACAGTGCCGCGCCGGGCAGCTCGGCGCGAAGCTGCTCGACAAGCGCGCCGGGCAGCGCCTCACCCATCAGCAGCAGGTGGCGCAGCTCCCGCATCGGCTCGCCGGTGCGGCCGCCGAGCGCGCGCAGCAGCTCCCGCGCGAAGCTGGGCACGGTTTGCAGGTGGGTGACCTCCTCCGCGGCCATCCAGTCGAGAAGCTTCTCCGCGTGGAGCCGGATGGCCGGCGTGGGCAGGCACAGTGTGCCGCCGGCGACGAGGGTGGCGAACACCTCGCAGAGCGCCGGGTCGTGGTCGGCCGCCACCCACTGCGCGACACGGGCGTCCCGGCCCATCTCGAACCGGGTGCCGAGCCAGCTCACGAACTGGCCGAACGCCGAGTGCGGCTGGGCGATGCCCTTGGGCCGGCCGGTGGATCCCGACGTGTACGCGACGTACGCGGTCGCGCCGGGGTCGCCCGGCGGCAGCGGCCCGGCCTCGACGAGCGTGGCGACGTCGTAGGCCGGGGTGTCGAGGTCGGTGCGGGCCCAGCGGGCCACCTCGTCGTCGTCGGGATCGCCGGAGACCAGCAAGCAGGCCGGTTTCAGGTCGGCGAGGATCGCCCGGCCGCGCCCGCCGAGGTCGCCGGTCCCGAGCCAGCAGACGTGTGCGCCCGCGGCCAGCACGCCGAGCAGCGCCGCGGTCTGGTCGGGGCCGGACGGGACGCGGACCACCACCGGTTGGCCGGACGCGCCCCGCGCGACGAGACCCGCCGCGATCTCCTCGGCCCGCCGCCACAGGCCCGCGTAGCTCAGGCCGCCGCCTTCCCAGACCACGGCCGGCCGGTCCGGGGCCCGCCGGGCGATCCGCCGGACCAGCTCGTGCACCGGTACGCCCGCGGGTGGCCCCGCGGCGATCCGGTCGCCGGTACGGAGCGCGGTGGCGGCCCGCGCCGGGTCGTCCAGCGGCAGCTCGGCCAGCGGCGACTCGGGGTCGGCCACGCCGGCGGTGAGCGCCGTCAGCAGCTGGTCGGCGATCCGCTCCACCGACCCCTCGTCGAACAGCTCGGCGCGGTACGCGAGCGTGCCGGTCACCGCCGGTACGGTCCGTACCCGCAGTTCGAGGTCGGCGACCGTCGCGGTCGGGTCGACCTCCTGGCGGGTCGCGGTGGCGTGCGCGACCCGCAGACCGGCCGGATCGTCGTCGAGGTGCGCGACGAGCACGTCGACGAGCGGGACCGTGCGCGGGTCGCGGGGCGCGCCGAGCGTCTCGACAAGGCGGCTGAACGGCAGGTGCCGGTGGTCGCCGAGGGCATCGAGACGCCCGGCCACCTGCGCGACGAGCTCCCGGAACGTAGGGGTGGCGGCGAGGTCGGCGTCGACGAGCGCGAGGTTGTCGAGCGGGCCGACAAGCCCGGTGGGCGTGTCGGCGCCCCGGGTGCTGACCGGCGTCGCCACCGCGATCCGGGACTCGCCGCTGTAGCGGGCCAGCACCGCCAGGACCGCGGCGAGGACCACGGCCAGCGGCCGGGTGCCGGCGGCGTCGGCAAGCCCGCGGATCCGGTCGGCGAGCTCGACGCCCCAGTCGAAGGGAACCACACCGGCCCGCCAGTCGGCGGCGGCGCCACGGTCGCGGTCGGTCGGCAGCTCGACCGGCGCCGGTGCGCTCGCCTTGCGCCACCACCGCTCGGCGCGGCGGGCGGCGGCCTCGACCCCGCGGGCCGGCCGAGCGTGGTCGGACCAGCGCGGTGCGGGCGCGGCGAACACGCGATCGGCGGGCTCGCCGCCCAGCGCCGCGGCGTAGAGCTGGCCCAGTTCGTCGACGAGCGTCCACATCGACCGCTCGTCGGCGACGATCCGGTGCACGACGAGCACCAGGAGGTGCCGCAGCGGGGCCAACCGGGCCAGCGACAGCCGGGCTAGCGGGCCGCTGTCGAGGGCGAACGGAGCCGCCGCCTGGTCGGCGACGAACCGCTCCACCGCCTGCTCACCGTGGCGCCCGACGATCGACACGTCCACGATGGAGAGATCGGGGACGGCCGCGTCGAAGACCGGCGTTCCGACCGCGTCGAAGCGGGTGCGCAAGACCTCGTGCCGGTCGGCGAGCGCGCTCCAGGCGGCCCGCAGCGCGGCGACCTCCAGCGGACCGGAGATCCGGTACGCGCGGGTGTGGTGGAAGGCCGGCGACGCGGGCGTCAGGCGGTCGAGAAACCAGAGGCCGTACTGGACGTCCGTGGACATTCGTACCCCTTAGCCCGCGGCGGAGAGGAGATCCTTGGCCCGGCTGGTGTCCTCCCAGGTGAACGCGGGCAGTTCCCGGCCGAAGTGGCCGTACGCCGCCGTGTCCTGGAAGATCGGGCGCATGAGGTCGAGGTCGCGGATGATCGCCGCCGGCCGCAGGTCGAAGACGTCGGTGACCGCCGCGCCGATGCGCTCCGGCGCCACCGTCTCCGTGCCGAAGGTGTCGATCGACAGGCTGACCGGCTCGGCGACGCCGATCGCGTAGGCGACCTGGACCTCGCAGCGTTCGGCGAGGCCTGCCGCCACGATGTTCTTCGCCACCCAGCGCATCGCGTACGCACCTGAACGGTCCACTTTGGACGGGTCCTTGCCGGAGAAGGCTCCCCCGCCGTGCCGCGCGTACCCGCCGTACGTGTCGACGATGATCTTCCGGCCGGTGAGCCCGGCGTCGCCCATCGGTCCACCGATCTCGAAGCGCCCGGTCGGGTTTACCAGCAACCGGAACGAGGCCGTGTCGAGGTCGAGCGCCGCCAGCTCGGGCAGCACGACCTTCTCCCGCACGTCGGGGGTGAGCAGCGACTCCAGCGAGATGTCCGCGGCGTGCTGGGCGGACACGACGACGGTGTCGACGCGCAGCGGGCGCCGGCCGTCGTACTCCACCGTCACCTGCGTCTTGCCGTCCGGCCGCAGGTACGGGATCGTGCCGTCCTTGCGCACGGCGGTGAGCCGCCGCGCCAGCCGGTGTGCCAGTGCGATGGGCAGCGGCATCAGCTCGGGCGTCTCGGTGCACGCGAAGCCGAACATCATGCCCTGGTCGCCCGCGCCCTGCGCGGCGCCGGCCTGGTCGACACCGCGCGCGATGTCGGGCGACTGCGCCCCGATCGAGATGCTGACGCCGCAGGAGGCTCCGTCGAAGCCCTTGCGCGACGAGTCGTACCCGATGCCGAGCACGGTCTCCCGCACGATCGCCGGGATGTCGGTGTACGCGGCGGTCGTCACCTCGCCGGCGACGTGTACCTGGCCGGTGGTGATGAGCGTCTCGACCGCCACCCGGCTCCGCGGGTCCTGGGCCAGCAGGGCGTCGAGGATCCCGTCGCTGATCTGGTCGGCGATCTTGTCGGGATGACCTTCGGTCACCGACTCGGACGTGAACATGTGGCGTCCCATGAAGTCTCCCAGGTCACTTGATGGCGAGCGGGTTGATCGGCGAGCCGGCGGCCCTGGTGATCTTGAGTGGCGGCGCCGCGAAGAAGAACTCCCACCGCCCGTCGGCCCGGCAGTCCTCGGTGAGCTCCTCGAAGTCGAGGATCTCGCCGAGCGTCATGCCCATGTCGCGGATCAGCACCATGTGCACGGCGAGGAACGCGCCGGGGTCCTCGCCCGGCAGCGCCTCGACCGCCCAGTTGTCGGCGCACACCGCGGCGACGTCCCGGTCGCGCAGCCACTGGCAGCTGGCCAGCCCGAGACCCGGCTCGCCGGCCATGAATCCGGCTTCCTGGCCCTGCTCCAGAAACTTGCGCCGCCACCCGGTGCGGACGAGCAGGATGTCGCCCGCGCCGACGGACACGCCGCCCTGCGCGGCGATTGCCGCGTCGAGGTCGTCCGGCGTGATCACCTCGCCGGCCTCGAGCCACGGGACGCCGCGCACAGCCGGGATGTCGAGCAGCACGCCGCGGCCGGCGATTCCCTTGCCCTGCTTGTCGATCCCGCATCGCGCCGCGCCCTTGACCGTCAGCTCGTCGGCCGGATGTCCGTTGTACAACAGGCCGTCGTAGAAGACGTGCGCCAACGCGTCCCACTGCGACGACGCCTGTATCGGCATGAACAGGTAGCCGTCGGCGTAGCGGAAGCCGCCGGGAAACACCTGCTCGGCACCCGTCTCTGACATCAGGTGCACGGGGTTGATGCGAAACCGGCCGTTCTGCGGCCCCGTGCCGTCGAGGTCGATGCCGAGGTCGAATATCCGTCCCTTGTGGATCAGCCGACCGGCGGCGGCGAGCCGCTCGGGCGTGATGAGGTTGACCGTGCCGCGTTCGTCGTCGTCGCCCCAGCGGCCCCAGTTGCGCAGCCGCTCACCGACCACCCGGAAGTCGGTCACCGTCAGCCCCGCACGATACGGGCGAACTCCCGCACGTCGCCGACGAACAGGTCGGGCTCCTCCAGGGCCGCGAAGTGCCCGCCACGGTCGAACTCCGACCAATGCGCCAGCGTCGGGAAGTCGCGCTCGACGAAGCGGCGGATCGGCAGGAACACGCCCTCGGGAAACACCGCGACGCCGAGCGGCTGGCGGATCGGGGCGTACCGGATGGTGCTCGTCGAGATCGGCAGGTAGTCGACGGTCTCGTAGTAGAACTGCGCGGACGAGCCGGCCGTGCCGGTGAACCAGAAGATCGAGGCGATCGTGAGGATCTTGTCGCGGTCGACCGCGTCCTCGGGCGCCTTCCCGGTGTCGGCCCAGTCCTTGAACTTCTCGACGATCCACGCGAGCTGCCCGACCGGCGAGTCGGTCAGCGCGTACGCCACCGTGTGCGGCCGGGTCGCCTGGAGCTTCATCGAGCCGGCGAGCACGTCGAGGAATCGCTTCGAGCGGGCCAGCCGCCAGCGGTCCTCGTCGTCGAGCGCGTCCGAGCCGTCCGCCGCCGGAGTGGTCACCAGCGTGTTGAGGTGCAGGCCGAGCACGTGGTCGGCGTCGACCTGGGCCAGCGCGTACGAGATGCCGGCACCGAAGTCGCCGCCCTGCGCGATGTACCGTTCGTAGCCGAGCCGCCGCATCAGCTCGGCCCAGGCGCGGGCGACCCGGAGGTTGTTCCATCCGGGCGCCGGCAAAGGTCCGGAGAAGCCGAATCCCGGCATCGACGGGATGACCAGGTGGAACGCGTCGGCGGCGTCGCCGCCGTGCGCGACCGGATCGGTCAGCGGGCCGATCACGTCGAGGAACTCGGTCACCGAGCCCGGCCAGCCGTGCGTGACGATCATCGGCACGGCGTCCGGGTGCGGCGAGCGCACGTGCAGGAAGTGCACCGTCGCGCCGTCGATGGTGGTGACGAACTGCGGCACCGCGTTGATCCGCCGCTCGGCGGCCCGCCAGTCGAACTCGTCGCGCCAGTAGGCGGCGAGCTCGCGCAGATAGTCGGTCGGTACGCCCCGGTCCCACCCCGCGTCGAAGAGCGCCGGCCATCGCGTGCCGCTCAGCCGGCGACGCAGGTCCGCCACGTCCTCCTGAGGGATTTCTACACGGAACCGTTCCATTGGGTGAATTCCCTTCGCCGTCTGGGGACGCGACAGATGCGGAGACAAAAGTCAATATCCCTGCGCCAGCTAGAAGAGCGCACCTTTCAGATTGCGCCGGTCGCCGATATCGCTGCGCGATCGAGAAACGCACGGGGGAAGATGCGCGCCACCACCGGTGGTGCCAGGGTCAGGTGGGCGTCCGCCGTGACTTCCGGCGCACAGTTCGCGCGCTAAAACAGCCCCTTCGAGGAGGACCGATGTCGATCACCGATGCTCCGCCCCGCGCCGATCTCGTGCGCAGGGCCGCGGAGCTGGTGCCCCTGCTGGCCCAACACGCCCAGTGGGGCGAGGAAAACCGCCGCCTGCACGACGACGTCGTGGCGGCCCTGGGCGACTCCGGCATCCTGCGGATGCGGGTGCCCGAGGAGTTCGGCGGCTACGAGGCCGACACGCGCAGCGTCGTCGAGGTCATCGCCGAACTGGCCCGCGGCGACGGCTCGACCGCGTGGACCGTCGCGGTCTGGCACATCAGCAGCTGGATCACCGGCCTCTTTCCTGACGCCGTGCGCCAGGAGGTCTTCGGCGACCCGTCGACGCGGATCAGCGGCATCCTCAGCCCGACCGCGATGGCCGTGCCCGTCGACGGCGGCTACGTGCTCAACGGCAAGTGGGCGTTCAACACCGGCGCTACGCAGAGCCAGTGGAACGCCAACGCGGCGGTGCTCGCGACCCCCGACGGCGGTCACGAGCCGATCCTGACCCTGATCCCGATGTCCGACCTGATGGTCGTCGACGACTGGCACACCTCGGGCCTGCGCGGCTCGGGCAGCGTCTCGACGGTGGCGAAGGACGTGTTCCTGCCCAAGGAGCGGGTCCTGCCGATGGTGCCGATCATCATGGGCCAGCACCCGCTTCAGCAGCACCCGACGGCGACCATGTGGCGCGGCCCGTTCATGCCGGTGGCCTGCGCGACCGTCGGCGCCACGGCGTACGGGCTGGCCAAGGCCGGCAAGGAGGCGTTCTTCGAGCGGCTGCCCGGTCGCAAGATCACCTACACCGACTACGCCGACCAGAGCCAGGCGCCGCTGACCCACCTTCAGGTCGCCAGCGCGCAGATCAAGCTCGACCAGGCCGAGTTCCACGCGCTGCGGGCCGCCGACCGCGTCGACAGCAAGGGCAAGGCGGGCGCGGAGTGGACGCTGGAGGAGCGCGCCAGGGCCCGGCTCGACCTCGGCGCGACCTGCCAGGCGGCCAAGGAGGCCGTCGACGTGCTCAACACCGCCAGCGGCGGCTCCTCCATCTACAAGGACGTGCCGATCCAGCGGATCGAACGCGACGTGCAGACGGTCAACCTGCACGCGATCATGCACCCGAACACCAACCTCGAGCTCTACGGCCGGATCCTCTGCGGCCTCGGGCCCAATACGCAGTACCTGTAGAAAAAGATGGCGGCGGGGCCCGCGTGGGGCCCCGCCGCGCTTTTCCGATGTCGAGGTTAATAGCGCAATAGCGGAGAACGCATTCGGCGAATTCACCGACATCATATGCGTGGGGGTCGCCGCATTCACCGGCCGGCCCGAATCGACACCCATCACATTACATCGGGAGGGACTCCCATGCCGATCGACCAAACCCGCGCGTTGAGCGTCGCCGAGATCGAGAACCAGGTCGCGTCGATCTGGCGGGACGTGCTCGACGTGCCGCCCGGCGAGGACGGCGCCACCTTCTTCGAGCTCAACGGGCAGTCAATCTCAGCGGTCCGGATCGTGGCCCGTGTGCAGGAGGAGATCGGCGTCCAGGTGGACCTCGGCGATCTCTTCGAGGACCCCAACCTGGCCACGTTCACCCGCGACATCGTCGCGAAGGCTCAGACGCTGGGGAGGTAGCCGAGATGGTCGACTTCGTCCGTGTGCAGCCCGACGCCCCGCTCGACGACGTGGTCGAGGTGCTGGAGCGCGACGGCTGCATCATCATCGAGAACTTCGTCGACGACGCCACGTTCGAGGGCCTCTGGGCCGACCTCGGCCCGTTGCTCGACGGCACGCGCTACAGCAAGAGCGGCTACGACGGCCACCAGACCCGGCGGGTCTCGTCGCTGTTTCGCCGCACCACCCACCTGACGCCGGTCTTCCTCCAGCCGCTCTACCTCGGCGCGGCGCGGCGGATCATGGAGAAGCCGGTACACATGTGGGTCGGTCAGGCCCGCATCGAGATGACGCCCAACATCCAGATCAGCGCGACGCAGGCTATCCAGATCGATCCCGGCCAGGGCCGCCAGCCGCTGCACCGGGACGACTCACTGCACCTGCGCCGGCACCCCGGGCCGACCTCGCGGGTGCAGCTCATGCTCGCACTCAGCGAGTTCACCGCCGAAAACGGTGCCACGCTGGTGATCCCGGGCAGCCACCACTGGGACGACGAGCGCGCGCCCCGGTACGCGGAGGCGATCCCCGCCGCGATGCCCGCGAAGTCCGGGCTGCTCTGGCTCGGCGGCGTCTACCACGGCGGCGGCGGCAACGTCTCCGACAAGCCGCGCACGAGCCTCACGGTCTCGTACGACCTGGGCAACCTGCGCCAGGAGGAAAACCAGTTCCTCGCCGTGCCGCGCGACGTCGTGCGCACGCTGCCCGAGGAGGTGCAGCGGCTCCTCGGCTACGACCGGTGCCCGCCCGGCGTGGGCTGGTACGAGATGGAAGACCCCCACATCCTGCTCACCGACCCGCACGCCGAACCGGCGCTGCGGGAGACCCCGGTGCGGGCCTGACCCGCAGAGAAAGGTGTCAGCATGACCATTTCCGACACGAGCGTCCAGCCGGAGCAGATGGCGGCCGTCGCCGAGGTGCCGGGGCGCATCATCGCCGCCTGGGCCGACAACGACGCCACCGCGTTCGCCAAGGTGTTCACCGACGACGCCACGATGATCCTGCCGGGCGGCGTCTTCGTCGAGGGCCGCGACGGCATCGAGGCCTTCATGGCGCGCGGGTACGCCGGCCCCTACAAGGGCACCAAGGTGCACGGCGAGCCGATCTCCGTGAAGTTCCTGGGCGCCGAGGCGTGCGTGCTCATCACCAAGGGCGGCGTGCTGGCGCCCGGCGAGACCGAGGTGTCGCCGGAGCGCGCCATCCGGGCAATGTGGATCCTGGCCAAGAAGGCCGGCGAATGGCGAGTCACCGCTTACCAGAACACCCCGATCGGCACCAACTAGACGATCCCTGGCCGCCCGGCGCATGTGCGGCCGGGCGGCCGGTCGCGCACGGAGGGACCGACCGCATGACCGACATCCTGCCCGACGACCCCCGTTACGCGGCCCTGGTCGAGGGTTACAACCACCGGTTCACCGGCCAACCTGACGCCGTCCGGCAGGTCCGGACGACCGACGAGGTGGTCGCCGCCGTCCAAGAGGCCGTCACCGGCGAGCGACGGGTGGCCGTACGCAGCGGCGGACACTGCTTCGAAGACTTCTTCGCCGCGCCCGACGTCCGGCTGCTGATCGACATGTCCAAAATGGACGCGATCGCCTACGACCCGGCACGGCGGGCGGTGATGGTGGAGGCCGGCACGACACTCGGCGCGCTGTACCCCGCGCTGCACGACCGCTGGGGCGTCACCATCCCCGGCGGCACCTGCTTCGAGGTCGGCGTCGGCGGCCACATCACCGGCGGTGGCTACGGCCACCTCTCCCGCCGCGACGGCCTCGTCGTCGACCACCTGTACGCGGTGGAGATGGTCGTCGTCGACGACGGCGGCCGAGCCCGCGCGGTCGTCGCGACACGGGATCCCGACGACCCGCACCACGACCTCTGGTGGGCCAACACCGGCGGGGGTGGCGGCAGCTTCGGTGTGGTCACCCGGTTCTGGCTGCGCAGCCCCGGCACCGAGGGCGACGACCCCGCCCGGCTCCTGCCCGCCGCGCCCCGCCGGATCCGCCGGCGGGACGTGCTGTGGTCGTGGGATGCGATGGACGAGACCACGCTGCCCCGGCTGCTCGCCAACTACTGCGGCTGGCTGGAGCGCAACAGCGCGGTCGGCGCGCCCGCGACCCAGCTGTGGAGCAACCTCATCGTCATGCACCGCTCGGCCGACATGGTCGCGCTGACCGCGGTGGTCGACGACGCCGTCAGCGGCGCGTCGGGCCTGCTCGCCGACCAGTTCGACGCGATCGTCGACGGCACCGGCCTGACCCCGCACACGGACGCGGAAGACGTCGTCGACTGGATGGCGAGCTGGATGCCTTCCTACAGCTGGCCCAGCGATCCGCGGGGGCGCTACAAGAACAAGGCCGGGTACCTCCGCGCGGGCTACACCGACAAGCAGCTGGCCACGCTCTACCGCTACCTCGCCGACCCCGACTACGCCAACCCGGCGGCGGGCATCGTGCTCACCGCGTTCGGCGGTCAGGTCAACGCGGTGGCGCCCGACGCGACCGCCGCGGCCCAGCGCGACAGCGTGGTGAAGGCTTCGTACAGCGCCGGCGCCTGGCAGTCGCCCGGTGACGACGCGGCGAACATCGCGTGGGTGCGGGCGATGTACCGGGACGTCTACGCCGAGACGGGCGGTGTGCCGGTGGCCGGCGAGGTGAGCGACGGCTCGTACATCAGCTATCCAGACGTCGACCTCGCCGATCCAGAGTGGAACACCTCCGGCGTGCCCTGGCACACCCTCTACTTCAAGGACAACTATCCCCGGCTCCAGCGGGTCAAGCTCCGCTACGACCCGCGCGACGTGTTCCGGCACGCGCTGTCGGTGCGGCTGCCCGACTGAGCCGTCCACAGAGGAGGAACGCGACGTGTCCATTTTGGACGACAAGGGCTACGAGGAAGCCACCCAGGTGTTCAACCTCCACGGCCGCCCACACCCGGCCGCGGCGCGGACGGTCCGCACCGTCGAGGACGTCCGTGCCGCGATCGCGTACGCCCGGTCGCACCACATGACCGTGCGGGTGCACAGCACCGGTCACGGCGCGGCGGCCGCGCGGCCGATGGACGGGGCGTTCCTGTTGCGCACGGAGCTCGCCGGCGGCGTGGAGATCGATCCGGTCGCCCGTACCGCCCGCGTCCCGGCCGGCACCCGGTGGGGCGACGTGGTCGACGCGGCCGCACCGCACGGCCTGGCCGCGCCGCACGGCTCGTCGGCCGACGTGGGCGTGGTGGGTTACCTGCTGCGCGGCGGCGTCAGCGTCTACGGCCGGGAGACCGGGCTCGCGGTCAACAGCGTGACCGCGGTCGAGCTGGTCACCGCCGACGGCGAGCTGCGCCGGGTCGACGCGGCCAACGACCCGGAGCTGTTCTGGGCCGTGCGCGGCGGCGGTGGCGGCTTCGGCGTGGTGGTCGCGGTCGAGCTGCGCCTGTCGCCGGCCCGGCCGGTGGTCACCGGCTCGGCGTACTGGCCGGCGCGGCACGCCGAAGCGCTCCTCGACCGCTGGACCCGCTGGGCCAACGCCGCACCGTGGGCGGTGACCAGCGCGTTCCAGGTGCTCAACCTGCCCGACGTACCGATCGTGCCGCCCGAGCTCAAGAGCGGGACGATGATTGGCGTGGCGGCGACCGAGGTGGGCGAGGCGACGGGCGGGCTCGCCGACCTGCTCACCCAGCTCCGCGCGGTGGCCGAGCCGGTGGTCGACGTGTGGATGCCGTGCACGGCGGCGGAGGTGGTGCGCGCCCAGCTCGGCCCCGACGAGCCGCTGCCCATCGTCGGCGACCACATGCTCCTCGGCGCCCTCGACGCACGCGGGCAGGCCACCTTCCTCGACTTGACCACCTCGGGTTCGCCGCTGGTCACGGCGGAGCTGCGGCAGCTCGGCGGCGCGCTGGCCGTGCCACACCCGGACGGCGGGGCGCTCGACCACTACGCGGCCGACTACTCGTACCTCGGCAACGCGATCCCCGACAGCCCGGAGGCGGCCGCGGTGATCGAGAAACACTGCGCGGTGATCCGTTCGGCACTCGCACCCTGGGACACCGGCCGCACAGCGCCAACCTTCGTGGAGAGCTGGCGCCAACCCCAACGCCACCTAGCTCCGTCCGATGTGGACCGTGCCGACCACGTCCGCGCTCGCGTCGACCCGACCGGCATCTTCCGCGGCGACGCCAGCCCCGGCTCGACAGCCCTCTGAAGAGGGGCTATCTGTCCAGACCGCTGCTCCCGCGGCCTCACCCGTCCGCCGCTGGTCGCGCTCACTTCTGCGCGCCACCGGCTGGTGGTCGACGTTTGTCCACAATGCCCGCTGCGGGATCGGCAATCTGGGAAAGCAACAGGGGTTTCGTTGCCGCGAGTAACCACCGCGGCGGTGTGCGCGAGGCGAGATTCCAGATCTAGGAGAGTTAGGGCGCTATTTCAACCCCAAGTCTCCTAGATCTCGACGTCCCGACCCCACCACGGACCGCGGGCAGGGCCTGCGGCGAGCGTCAGCGAGGATCGTGGAGGACGTGCCCGCCAGCCAATGATCATGGCTTGCCTCGCAGCGGGTTCGCAGCTGCCGCGGACCTACGCCATGTGGGCTTGCGGCGCGGAGCTGGCAGCGGAGGCCGGGGGTCTCGGCGAGCCCTGGCGAGCCGCCGGCCGCAGCGGTCTCCGGCGGGAGCAGCGGTCCGCAGCTGACACGCACCCGGGAAACCTGGTCGAGGGAACCTCAACGGTGGCCGTGGGAAGCCTTCCGGTCCGCCCGCGTCGCGGGCGGACCGGAAAGCGGTGGTCTACGCGGTGCCTGTGGTGGGTACGGCCTCGGCTTGCGGCGTTTCGGCCGGCTGCTGGCCGCGCTTGCCGCGGACCGTCAGGGCGACCAGCACGATCAGGCCGAGGATGAGGAGCGCGTCGGCCCAGGCGACCACGTTCATCGCGGTGGTGAACGCCTCGCCGGCGGTGTCGGCGAGGTTGTCGGCCGCCGCGGGTGGCAGGGAGTCAGCCGCCGCCGTGGCCGAGGCGACGTTTTCCCGGGCGACCTCCGCCACCGGGGGTGGCACGTCGTTGAGGGGTGCGTCGGCCATCTGGTTGCGGTACACGGCGGCGCCGACACTGCCGAGCAGCGCGAGGCCGAGCGTGGAGCCGAACACGTTGCTGGTCTCGGACAGCGACGCGGCCGAGCCGGCCTTCTCCGGCGGGACGGAGCCGACCACCATCCCGGTGCCCGAGGTGAACAACGGACCCGTGCCGAGCGCGACGATCGCGACCAGGACGACGATCGCGACAAGCCAGCCGGAACTGCCCGCCTGGGTGAGGAGCAGCATCGACACGACCGAGATCGTCAGGCCGATCATGATCGCGGTGGCCGGCTTGAGGGCCTTCATCAGCATCGGCGTGATCCCGGTGCCGATCGCGATGCCCAGGCCCGTCGGTGCCTGCCAGAGGCCGGACGCCGCCGGCGACAGGCCCTCGACGCTCTGGATGTACTGCGTGCTCATCAGGCTGATGCCGGCCAGCGCGGCGGACGCGAACATCATCGTGACCAGCACGCCGCTGAACGAGGCGTTGCGGAACATGCTCAGGTCGATCAGCGGATGCTCCAGCCGCGACTGGCGGCGTAGGAAGATCGCGCCGATCACCAGGCCCACCGCGATCGCGCCGGCCGCCAGGGCCGGGTTGTCGGAGTCACCGGCCGCGAATTCCTTCACCCCATACACGATCGGCAGGATCGAGGCCAGCGAAAGCACCACACTGAGCAGGTCGAACCTGCCCGCGTTGGGGTCGCGGTACTCCGGCAGCAGGACGAAGCCGGTGGCCAGCAGCACGATCATGAACGGCACGCCGAGCAGGAAGACCGAACCCCACCAGAAGTGGTCGACCATCACGCCACCGACGATCGGGCCGAGCGCGGTGCCGCCGAAAAGGCAGGCCGCCCAGACCGAGATCGCGATGCCGCGCTGCTTCTCGTTGCGGAACATGTTGGTGATCAACGCGAGCGTCGACGGCGACAGGGTCGCGCCCGCGACGCCGAGCAGCGCCCGCGCGATGATCAGCGTGGTGCCGGAGTTCGCGTACGCGGCGAGGATCGACGCGAGCGTGAACGCGGTGGCGCCGATCATGAGCAGCCGGCGCCGCCCGATGCGGTCGCCCAGCGTGCCCATGGTGAGCAGGAAGCCGGCCAGCAGGAAGCCGTAGATGTCTATGATCCACAGCTGCTCGACGCCGGAGACTCCCAGGTCGGCGCTGAGGTGCGGAAGTGCCAGGAACAGCGCGCCGATGTCCATCGCCACCAGCATCGCGGGCAACGCCAGCACCGCCAGCCCGATCCATTCCTTGCGCCCCGCCAGGTCCGCGGGCGGCGCAGACGCGGAGTTGTCCATGTCGTCAGTCCCTTCTCGGCATTAAGCCCTTCAACTGGGGGTCGGAGCCGGCCGCTGGATTTCGACATCCATCCACGACTTCCTTCGTGCGCAGTTCACCGCGCGTGCCCGGCCGGAGCACGCCGGGAGATGAACCGCCCGCCGGGCGGCGGACACCCTATTGGCGACCCCCGCCGCCCGCCCGGAGGACCGTCACATGAGGCTGGACCACGCGCGCACCGTCATCGATGTCTGGCTACCCAGCTACCCCGCCGTGCCCGACTATCTGGGTGGTATCCGGGCGCTGGCGGCGAGCTTCCACGAGGCGCACCCCGACTACGAGGTCCGGGTCCGGGAGTCCAGCTACAAGACCCTGCCCGCGGATGTCGACGCGGCGGCGCGCCGCGGTGAGGCGCCCGCCCTGGTGCAGTACTTCCACACCTCGACGCAGCTGGCCCGCGACATGCGCGGCCCGGGCGGCGCGCCGCTGATCCGTCCACTTGAGACCGCGCTGGACGGGCGTACCAGGGTGCTGGGCGAACCGGTCGTCACGGGCGACGTGATCGCGCCGGCGCGCGGCTACTACTCGGCCGGCGGCACGCTGCTCGCCGCTCCCCCGCTGGTCTCGACCACGCTGCTCTACGCCAACACCGACCTGCTGGCCGCCGCCGGGGTGACCGAACTGCCGACCACCTGGGCCGAGCTGACCGCCGCCGGCAAGGCGGTCCTGGCACACACCGGCCGGGCGGCGATCACCTGGCCCAACCACGGCTGGATCTTCCAGCAGGCGGTGGCGCAGCAGGGTGGTCTGCTCGCCGACCACGCCAACGGGCGGGAGGGCCGCGCCGAGCGGGTGGACCTCGCGGCGCCCGAGCTCGTGGCGTTCGCCGAGTGGTGGCGCGGCCTGCACCAGGACGGGATCTACCACTACATCGGCGGCCAGGCGTACGGCGACAACACCGGCCGGGCCTGGGAAGAGAACTTCGTCGCGTTCGCCGAGCAGCGGGTCGCGTTCGTGCTCAGCTCGTCGGTCGAGGCCGAGTGGCTGATCCAGGCCGGCCGCGACCGCGGCTTCGGAGTCGCCGTCGGCCGGATGCCGCACAACGGCGAGGTCCGCTACGCCGGCAACATCGTCGGCGGCGACGCCATCTGGCTCACCGACAGCCCGGACCCGGCGGTACAGGACGGGGCGCTCGCGTTCCTCCAGCACCTGCTCGCGCCGCACGCGGCCGCGGAACGGCACAAGGCCACCTGGTTCATCCCGGTGACCACCACCGCGATCGACCTGCTGCACGGCGAGGGCTGGTTCGACGAGCGGCCGCACCAGCGGGTGGCGATCGACCAGTTGCTGGCCACCGACGGCTCGCCGGCCGCGCGGGGTGCGCTGCTCGGCGAGTTTCCGCGCATCCAGGGCGTGATGACCCAGGCGATGGAGGACGTCCTCGTGCGTGGCGTGGAACCGCTGCGCAGCTTCACGAACGCCTCCGCGGACGCCCAACGCCTGCTCGACGAGTACAACGCCGACTGCCTGGGCGAGCGGCCGGGGCCACCCGGCCCGCGCCGGTTCGTCGTGGATTGACACCCGCATCCAACCCATGAGGAGCGCAGCATGACCACCTCGCACGACCTTCCGCTCTCCCTGCAACAGGAGTTCCTGTTGCTGTTCGACACCGGTGACGCCACTGGCCCTTTCGGACCGCACTACCTGATCGGCGAAGGCTGGCGGGTACACGGGCGGGTCGACGTCGACGCGCTCGGCCGGGCGCTGGCGGACGTGGTCGGGCGGCACGAGGCCCTGCGCACCTCGGTGCTGCGTGGCGGTGAGCACGGGCAGCGGGTGCTCGACCCCGCGCCGCCCGCGGTCGAGGTGCGGGATCTGTCCGGTGTGGACCCGGCCGACCGGGACCGCCGGGCCGAGGAGCTGATCAACGAGATCGAGGCCGGCACGCTCGCCGTGCACGACCTGCCGCTGCTGCGCGTCACGCTGGGCCGCTTCGACGAGACGGACTCCGTGCTGATCCTCACCACCCACCACTCGGCCGCCGACGCCTGGTCGATGCAGGTGATCCTCCGCGATCTGGCGCACTGCTACGCCGAGCGGGCGGCCGGCCGGGAGCCCGCACCGTCCACCGCGCCGCAGTACCGCGAGTACATCGCCACCCAGCACGCGGAGGCGGAAAGCCCGCGGCTCGAGGCGGCCCGCGCGTACTGGCGGGACAAGCTCGCCGGCGCCCGGATCATGGTGATCCCGGTAGACCGGACCCCGGACCCGGACACGACGCCGACCACCACGTGGCAGCGCTTCGTGACGGACGCCCAACTGCGTTCGGCGACCACCGCGCTCGCGGCCGACACGCACACCTCGCCGTTCATGGTGCTGCTCGCGGCGTTCTACGTGATGGCGAGCCGCTGGACCGGCAGCGACGACGTGACCGTGCCGACGTTCACGCCGGGCCGGGGACACGGCCGGTTCCAGGAGACGGTCGGCTCGTTCTTCAACTTCGTGCCGCTGCGCACCGACCTGTCCGGCGCCGCCACCTTCCGCGACGTCGTCGCGCGTACCCGGGCCACCTGCCTCGGCGCGTACTCGCACGAGGTACCGCTGCTGCACGTGCTGCAAGAGGCGCCCGAGCTGATGGCGTCGGTCGCGCCCGGCGTCGCGCCGTGTCTCTTCCAGGTCATCCAGCCGCCGTTCGTGATGGAGCGGGAGCGGGTCGGCGACCTCGAGTACACGGCGATCTGGCGCCGGGTCATCTCCCAGCCGGTCGGCTCGGACATGCCCGACGGGATGCTGTGGTCGCTGCACCTCGGGCCGTCCGACGACATCGTCGGCGCGCTCGGGTTCAGCGCCCATCTCTTCGAGCAGAAGACCGTCGACGTGTTCGTCGAGCGCTACCTGACGCTGCTGTCGACGCTGCTGTCCCGGCCGGACGCGCAGCTGTCCACTGTGGATGTGGGGTGGTGACCGTGCCGGCGAAGGTTGGCGACCGCGTGGTCGTCCTCGGTGCGAGCCTCGGGGCGCTGCTCGCCGCGAAGCCGCTGTCCGCCGCGTTCGGCGAGGTGCTCCTGGTCGACCGCGACGAGGTGGTCGACAACCCGACGTACCGCCGGGGCGTGCCGCACGGCCGGCACGCGCACGGCCTCGTCGCCAAGGGGCAGCAGATCTTCGAGCGGCAGTTTCCCGGCCTGATGGACGACCTCGTGCGGGCCGGTGTCAAGCCGGGCGACTTCAACGGCGACATCCAGTGGATCTTCGGCGGGCGGCGGCTCAAGCCGTCGACGTCGGGGCTGCTCTCGGTGCCCGCGACCCGGCCGGTGCTGGAGTACCACCTGCGCAAGCGCGTGCAGGCGATCCCCAACGTGCGGTTCATGCAGAGCCGCGACATCCTGCGCCTGGTCACCACCGGCGAGGGCGCCACGGTGACCGGCGCGCTGGTCCAGGAGCAGACGCCCGGCAGCACCCCCGAGGTGATCGAGGCCGATCTCGTCATCGACGCCACCGGGCGGGGCTCGCGTACCCCGGCGTGGCTGGCGGAGCTGGGCTACGAACGGCCCGCCGAAGACCGCGTGAAGATCGACCTCGCCTACACGACCCGGCACTACCAGGCGCCGTACGACCCGTTCGGCAGCGACCTGGCGATCATCCCGGCGGCCACCCCGTCGCACCCGCGCGGCGCGTTCTTCTACCGCCTGCCGGGCGACGACAACCGGCTGGAGCTGTCGCTCACCGGCATCCTCGGCGACCACCCGCCGACCGATCCGGAGGGCTTCCTGGAGTTCGTACGCTCGATCCCGGTGCCCGAGATCGCCAAGGTGCTCGCCGACTGCGAGCCGCTCGACGACCCGGTGATGTTCCGCTACCCGGCCAGCGTCCGCCGCCGCTACGAGCGCCTGACCCGCTTTCCGGCGCGCTACCTCGTGCTCGGCGACGCGGTGTGCAGCTTCAACCCGATCTACGCGCAGGGCATGACCGTGGCCGCGGCCGAGTCGCTGGTGCTGGGCGACCTGCTGGGGCGCGGCACGATCCCGGACTGGCGGGAGTTCTTCCGGCTCATCGCCGCCGAGATCGACTCGCCGTGGGACTTCTCGGCCAGCGCCGACCTCGGCTACCCCGGCGTGGAGGGCCGGCGTACCGCCAAGGTGCGCACGATCAACGCCTACGTCGCCCGCTACCAGCGGGCGGCGGTGCACGACGCCGAGCTCACCAACGCGTTCATCCGGGTGGCCGGGCTGATCGACGAGCCGACCTCCCTGCTGCGCCCGGACCGGATCGTCCGGGTACTACGGAAGGCCGGCCGCCCCACACCGCCCACCGCGGACTCCCTTGCGGCCGCACCGGCCAGCCCGCCACGACCCGAGAGGTAGGACGATGCGCCCCTTCCAGATCGACATCCCACCGTCCGACATCGACGAGCTGCACCGGCGGATCGCCGCCACCCGGTGGCCGGACGAGATCCCGGACACGGGCTGGAGCCGCGGCGTGCCGGTCGGCTACCTGCGCGATCTGGCCGACTACTGGCGCACCGGCTACGACTGGCCGGCCACCCAGCGGCGGCTCAACCGGATCCCGCAGTTCTTCACCGAGATCGACGGCGTGGGCGTGCACTTCCTGCACGTCCGGTCGCGCGTGGCCGGTGCGACGCCGCTGCTGCTCACGCACGGCTGGCCGAGCACCGGCTTCGAGTTCGTCGACATCCTCGACGCGCTGACCGACCCGGTGGCGCACGGCGGCGAGGAGGCCGACGCGTTCCACGTGGTCGTGCCCACCATCCCGGGCTACGGGTTCTCCGGACCGACCCGGCAGGTGGGTTGGGACACCGAGCGGGTGGCCCGCGCGTGGACGTCGCTGATGGCCTCGCTGGGCTACGACCGCTACGTCGCGCAGGGCGGAGACTGGGGCAGCCCGATCTCGCTGCGCGTCGGCCTCGCCGACCCGGAACACGTCCGTGGCGTACACATCAACATGTGCGTGACGTTTCCGCCGCCCGACTTCACCGCGTTCGGTGAGCTGGACCCGGCCGACCAGGCCAAGCTCGGCTTCGCGATGGAGTTCCAGCAGGACGGCATGGGCTGGCAGAAGATCCAGTCGACCCGGCCGCAGACCCTCTCCTACGGGCTCACCGACTCGCCGGTCGGACAGCTCGCGTGGATCGTCGAAAAGTTCAAGGAGTGGTCGGCCGCCGACAAGACTCCGGAAGACGCCATCGCCCGCGACCACATGCTCACCACGGTCACGATCTTCTGGCTGACCGCCACCGCGGGGTCGAGCGCACAGCTCTACTACGAGTCGACGCACCTCGACGCCGACTTCGCCCGCACCTGGGGCGGGCCGTGGCCGCTGGCGATGCCGGTCGGCGTGGCCGCCTTCCCGGAAGACGCGGTGCGGCCGGTGAAGCGCTTTGCCGAAGGCATCCTGCCCACGCTGGCGCACTGGACCGAGTTCGACCGGGGCGGGCACTTCCCCGCGCTGGAGCAGCCGCAGCTGCTCGTCGGAGACCTGCGGACGTTCGTACGCGGACTTCCCGACTGACCGTGGGGAACCAGACGCGGGCCGGGCCATGGGGCCCGGCCCGCGCCATGTCACATCTCGGTGCCGCCGGTGTCCATGATCGGGCGAACCTCCATCGCGCCACCCTCGCGGGCGTCGGGCCACCGGGCCGCGATCTCGATGGCGCGCTCCACGCTCTCGGTCTCGACGATCAGGTAGCCCGCGAGGTGCTCCTTCGCCTCGACGAACGGCCCGTCGGTGGTAACCGGCACGCCACCCGGAGCGCGGACGACCTTCGACTGCGAGACGTCGGCCAGCGCCTCACCGCCGATCAGCTCGCCAGACTTGGACAGCTCCGAGGTGATCGCGTCGATCTCGGCGTAGACCTTCATGGTCTCTTCCTCGGACCGCCCCATGATCGTCTCGGGGTTGGCGTGGATCAGCAGCATGTACTTCACGGGCAGACTCCTTCGGACGTCGTGTGCCGTATCGGCACCCTTCATAGTGCAGTCGGAGCCGCGCCGCGAATTTTGCCATCCGCGGGCCGTGCTTTCGCCGATCAGGCAAACGTCTCGTCGGCCAGTTCCGCCACCCGTTGCACGACGTTCATCTCGATCGGGTTGAAGCGGTTCTTCGTCACCGCGACGGCCACACCGGTCTCCCGGTCGGCGAACCCGGCACTCCCCCCGATGCCCACCATCCCGAAGATCGTCGGCCGTGCGCCCGCGTCCGACGTGCCCGGCCACCCCACGCAGTAGCCCATGGCCCAGGCCGACGCGCCCGGCGTCATCTCGTCGGCGAAGCCCGCCGTGGCGAACTCCGTGACCTCCTTGAGGCGCTGCGCGGAGAGTAGGCGCGTGCCGTCCACCTCGCCGACCAGCGCCGCGTACATCCGGGCGAGCGCGCGGGCGCTCATCGTGCCCTGGAACGGCAGGTCCGTGGTCAGCACGTCCGTCCGGTTGCCGAAGTCGGCGTCCGGGACGATCGCCGGCGGCACCGCCTTGAAGAGTGGGAACTCCGGCGGCAGCGAGGCGAACGCCGCCTTCCCGGCGGGGTCGTCGTTCAGCCGGGCCACCCGGTCGAGCCGGTCGCTCGGCACCCCGAAGAACAGCTCGTCGCCCATCCCGATCGGCCCCGCGACCCGCTCGGCGAGGACCCTGGAGATCGGCTTGCCGGTGGCGCGGCGCACGATCTCGCCGATCAGGTATCCGAAGGTGGCGGCGTGATAGCCCACCCGCTCACCCGGCGGCCACCACGGCTCGGCGTCGGCGATCGCCCGGCACATCCCGTCCCAGTCGACGAGGTCCGCGACCCTGGTGTCCGCGGGCACCGCCGGCACCCCGCTCGAGTGGGTCAGGACATGCCTGATCCGCACCCCGTCCTTGCCACGCGCGCCGAACTCGGGCCAGATCTCGGCCACCCGCGTGTCGTAGTCGAACACGCCGTCGTCGACCAGCACGTGTGCCACCGTCGACGCGACCGCCTTGCCCGTCGACGCCGAGTAGAACAGCGTGTCCGGCGCGACCGGGCGCCCCTGGTCGGCCTCGCCGGCGACCACGTCGACCACGGGCTCGCCGTGGCGGTAGACGGCCACCTGCACACCGTCTTCGGCCCCGGCGGCGACCATCTCGTCGACCACCGCTCGCACGCGTGTCTGAAGATCCTTCACCGGTAACCCCCTTCGCCATGGCACTCGCGGCGTGCCCCTCTCATTGGCAGTCGGAGCCGCGGCCGACATCTCGACATTAAACGCGATCTGGACAAGTCCGTCTCACCCGGGAGGGGTGACTCGCGCCCCGCCAGCAGGGGATGGCGCGCGGTGGTGCGCGCAGCTCGACAGCCTTCCCGACAGACCAGCCGCAGCCGGCCCGGATCCTTCACGCAAACCAAGGGCCACAAACGGACGGGCGTGGGGCTTGCGGCGCGGGCCTGGCAGCGGAGGCCGGGGGTCTCGGCGAGCCCTGGCGAGCCGCCGGCCGCAGCGGTCTCCGGCGGGAGCAGCGGCCCGCGGCTGACGCGAACCCGGGAAACCTGGCTCTGGATCTACTCTCCGGTGATGCGGCGGCGGCCCGGCGGGGGCGATCGGCGACGAGGGCCGGGGTCGTGGGTCAGGCGGGGGCGACGCCGAGGCGGCGGGCGATGTCTTCGCGTAGCGACTGCTTGTAGATCTTGCCGATCGCCGTACGGGGCAGCGCGTCCACGATCTCGATGCGTTCTGGCCACTTGTAGCGGGCCAGCCCGAACGACTCCAGGTAGTCGCGGAGGTCTTCCAGCGCCGGCGCGGGCATGCCGGGCGTGCACACCAGGTAGGCGCAGGCGCGCTCGCCGAGCCGCTCGTCGGGCATGGCGACCAGCGCGGCGTCGGTGATCGCCGGGTGGTCGAGCAGGATGCGCTCCACCTCCTCGGCGTTGACCTTCTCGCCGCCGCGGTTGATGAGGTCCTTGACCCGGCCCTCGATGGAGTACGCGGTCAGTCCGTCCAGCTGGTGGCCGCGCACGAGGTCGCCGCTGCGGTAGAAGCCGTCGGGCGTGAAAGCCCGCAGGTTGCCCTGGGCCGAGTCGAGATAGCCGGGCACGGTGTAGGGGCCGCGGGCGCACAGCTCGCCCACCTCGCCGGGCGGGGTCGGCCGCAGCGTGCCCGGCTCCAGCACGCAGACTTCGTCCAGGGGGCTGATCGGCACGCCGACGGTGGTGGCGCGGAGCTCGCGCGAGGCGTCGGGTGGGGTGAAGAGAAACAGGCCCTCGGTCATCCCGAACGCCTGGGTGACCCGCACGCCGCGCGCCTCGATCGCGTCGAACAGGTCGCGCGACACCTTGGCCGCGGTCAGCACGCAGGTACGGACGCTGGCGAACGCGCCGTCGAAGCGCGTGTGCCGGAGGTAGTCGTTCATCAGGCCCGGCGGGCTCATGAACCAGGTGGCCCGCTCGTCGTCCATCAGCGCCAGCAGGTCGTCGGCGACCGGCGTGGCGAGCAGCAGCGCGGCGCCCACCGCATGGGCGGCGTGCATGGCGTTGGTGAGGCCGGCGTTGTGCACCAGGGGCAGGCCGAACCCGAGCCGGTCGTCGGCGGTGAGGCGCCACCAGCGGGCGGTGGCGACGGCGTTGTACCAGTACTCCGGGTGCAGTCGCGGTATCACCTTGGGCACACCGGTGGTACCGCCGGAAAGCTGGAACACGGCCGGCGCGTCGAGGTCGGCCGCCGCGTCGATCGCCGCCAGCTGTCCCGTGTCGGCCGGTGTGAGCGGGCGGTCGGCCAGGTCTTCGATCCGCACCGCTTCCGCGGTGGCCTCCTTGGCCCCGATCGTCGCGAGCAGCCGGATGGTCGGCACCAGGCGGCGGATCTCGCCGGCGAACGCGACGAGGTCGAAGCCGCGCAGGTCGGCCTGCACGAGGTGGGCGGAGGCGCGGGTTTGCCGGGCGATCTCCTCGATCTCGTGACGGCGGTGGATCGCGAGTGTGCAGACCGGGATCAGGCCGGCCTTGAGCAGGCCGTACCAGGTGGCGACCGCGAGCGCGCTGTTGGTGATCTGGAGGATCACCGTCTCGCCCGGCCGCAGACCCGCCTCGCACAGGCCGGCCGCGATCGCGTCGGACCGCTGGTCGAGCTCGGCGTACGTGAGACGGGCGCTGGGCGTGACCACGGCGGTGCGGCCGGGGTGGGTGCGCGCCACCTCACGCAGCTCCGCCGGGATCGTGCGCGGCCGCCACAGGCCCTCGGCGCGGTAGCGCTCGGCGGTGGCGCGCGGGTAGGGCACGGTGTTCCAGCGCTGGCGCGTGACGTGCCGTTCGTGCTCTATGGTCATCGCTCCTCCTGGGTCCTACACGGGGACGGCGACTAGCAGGCCGGTGGAGCCGGAGACCGCGTGCGTCCCGGCGAGGCGGAAGCCGGCGCGTTCGAACACCGCGGCGAACTCGCGTTCGGTGCGTTCGCGGCCGGGGTGCAGGGCGAGCATGATGATGTCGCGCAGCTTGCCGTCGTGCGGGCGGTCGTCTTCGGGGATGACGGCGTCGACGACGAACAACCGTCCACTGTGGAGGATCACCCGGCGCACGTTGGCGAGCACGGTGACCGCCTGCTCGTCGGTCCAGTCGTGGAGGATCATCGACAGCAGGTACGCGTCGGCGCCGGCCGGCACGGCCTCGAAGAAGTCGCCGCCGGCGACGGTGGCGCGGTCGGCGACACCGGCGCGCTCCAAGACCGCGGCGGCGTGCTCCACGACCGCCGGCTGATCGAAGACCACGGCCGTCAGCCCCGGGTAGGACCGCAGCAGTGCGGCCACCAGGTCGCCGGTGCCGCCGCCGACGTCGCAGATCCGGTGTACGCCGGAGAAGTCGTAAGCGGCGAGCGCCCGCGCGTGCAGCTCGCGCGAAAGGTCGCCCATCGCGTCGCGGAAGACGGCCGCCTGCTCCGGCCGCTCGTCCAGGTGTGCCCACCAGCCGCGGCCGTGGATCTGCTCGAACGGCGGCCGTTCGTCGCGCACGGAGCGCACCAGCTCGGTGATCGCCGCCTGCCGTTCCGGCAGGCCCCACAGCCGGGCCCACGCGTGCAGCGAGCCCGGCGTGTCGGTGCGGAGGGTGTCGAGCACCGGGGTCGGACCGTAGACGCCGGGCGCCGGCTGGGCGACCACGCCGGCGCCGGCCAGCGCCCGGAGGATGCGGTGCAGGGCGTCCGGCCGGGCGTCGGCCTTGGCGGCCAACGCCTCGACCGGCTGGGGCCCGTCGGCGAGCAGGTCGGCGATGCCGAGCTCGGCGACGGCGACCACCATCTGGGTGACCAGCGGCGCGTGCAGGATCGCCATCATCCGGGCGTGCGGGCTGGGCTCAGGCACGGTGGTCGCTCCCCTGTCTACTTGGTGTCGGCGGTCAGCTCGTCGGCCAGATACTCGGCGACCGCCGCGACGGTCGGCCTGTTCCAGAGCAGCGTCGACGGCACCGGAGTGCGGAACCGCCGCTCCAGCCGCAGCTGGATCGCCACCGTCATCAGCGAGTCGGCGCCCAGCTCGGCCAGCGGCCGGTGCACGTCGAGGTCGCCGGGCGCGATCCGTACCTCGGCGGCGGCCACCTCGCGGACCGTTGCCAGCACGTGCTCGCGCAGCTCCGGGCCGGATAGCCCGGTCCACTCCTGCTCGTCCGCGGGCTGCTCCTCCTCCGGGCCCAGGTCGACGAGGACCTCCTTGCGCACCGCGCCGAAGCGGACACCGGTGAACCGGGCGGCCAGCTCGCCGTCGAGGGTCAGCACGTCGACGTCGACCTCGACGTCGTCGCCGGTGCTGCTGACGAGGCGTACCGCGACCAGCGCCCGCGGCGGCGGGGGCAGGAGCAGCGCCGCCTCGGTGAGCCAGCCGGGCATCCGCAGCAGCGGATCGCCGGGAAAGATGACCGGCGCGACCGACAGCGCGGCGTCGGTGAGCGACGCCCAGGTCTCCGCCGAGCGGCCGCCCTCGGGGTCGGCGACGACCGTGGCGAGCATGCCGGACGCGTGCCGCCGCACCGCCTCGACCTCCCATGGCCAGCCGATCCCGACCACGCCGATCGCGGCCAGCCGGTCCCAGACACACGAGGGGTCGAGCTCCTCGGGATGCTCGGCGCGCAACGCCTCGAGGTCGACCCGTGGCGTGGCCGGTGCCGGGTCGGCGATCTCGGCGTGGGCGTGGGTCAGCCAGGACTGGTCGTCCTGCTGGGTGGTGAGCCGCGAGCTGAGCCGGACCGTGCCTTCCTGGCGGACGACCTGGATCTCGTGCGGCACCAGCACGCCGATCGGCACGCGCAGTGTGACCTCGCGCAGCGGCGCGCTCTCGGCCGCCTGGAACAGCGTGTTGAGCGTCGCCGCCGCCGGGATCACCTCCGTGCCCATCACGGCGTGCCCGCCGGGGTAGGGGCGGTTGGTGTCGTCGAGGAAGGTGCGCCACATCGTGACCGGAGTGGTGCCCTGCACGGCGGTGCGCGCGCCCAGCAGCGTGTGGCTTTCCGCGTCGTGCTCGAGGTTCGCCGACGCCGGCCGCGCCGTGTTGATCCAATATGGACGGTGCTGCCACACTCTTGTCGGCAGGTCGGCCAGGCCGCCGTCGGGTTGCAGCGTCGCCCAGTCGACCGGCACGCCGGCGCAGTGCAGCGCGCCGAGGTTTTCCAGCAGCGTCCGCCGTTGCGGCCGCTCCCGGCGCAGCGTGTGCGCGACCACGCCGTTCTCCGCGCCGACGGCGGCGAGCGTGTCGACGATCGAGTGCTGCACGATCGGGTGCGCCGACACCTCCAGGAAGACCCGGTGGCCGTCTTCGGCGGCGGCACGGATCGCGTGCTGGAAGCGCACCGGGTTGCGCAGGTTGGTGACCCAGTAGCCGGCGTCGCGGGGTGCCGTCGAGCGCGCGTCGGTCAGCGCGGTGTTGTAGACCGGTACGGTGGCCGGCTGGCAGGCCAGGTCGGCGAGGCCGGCCCGCAGGTCGTCGACGAGCTCGTCCATCTGCGGGCTGTGGAACGCGACGTCGGAGTTGACCCGGCGGACGACGAGGCCCTCGGCGCGCCACCGATCGGCGATCTCGGACACCAGCGCGACCGGTCCACTGATCACCGTGGAGGTGGGCGCCGCCGCGACCGCCGCGGCGACCTCGGGCACGTCCGCGAGCCGGGCGACCGCGTCGTCGAACGGCAGGTTGACCATCGCCATCCCACCGCGCCCGGCGACCCGGCGCAGCAGCAAGGACCGGCGGCAGACGAGCATCGCCGCCGCCGGCACGTCGAGCATGCCCGCCGCGACGGCGGCCGCGATCTCACCGATCGAGTGGCCGACGATCGCCGCCGGCCGCAGCCCGTACCCCCGCCAGATCCGGGCAAGCGCGACCTGCACCGCGAACGTCATCGCCTGTACCCGGTCGACCTGGGTGAAGTCGTCTTCGAGCAGCGCCTGCCGCGGGTCGAAGCCAAGCTCGGCGCGGAACACCGGGCCCAGTTCGTCCATGGTCGCGGCCATCGCCGGCTCGCTGTCGAGGAGCTCGCGCCCCATGCCGACCCACTGCGCGCCGTGCCCGGAGAACACCCAGACCGCGGCGGCGGCGGGGGCACCGCGGACGACCGCACCGGTCGCGACGCCCGCGGTGGCGGTGCCGGCGGCGAGCTTGCGCAGGCCGTCGACGAGCTCGTCGCGGTCGGCGGCGACGACCGCCGCCCGGGCGTTGAGCGGCTGCCGGCGGTGGGCGAGGGTGTGGCCGACGTCGGCCAGGCCGGCGCCTGACCGGTCGACCCAGTCGGCGAGCGCGCCGGCGTTGGCGGCGACGCCGTCGAGGGTCGCGCTGGACAGCGGGTACACGCGCTCGGTGCCCACCGTGCCCGGTGTCGCGGCCGGCCGGGCCGGGGGCTCCTCGACGATGACGTGGGCGATCGTGCCGCCGTAGCCGTAGTTGCCGGTGCCGGCGCGGCGCGGCCCGTCGCGGTCGGGCCACGGCGTCATCTCGCGTACCACCGACAGGCCGGTCCGGTCCCACTCGATGTCGGTGTTGGGCTCGGTCGCGGTGAGCGTCTTCGGGATCTGGCCGTGCCGCATGGACAGCATCAGCTTGACGAGCCCGGCGACGCCGGACGCGGCCTCCAGGTGGCCGATGTTGGTCTTGACCGCACCGACCAGGAGCGGCGCGTCCGCCGGGCGGCCGGTGCCGAGCACCGCGGAAAGCGCGTTGATCTCGATGCCGTCGCCGAGCTCGGTGCCGGTGCCGTGCGCCTCGACGTAGTCCAGCGTGGACGGTGCCACGCCGGCTGCCCGGCACGCCCGGCGGACCAGCTCCTCCTGCGCCTCCTGGCTCGGCGCCATGATGCCGTTGGTGCGGCCGTCCTGGCAGACCGCGCTGCCCCGGATCAGCCCGTGCACGTGATCGCCGTCGCGGCGGGCGTCGGAGAGTCGCTTGAGGACGAGCACGCCGCACCCCTCGCCGCGGCCGTATCCGTCGGCGGACGCGTCGAACGCCTTGGACCGCCCGTCGGGAGCGAGCGCGCCGGCGGCTTCCAGCACCAGCAGGTACGCCGGGCTGGCGACGAGCATCACGCCGCCGGCCAGGGCCAGGCCGGTCTCGCCGAGCCGGAGCGCCTGGCACGCCTGGTGTACCGCCACCAGCGAGGCGGAGCAGGCGGTGTCGACGGCGACGCTGGGGCCGCGCAGATCGAGCACATAGGACACCCGGTTGGCCACCCCGCACATCGAGGAGCCGATGCCCATCCACGCCTCCAGGCGCGGCAGGTCTTCCAGCAGCCGGCGGCCGTAGTCGTCGGTGCAGACGCCCATGAACACGCCGGTGTCGCCGCCGGCGAGCGAGTCGGGCCGGATGCCGGCGTGCTCCAGCGCCTCCCACGCGACCTCGAGCGTGATGCGCTGCTGGGGGTCGATCAGCTCGGCCTCGCGCGGTGAGACGCCGAAGAACTCCGCGTCGAAGCCCGCCACGTCGTCCAGGTAGCTGCCGTACTTGATGGCGCGGCGGATGGCGGCGGCGTGTGCCGGGCTGATCGCCGCGTAGCCGTCCCACCGTTCCCACGGCGCCTCGCGGAGTGCGTCGCGCCCGTCGACCATGAAGTCCCAGAATTGCTGCGGTGAGGTGATGCCGCCGGGAAAGCGCAGTCCCATCCCGACGATCGCGATCGGTTCCTCACGATCGATTTCGACAGAAGTCATGCAGCCACTCGCCCCTCTCGGGTCCAGCCGAATCGAGTGGTCCCGGGAAATCGACAGTCAGAATTGATTCCCGGGACCACATCTCATCGTCACAGCCCCTGAAAGCCGTGCCATCTTCGAGAATGCGGGGCCGACTTTCGCACTCCTACCGCAATAGATAGGCGTGGATAATCGTCAGCTCGGTCTTGTTACCCAACGTGTCGGTCGCACTGGCGCGCAACGACACGAATCCGGTGGCCGCTGGATGGCTGACGGTAGCGGTGAAGCCGGTCGCGGTCTTCACCACGGGAGCCGCGTGCCAGGTCACGCCGTCGTCGTACGAGGCGTCGACCGTCACGCCGCCCCATTCGCCCATGACGGCGCCCTGCTGTGGCTGAAGGTAGAGCGGTATTTTGAAACGCTTTCCGGCCGGCGCCCTGTTGAGCTCGTCGAGCGCGGGCGCGAACCGCAGCGCCGCCATCGGCAATGCGACCTCATTGGCCGGGCCGCCCGCCACATGGCCGGAACGGAACGTCCAGGCGCCGCGCACCTCGGTGGAAAATGGCGAGGTGCTCCGGGTGGACCGGGTTTCCAGTCGATAGGTGGCGGTCGCCGGCGGCACCGTGAAGATGCCAAACTCGGAGTCCTGGGAAATGAGCGGCTGCCCGTTGCGGAACATCCGCATCTCCTCGGCGATCGTCCGGGAGAAGCCGAAGTGGTCGGGGTTTTGGTCGGAGAAATGCGGGATCTCGAAGTTCATCTGGTCGCCGAAGCGGCCGCACCACACCACCGGCAGCTGCGGGCTGGTGGCGAACGCCGGCCCGAACGGTCCGAGGTTCCACTTCTCGGTGCGGACGCTGCCGGCGGCACCGGCGGCCCGGGGCAGGTCGGCGATCTGCCAGTTGAGGTTGTTGTCGGCGTCCAGCTCGTACACGTCTTCGAAGAAGGCGGCACCGGGCGAGGTCAGCTCGACGACGGTCGCCGGCGGCTGCACGTAGGCCGAGTAGAGCTTGCGGTCGATCGCGCCGGGCACCTGCGCCGCGATGACGTTGCGCACCTTGGCCAGCTCGCGGTCGCGGAAGACGCGGTGCAGGTCGGCCGGCACCGCGCCGGCGGCACTCCACAGTAGATGGTACTGGTACGGCGAACCGAGGAAGCCGCCGTTACCGTCCGGCCGGCCGAGGTGTGCGGCCACGCTGAACGTGAACTGGCCCTCGGCCGTGGTGCGCGACGGGCGTACCCGGATCTCCTGCTGCGGTCCGTGCACAGTGGACCCTCTGGCGCCCGCACCGGTCGTGCGGCTGGGCGTCACGCCGAGCGTGCCGGTCGCACCCGCCCGGTCGAGCCCGAACGTGAGGGGCTTGGCCTCCCGGCTGTCGAACGTGAGTGCCAGGTCGCCGCTCACCGCGACGTCAGGCTCGGCGAAGAAGTCGAACGGCACCACGTCGGTGACGCTGTCGCCGCTGACCCCGGCCTCCAGGTAGTAATGCCCGGCGGGCACCGTGACCGTGGCGGTGCCGGACTCGTCGTACCCGCTGTACTCCTGGCCGGTGGCGACGTCGAACAGGCTGACGAAATAGTTGGGCGTCGGGTTGCCCCGCCGGTCGAGGAAGCTCAGCGTGACCGAGAAGCCGTCCGCCACCGCCTGCTGCCGGGCGGCGGGTGCGGCGGGCAGCCGGGCCGTACGCGCGTCGGTGACGCCCGCGCGGGACAGCGCGGAGACGGCGAAGAGGCGCCGGTCGACCCGGCCCGACGCGACCGCCCCGGTCTTGTCGGCCGGCACGACGTACAGCTCGCCGCCCGTGCGGTACTGGCGGAACGGCATGCCCGCGCGGCCGGCGGCCGGCGTGATGGCCACGACGCGGTCGCGGTCGAGCGCCACCTTGTCGCCGGTGACAAGCGTTACGGTCCCGGCTCGGACGGCCACCGGTGCGGGCCCGGCGGGTGCGGGTGCCGCGGACGCGGGTGACCCGGACGCGGGGCCGAGCAGGGCGAGGGCGAACGCCACGGCGAGGCCCGATTTCAGTCGCTTCATCGGCCCGCGCTCCGGTGCGGCTCGTTGTGGACCGGTGCGGGACTGACCGGCTCCGGCCGGCCCGCCGGCTCCTTGGCGTAGTCGAGCTCGAGCGCCGACTTCGGCGCGCCGAACAGGCGGCGCAGGCGCAGCGCGGGCCGCTCGACCAGGTACCAGCTGGCCACGGTGAAGAGGGCGGTGCCGGCGAAGACATAGAGGACGAAGGCCCAGAACTCACCGAACGGCAGCGTGGAGCGGACGTCGTTGAGGCCCAGCGGCTCGCTGCCGAAGATGGTGCCGTACTGGAAGTAGTAGTACATGACCGGCACGTTCCAGAGATAGACGCCGTAGGACAGGCGCCCGATGTACCGGATCGGCGGGTTGGTCAGCACCACGTCCATGAACCGCGACCGCACCTCGGGCACGGTCAGCGGCACGACCGCGAAGACCCCGAACGCGAAGAACAGGACGTACTCGATCATGTGTTGGGTCAGCGCGGGCCAGGTGCCGACGACGACCTGCGGCGCGAACGGCTTGGGGATGTACAGCAGCAGCGCGGCGAGCGCACCGAGCCACCACGCCAGCGGGTGCCGGGCGACCGCGCGGTGGAAGGCCGGCACCACGCCGGTCACGTCGCGGTACGCGGAGATGGTCGCGAGCACCATGCCGGCGGCGAAGAAGCCGGCGTAGCCGAGGGGCCAGAAGACCCAGTAGTAGCTGTGCGCGGCCTGCGACGGCAGGTAGCAGAAGAACGTCCACGCGACGCCCACGAGCACCATGACGGAGAACGGCACGATGATGCGCCGGGCGCGGGTGGCCGGATCGGTCGCCTTGCGGGCGTTGCGGTGGATCAGCCAGGCCAGGATCGGCAGGGCGACGTAGTAGGACATCTCGACCGGGACGGTCCAGGTGTGCTCCATGCCCGGCCACCACTGCGCCATGTCTGGCGTGGCCCAGTAGTGCAGCAGCACGAACGGCTTGATGACCTCCCACGCACCGTCCACAGCGGACCGGTTGAGGGTGAACAAGACGACGAGCGTCAGCACGAAGAAGGCCGGCAGCAGGCGCAGCGCGCGGCCGACGACGAACGGCCCGGCCGCTGGCCGCGGCGTGCCCGCGATGATGGCCCGCGCGAACGGCCGGTAGAGCAGCAGGCCGGAGAGCAGGAAGAAGGGTGGGAGGAAGATCCGGAACGCGGGCACGAGGCTGCCGAAGATCGGCACGCCGTCGTGTCCGGGAAGCTCGCTGATTCCGGACTGGTACCCAATGTGGTAGATGACCACAAAAATCGCGCAGATACCGCGAAGGCCGTCGTACCGCGCGTACCGCTTCTTTTGTCGTGTACCAATATCGGCGTCGGAGTGCGTCGCCTCGGTTGCTGTCATCACACGCTCCCCTCACGGGACGGTGGGTGGCAGGCAGTATCTTTCAGGCGATCATCACCGGCTTCATCTTCGAGATTGCTGGATTCCGGTGGCTTGCGTTCCTATGTGGAACCCGTCCGGTCGCGGTAGCGCAACGTCAGAGGTGCCTGGTCCGGTCGCCCGGTGGAAGCCTGTCGGGCAGGCCGCCGTCGCACGTGTGCGCCGGCGCTGCCCCCCGCACACGGTCGAGACGGGACTGGGACGATGACCGAAACCGAGCTACTCAGTGCCTACGCGAGCGCCCCGACGGCACAGCTGCGTGCCGCCTTCCACGACCTCGTCGACGCGCTCTGGGCGGACGGCGCGGCCCGGCCCGGCGCCGCCGCGGCCGTGCCGGCGGTGATCCGTGCCGTCGACGACGCCGGCGGCGACCGGCGCGGATACCTGCTGGTGCTGCTCGGCCTGCTCGCCGAGTCCGAGCACCCCGAGACCGGCGGCCCGCTGGGCACGGCGGTCGCCGCCGGGCTCGACCGCTACCTCACGCTGCTACGCGCCGCCACCGAGCCGGACGCGCCGCTCACCCTCGCCCTGCTCTACCTTGTCGCGCACTTCCCGGCCGACCGGGCCCGGATCCTCGACGCCACCCGCCACCTCGCGCTCGGCGCGCCCGACCGCACCCGGCTGGAACGAGCCCTCGACACCCTCGACGAGGCCGACCCGGACATCGGACGGGCCTGGCCCTCGCCGGCGGAGTGGGACATCAGCGAGGCGGAGCGCGACTTCGACCGCCGGTGGATCAGCACGCTGGCCCCCGCGCAGGTCCGCAAGACCTGGGACGGCGACACCCGCTCGGTGCTGGCGACGATGGGCGCCAAGGCGCTGTGGGCGCAGGACAACGGCCGGCCGGTGGCGGTCGCCGATCCCAGCCCGCACAACTCCACGGTCGAGACCGACCCGCGTGACCTCGATCCGGCCGCGTTCGCCCGCCACGCGAGCACCCTCAAGTGCCCGGTGTGCCGCGGGCCGCTCGCGTTCGAGACGCGGCGCGCGACGTGCCGGGACTGCGCCGCGGCGTACGGCATCACGCACGGCGTCCTCGACTTGTCCCGGCGGATCCGGGCGGGCGCCGGAAAGAGCGACGCCGCGGACGACGCCGCGGACGACGTGCTCCAGAACGCGGCCGTGCTGAGTGGCATCGGCTTCCACTACGAGCAGGGCATGCGCCCCAACTTCCTGCGCATCATGGGCCGCAACTGGTCCGGCGAGGTCAAGCCGACCGACGAGGACGAGTACATCGCCGCCCACCTGCGGCACCGCGGCGGCACCGTGCTCGACCTGGCCGCGGCCGCCGGGCGCTGGACGTCCGTGGTCTGCGAGGCCGTCGGCACCGAGCGCGTGCTCGCCCTCGACCTCAACGAGGCGATGCTCTACGACCTGCGCAGCCGGCTGACCGAGGTGCCGGCGGTCCGCGGCGACGCGCTCGACCTGCCGTTCCCCGACGCCAGCCTCGACGCGGTCAACTTCTGGAACGCGCTCCAGGCCGTGCCCGACGCCGGCAAGGCCCTCGCCGAGATCGGCCGGTGCCTGCGCGCCGGCGGGGTGCTCACGCTGATGACGTTCCGCTGGGACGACTCGCCGGTCTACCGCTACTTCCAGCGGTCCCACCATTTCCCGGCCCGCCCCGACGGCTTCGTGCTCTTCGAGGTCGACGAGATCAAGCGCTGGCTCGACGACGCCGGCTTGGAGATCACCGACGAGTCCTACCCGGGCACCTTCGTCTTCATCACCGCCGAACGCCGGTCGTGAGACCGGCCGCCTGAGCGCCCGGTCCGGAGACCGGCCGCCTGACAACAGAAGGGGAGAGATGGAGAACACCACGGCCGCGCCGGTCGACATCGCGGCGATGTACGACGAGTCGACGCCCATGTCGAACGCGTTCAACGACGGTCAGGTCCACCTCGCTTACTGGTACGACGAGGCCGACGAGGCGTCGATGCGGGAGGCGTCGCAGCGGATCACCCGCCGGGTCGGCGACTCGCTCGGCCTGCGGCCGGGCCAGCGGGTGCTCGACATCGGCTGCGGTCTCGGCACGCCCGCGCTGGAGCTGGCCCGCGACTACGGCGTCACGGTGACCGGCATCAACATCAGCACGGTGCAGGTCGCCGAGGCCACCAAGCGCGCGGCCGACGCGGGCCTCACCGAAGTGGTCACGTTCCGGCACGGCGACTGGAACAAGCTCGACGTCCCCGACGGGTCGTTCGACGCGGTCGTCGCCATGGAGACCCTGCTCTACGCCGACGACCTCGACACCGTGCTGCGCGGGCTGCTCCGCGTGCTGCGGCCCGGCGGGCGGCTGTCGCTGACCGAGACCACCCGCTGGAAGATGACCCCGGAGGACGCGGCGTCGTTCGCCGCCACGTTCAACGCGCGGTTCCTCTTCTCCCCCGCCGAGTGGGTCGACGCGCTGACCGCCGCCGGCTTCGAGTTCCACGAGTACCTGGAATGCGGTCCCCGGGTGTTCGGCAAGGGACCGAAGTACGTGGCCGAGGCGGAAGCCCAGCGGGCCAAGCTGACGGAAATGTTCGGCGACGGCGCGGTCGACGAGCTGAAGAACGCCCTCGGTTACTACTTCGACGCCGGCGCGGGAACTGTCGGCTATGCCGTCATCACCGCCGGCAAGCCGCGCTGATGAGGAGAGACGCATGAGCGACCCGGGGTTTCCTCCGGTCCCCGAGCCGGACCTGCGCCCGGCCGACCTGATCGCCCGCGCCGAGGCGATGGTGCCCCGGCTGCTCGCGCGAGCGTCCGAAGTGGAACGCGAGACGTTCTACGCCGAGGACGTACACGAGATGTTTCGCGCCGCCGGCTTCTACCGCATCACGGTTCCGCGGCGGTATGGCGGGTACGAGTTCGACTTCGAGACGTTCCTGAGCGTCGTGATGATCCTCGCCCGCGGCTGCCCGTCGACCGCCTGGATGTTCTGCCTGGGCGCGGCCCACTCGCTGGTCTCCGCGATGCTCTTCGAGGAGAAGGCACAGGACGAACTGTTCCGCGACGGCGACTTCATCGCCCCCGCCGTGATCGCTCCCGGCGGCACGGCGACCCGCTCCCCCGACGGCGGTTGGATCATCGACGGCACCTGGCGATACTGCTCCGGCATCCCTTACGCGACACACTTCATCGGCCACGCGATGGTCACCGGCGAGGACGGCGCACCACCACACCCGCTGCTCTTCGTGGCCCCGCGCGGCACGTGGACCCGCCTCGACGACTGGGGCCAGCAGCTGGGGCTCAAGGGCAGCGGTTCGCACAGCGTCCGCTTCGACAAGGCCGAGATCCCCGACCACTTCGGACTCGAACACACCCACATGGGCGAGATCTCGGTAACCTCCGGCACGCCAGGCCGCGCGCTGCACGCCCATCCGCAGTACGGCGGCGCCCCGATGAGCTCGATGTGCCTGGAGGGCGCGACGCTCGGGGTGGGCATCGCGCAGGGCGCGCTCGAGGCCTACGGCGACGTCATCACCAGCCGCAAGACCTCGGCGCCGCCGATCACCCTCCGCGTGGACGACACCGACTACCAGCGCTGGTACGGCCAAGCGGCGGCCTTGATCTCCGCGGCCGAGGCCATCACCCGCAGCGCGATCCGCCAGTGGCACGACCTGACCACCCGCGACCCGGCCGCCTTCACCCTGGAGGAGGACCTGCGCATAGCGATGATCTGCCGCGAGGCGGCGGAGCTGGCGTGGCGCGGCGTCGAGGCGGTCATCCAGCCCACGGCCGGCACGAGCTCGGTGGCCGCCAACGAGCGCCTCGAACGCGTCTGGCGCGACCTCTCCACCTGCCACAGCCACTCCGGCTTCGCGGTGCTCCTGACGACCGCCCTCCCCCGCCTCTACACCCAAGTCCACTTCGGACGACTCTAGAACCCCCGGCTCCGCGGAAGCCGGCATCGGACGCGGTGACAGCGGAAACATGGTTTCCGCTGTCACCGCGCATCTGTCGTCGGGCTCCACGCGTCGCTTCGAGGCATATTTGCCCGTGTCCGCGTCAGCGGCGGACCGTATGCGCGGGGTCCCCGGGGAAACGTGGAGCGCGGCGGAGCGTTTTCTTGGGGTGCTTTCCCGCGGGCACCGCTCCCGGCCGGCGGCTCGCAGCGCTCGCCGAAACCCCCGACCGTCCACCGCCAGCTCCGCGAAACAAGCCCCGAAGGCGGTCTTCGCGAGCCCTACCTCCCGCCATCCTGACGCAGCGTAGCCACCCAAAGAGCCAGATTCGCTCACACCGCCGCAGCGGTTACCCGCCGCGACGAAACACCTGTTGCTTTCCCGGATCGCCGATCCGGGACCAGGCATTGTGGACGAACCTGGTGACCGTGACCAGCGGCGGACGGGTGGGGTCAGAGACCTTTCGGGGTCAGGGTCGCCGTTCGTCGTGCGTTGTTTCAAGGCAGATTTGCCCGCGTCCGGGTCAGTGGCGGACCGTATGCTCCCGCGGGCACCGTTCCCGGCCGGCGGCTCGCAGCGCTCGCCGAACCCCCCGGCCGTCCACTGCCAGGTCCGCGAGACAAGCCCCGAAGGCGGTCTTCGCGGCCCCTACCTCCGCCATCCTGACGCAGCGTCACCAGCCAAGGGCGAGACTTCCAGATCTAGGAGACTTAGGGTTGAAATAGCGCCCTAGCTCTCCTAGATCTGGAATCTCGCGCCGCTCGCACCGTCGTGGCGGTTACCCGCGGCGACGACAACCCCGTTGCTTTCTCGGATCGCTGATCCGGGAACGGGCATTGTGGACAAACGTCGACCACCGCCCGGCGCGAGCCCGTCACCACGCCCCCTTTTCCTGCCGGCCGGTTGCGTGCAGGGGTGATCGCGACCAACGGCGGACGGGTGAGGCCGCGGGAGCAGCGGCGGCGACCAGACGCGGACGTGGGCAAACATGCAAGCTCCCCCCAAGCGGCCACCACCGCTTGAGGGGAGCCGCGAGACGGCCTAGCGGGCCACCGCGGGCGAGGGATACGTGACGATCTCGTCGCCCTTGGGGGTGTGGCGGCGCTTGGCGCGGCGCTCGATGTACCAGTGGGCGACCAGGAGATTGACGACCCAGCCGAGCCAGTTGGCGAGCTCGACGATCACGCTGACGGCGAGCGGCATCGTGGGCCAGATCGTGAACAGGCCGACCAGGATGCGGCCCCAGGTGGTGCCCAGCGCCAGCGCGAAGCTGTAGGCCATCCACCGCTGGTGCTCGGCGTAGCGGCCCTTGCGGGCCATGACCAGCCCGGTGATGGTGGTGGCGATCCAGGCGACGCCCATCGTCACGATGCCGATGCTGCCCTGGTGGTCGGCACGGAGCGGGATCAGCACGAAAACGCCGAGCGCGGCCGATGGTAGGGCGCCCGCGAAGATGTAGACGCGGCCGCTGAACCGGTGGACGCGCGGGTGGTTGCGGCGCAGCCAGCCCCACAGCTGCAACAGCACGGTGATCATCGCGATGTTGCCGGTGACCACGTGGGCGACGAGGAGTCCAAAGTGGATCTGGACGTCCTGGTCGAGGATGCTGCGGCTGTTGGTCGAGTCGGTGCTGAAGTAGCGGGGGAAGGCGTACAGGAAGTTGAAGACGACGACACCGGCCAGGACGACGAGCCACAGGTAGGGCTGGCGCCAGATCGATGGCGGCGAGGGGCGTGGCGGTGGGGCCACTGTGGATGCTTCGGTCGCCTCGATCACGGGTGACCGGGCCACCCCAAGGCTGGCTTTCTCCGCGTTTTGCGTCATGGAGGTCCCTCGGTCGTAGGTCGGCAGCGGGGTTGGCGGGATGCCGTGACTGCGCGGGATCTCCGGCGCTCCCCGACCGGACCGGGGAGCGCCGGAGCGCCTGCCACCCGCGAATCGCCTACGACTCTGGCACCTGCGCAAACGGCGGTCATCTCCGAGGATGCGCTGTCGACGACCGCCTTGCGCGGGTGGTCAGCTCGGCGAGATCGTGCCGTTGTTGAGGCGGAAGAGGTTGTTGGGGTCGTACTTGCGCTTGAGCTCCACCAGGCGCGCGTAGGTGGCGTCCGGGTAGGCCTCGTGGATGCGCTCGGGGCCGTCGTCGTAGAGGAAGTTGACGTACGTGCCGCCGTCGGGCTCGTGGAGCACCTTGGCGAACTCGTCGACCCAGGCGCGGTGCTCGTCGGCCTCGTCGGGCTTTTCGAACACGACCGCCGCGGTGAACATGATCTTGCGGTCGCGGTGGGCGAACGCGGTGGCGTCGGCCGGCACCCGGGCCATCGCGCCGCCGAGCGCGCGGAGCTGGGCGACCGGCATCGAGGCCGACGACGTGCGCAGGGTGTCGAGGATCTTGCCGGCGATCTCGATGTCGAAGTGGTCGACGAAATTGGTGCGGCTGAACGTCAGCGGGTGGTAGTCGGGATCCTCGGGCTGGTAGATCCCGCCGTACGGCATCGGCTGGACCATGTCGACCAGCACGCCCAGCTCGCGGATCGGTGCGAGGACGCGCTCGCCCTCTTCCGGGTCGCCCGCGTACACGATGATGGCGAAGACCACCAGCTGGCCGACCGCCTCTTCGGGGACGCCCGGCATCGGCGGCGCGGGCATGACGTTGATGATGCTCGACAGCTCGTCGGGCGCCTCGAGCGAGATGCGCATGTACTCGGTGATCAGCTCGGGCGTGGCCGGCATGATCAGCAGGCCGCCCAGCACCGTCGGCTCGGAGTGCAGCTTGTACTGGAACCGCGTGACCACGCCGAAGTTTCCACCGCCGCCACGGATGCCCCAGAAGAGGTCGGGGTGGTTGTCGGCGTCGACGGTGCGCTGCTGGCCGTCGGCCGTCACGACCTCGGCGGCGAGCAGGTTGTCGATGGTCAGCCCGTACTTGCGGACCAGGTAGCCGATGCCGCCGCCGATGGTCAGGCCGCCGAGACCGACGGACGCGGTGTCACCGAAGCCGGTGACAAGGCCGTGCTCGCCGGCGGCGTTGGTGTAGTCGCCGGCCTCCAGACCGGGCTCGGCCCACGCCGTGCGGCCCTCCACGTCGATTTCCAGCGCGGTCATCTTCGAGAGATCGAGGACGATCGCGTCGTCCCAGACGCCGTAGAGGCTGTGGCCGCCGCTGCGGACCGCCAGCGGCAGGCCCGAGTCGGCGGCGACGGATACCACGTGCGCGACGTCGGCGGCGTTCGCCGCCCTGACGATCACCGCGGGCCGCCGGTCGATGCCGCCCTGGAAAATGGTGCGGGCCTTGTCGTAGCCCTCGTCGGCCGGCGTGATCACCTCGCCGGTCACGCCCGCACGTAGCCGCGCGGTCACGTCGGCCGACGACACGATCTCGTCCTGCATTGGAAGTCCCTCCTGGGTTTGGCGGTACGACCCGAAGGCCGCGTACCCTATCGCTCCGTAGTCGTAGCCGCCGGGCGGTTTTCGACATCGCCAGGCACGAAGCCCCCAAGTTTTCGTCCGCACCCATCCGGATTAGGCTCTCCGTAGTGGAAGCCAACCTCCACGCTCAGGTCGAAGACCTGCTGCGCCAGCTGGCGCCGCAGGTTCTCGGCGCGCTCTACCGCCGGTACGGCCAGTTCGAGGCGTGCGAAGACGCCGTCCAGGAGGCCGTGGTCGACGCCGCGATCCGGTGGCCTGAGCAGGGGCTGCCGGAAAACCCGCGGGGCTGGCTACGCACCGTCGCCAGCCGACGCCTGGCCGACCAGTGGCGCAGCGACCAGGCCCGGCGCACCCGCGAGGTGACCGTCGCGGTGATGGCACGGGCCGACGAGGCGGTGGCGGCACCCGCCGACGACCTGCCCTACCAGCCCGACGACACCTTGATGCTGCTCTTCATGTGCTGCCATCCGGCGCTGTCGCCGCCGTCGCAGGTCGCGCTCACCCTGCGCGCCGTCGGGGGCCTGACCACGGCGCAGATCGCGGCCGCGTTCATGGTGCCGGAGTCGACCATGGTGCAGCGGATCAGCCGGGCCAAGCAGCGGATCCGGGCGACCGGCACGCGGTTTGACATGCCTCCGCCGGACGAGCGCCGGGAGCGGCTCCGGGTGGTGCTGCACGTGCTGTACCTGATCTTCAACGAGGGCTACACCGCCACGTCCGGTCCCGACCTACAGCGCAGCGAGCTGACCCGCGAGGCGATCCGGCTGACCCGCGAGGTGCACCGCCTGCTCCCCGACGACGGTGAGGTCGCCGGCCTGCTCGCGCTCATGCTGCTGACCGACGCCCGGCGCGACGCGCGCTCCCGGCCCGACGGCACGCTGGTGCCGATCGCCGAGCAGGACCGCCGCCTCTGGCACGCGGAGTCGATCCGGGAGGGCATCGATCTCGTCACCCGGAGCCTGCGGGACGGGCCGGTCGAGTCCTACCAGATCCAGGCGGCGATCGCGGCGCTGCACGCCGAGGCGCCCACCGCGGGTGACACCGACTGGCCGCAGATCGTCGCCCTCTACGAGCTGCTGGAAAAGCTCGACCCCAACCCGATGGTCACGCTCAACCGTGCGGTGGCGGCCGCGATGGCCAAGGGCCCCGAGGTGGGCCTGCTCATGCTCGACGGGCTCGACGACCGCATCGCCAACCACCGGCTCGACGCCGTGCGGGCACACCTGCTGGAGATGGCCGGCGACCGGGCCGGGGCGCGCGCCTGCTACCTGCGCGCGGCCCAGCGCACCACCAGCCTCCCTGAGCGCCGCTACCTGGAGGGGCGCGCCGCCCGGCTCAGCGAGGAGGGCTGACCGCCTTCGGGTCCAGCTTCAGGTGTACGACCTCGTCAGAGTGCTCCACGCGGGTCACCGGCAACTCCCGCGGGCCGCCGGAGACGCGGTCGAAGAGGCGTTGGCCGTCGCCCATCAACACCGGCACCACGTGCAGCGTGACCTCGTCGAGCAGGCCCGCGCGCAGGCACTGCCGGAGCACGCTCGCACCGCCCAGCACCGACACGTCCCGGCCGCCGGCGGCGATCAGCGCCTGGGACACCGCGGCCGCCACGCCGCCGGTCACGAACTCGAAGCGCGTGCCGCCCGACCGGCGCAGCACCGGACGCGACTCGTGGGTGACGACGAAGACCGGCAGGTGGAACGGCGGCTCGTCGCCCCACGGCTTCTCCCCGTGGTCGTACATCCGGCGGCCGATCACGTGCGCGCCCACCGTCGCGAAGCCCTCCTCGAGGATCTCCGCGTCGCGGCTCGCCTCACCGCCGTCGAGACCCACCCGGGCCCGCCACGTGGACAGGTTGTAGATCCACCGGTGCAGCCGCTCCCCGTCGTGGCCGAGCGGCACCGCCGGGCTGTCGTCCGGCCCGGTGACGAAGCCGTCGAGCGACACCGAGATGTCGGCGGTCACCCTCGCCATCGCGGGTCCTCCTCCCCCAGGTGAACGGGAAGCCGCGCCGGCCCGTTCATCGCGAACATGCCCTGCGGTGCCAGGTCGCCGGCGGGCACCGCCAGGCGGAGCGTGGGAAAGCGGCGGAACAGGGCGGCCAGCCCGATCTCCACCTCCAGCCAGGCGAGCGCGGAGCCCAGGCAGCGGTAGATCCCGTGGCCGAACGACAGGTGTCGCTTGTCGGTCCGCCCCACGTCGAACCGGTCCGCGCCGGCACCGTGCACCGCCGGGTCGCGCCCCATGCCGGCGAAGTTCATCAGGATCGGCTCGCCCTTCCCGATGCGTACCCCCGCGACCTCGACGTCTTCGGTCGCGAACCGGAACGGGAGGTGGGCGACCGGCGCGTCGACCCGCAGCGTCTCCTCGATAACGCTGGACCAGGTTGCCTGCCCCGTCCGGACCGCGGCCAGTTGGTCGGGTGCGGTCAGCAACGCGCGGGTCGCGTTGACCAGCAGGTGCATCGCCGGCTCGGTCCCGGTGTTGAGAAGCAGCAGCAGCGTGCTGACGATCTCGTCCTCGTCCAGCCGGGTGCCGCCGTCGCGGGCGGCGATCAGGTCGCTGGTCAGGTCGTCGCCGGGCGCCCGCCGCTTGCGGGCGATCAGCTCGCGCATCTGGTCACGAAGCCGGGCGAACGCGGCCGCCGCCTCCTCGGGCGTGATCCTCTTGCTGGCCGTGGCGTACGCGCCGCCACCGCCGCCGAGCACGCCGACCCGCTCCGCCGCGGGGACGCCGATCAACTCGCCGATCACGTTTGCCGCCAGCGGATGGCCGTACTCCGCCTTGAGGTCGACGACGTCGGTGGGCGCGTGCTTGGCCAGGTCGTCGAGCAGATCGGCGACCAGCGCCTCGATCGCCGGCCGCAGCGTCTGCACCCGGCGCGGCGTGAACGCGGTGAGGATGAGCCGGCGCAGGCGGGCGTGCTCCTCGCCGTACGAGCTGGTCAGGTTCTCCATCCGGGCCCACGCGATCAGCGGGAACTCCGGGCCGATCTCGCCGCGCGCGTAGGCGGTCCAGTGCCGGCGCGGGTCCTTGGAGAAGCGCTCGTCGGCGAGGATCTGCCGGCCGGCCTCGTAACCGGTCACCGACCAGGCGAGCACGCCGCCGGGTAGCACGATCCGGGCGACCGGCCCGTGCGCCCGGATCCGGGCCGCCTCGCCGTGGATGTCGGCGCCGCTCAGGTCAAGGGCGACGGGGGGTTCGTGGTCCATGGCAACAACCCCTAGCTCCGGTCAGGCCGCGCGGGCGGCGAAGAGCATGTGCATGTCGGTGTCGGCGAGGCGGCGTTCCTGGGTGTCGGTGACCTCGAAGCCGCGCGCGCGCAGCATGGCGGAGACATCGCCCAGCCGGCCGTCGATGTCGTGCACCTCGACGACGATCTCGCGGATCTTCGCCCAGTCGCCGTCGGCGATGCCGGCGAGCACGTCGGCCTCCGCCTTCTCGACGTCGATCTTCACGAGGTCGGCGCGGTCGGCGCCGGACTCGCGCAGCAGCCGGGAGAACGTGAGCGTCTCGCACTCCACGTAGGACAGCTGATGCCGGGAGGTCGCCAGATAGCGGGCGTCGCGCTCCGGCACGCCACCGTCCACAAGCAACTTGGTCGCGAGCGCCACGTCGTCGTCGGGTACGACGTAGAGGCCGGACTCCGCCGGTGCCTTCGGGTAGTACCCGAAACGGGCCCGCCCGTCCGTGGCGGCGAGCGCCACGTTGCGGGTCAGGCCACCGGGCACGTGCCGCGTGAAGTTTTCCTCCAAGGCGAGGTAGGTGTCCGGACCCGGCTCGGCCGCGACGATGAACGCGTCCGGGTAGCGGGCCTTGAAGAAGAGCGAGGCCAGCCCGATGTTGGCGCCGATGTCGAAGATGACCGCCGGCGCCGGCCGGGCATCGCCGGGGCGCAGGTAGCTCTCCTCGACGAAGATCTCGCGGTAGAGCAACGCCGCCTCGCCGGCGTCGACCTGTGTGACATCCTGCCCGTTCGGCAGCCGGCGCCGGATCAGCCCCATCACGTCTCCTCGCGGTCGTCAGGAATACCCACCCAGGTTCGGCGACCGCCGATCCGGTCGTCACCTTCCCGGTTGCGGTGGGTGGCCCGACTCAGCACGGAGGGAGAGGCGCCAGGCGACCACCGCCCATAGAGTCATGTCCATGGCTGCTGCCGGCACTGCCGTCGTCGTCGGCGCGAGCATGGGCGGGTTGCTCGCGGCCCGCGTGCTCAGCGAGGCGTACAGCAAGGTGTTCGTGGTGGACCGCGACCGGCTGCCGGACGATCCGGTCGCCCGCCGCGGCGTGCCGCAGGGCCGCCAGCTGCACGTCCTGCTGGCCCGCGGGCGGGAAGCCTTCGACGAGCTCTTTCCCGGCCTCTCCGGCGAGCTCGGTGCGCTCGGTGCGCCGCTGGTCGACCTGCACGACGAGGTGCACTGGTACAACGACGGGTTCCGGATGCGGCGCGCACCGTCCGACCTGATCGCGGTCGGCGTGAGCCGGGCGTTGCTGGAGCACCGGGTGCGCGAGCGGGTGGGCGCGCTGCCCGGCGTCGAGCTGTGCGCGCCGGTCGACGTGCTGGGCCTGGAGGCCACCTCCGACCGCCGGCGGGTCACCGGGGTGCGGGTGCGGCCCGCGGGCGGCGACGACCGGGCGATCGCCGCCGACCTCGTGGTCGACGCGAGCGGGCGTGCCTCGCGTACCCCGTACTGGCTCGAACACCTCGGCTACCCGCGGCCCGCCGAGGAGGAGGTGCACATCGGCATCACCTATCTGACCCGCATGTACCGGCGGGAGCCGCATCACAACGAGGGCCTCTACGGCGCGCTCACCAACGCGGTGCCGGGTGCGCCCCGGGCCGGCATCCTCGCGGCGATGGAGGGCGACCAGTTCGCGGTGGCCCTCAGCGGCATCCTCGGCGACGAGCCGCCGGCGGATGACGAGGGCATCGCGCGCTTCGCCGGCACGCTCGCCGCGCCGCAGATCGCCGAGGTGGTGCGCACGGCCGTGCCGACCAGCGATCCCGTCCGCATGCGCTTCCCTGCGAGCCGGCGGCGCCGGTACGAGCGGCTGCGCCGTTTCCCCGACGGCTACCTCGTCATCGCGGACGCCCTGTGCAGCTTCAACCCGATCTACGGGCAGGGCATGACGGTCGCGGCGCTGGAGGCGCTGCTCCTGCGCCGCCTGCTCGACCGTGGCCGGCACGACCTGGCGCGGCGGTTCTTCCGGTCCGCCGCACGCCTGATCGACGCGCCGTGGTCGGTCGCGGTCGGCACCGACCTGCGGTTTCCGGAAGTCGTCGGCACCCGGTCGCCGAAGGTGCGGTTCGTCAACGCGTACATCCACCGGCTGCACGCGGCGGCGATGGCCGACCCGGCACTGGGCGCCGCGTTTCTCCGCGTGGTCAACCTGGTCGACCCGCCGTACAAGCTCCTCGCCCCCGGGATCATGTGGCGCGTCCTCCGGCGGTCGCGATGAGCCGCACGCTGGTCTCCACCCGCCGCCTTACGGTGGGCGGGATCAGCACGCCCCTGCGGGAGGCCGGCCCGGCCGGCGACCGCGAGGCGGTCGTCTTCTTCCACGGCAACCCGGGCTCCGGCGCCGACTGGGACGGCCTGCTGGCCCGGACCGGCCGCTTCGCGCGGGCGATCGCGTGGGACGCGCCGGGCTTCGGCCAGGCCGACAAGCCACGCGACTTCCCGCACACGGTCGACGGCCACACCGACTACGTGGCCGGCGCCCTCGACGCGCTCGGCGTCGAACGCGCCCACCTCGTCATGCACGACTTCGGCGGCGCGTGGGGGCTGGCGTGGGCGGCGGCGCACCCGGAGCGGTTCGCCAGCGCCGTGCTCGTCGACACCGGCGCGCTGATCGGGTACCGCTGGCACCGCCTCGCCCGCGTCTGGCAGGCGCCGGGCCTCGGTGAGCTCTTCATGGCCGGCACCACCAGGCCCGCGTTCCGGGCCATCCTCGGCATCGGCAACCCGTCCGGGCTCCCCCGCGAGTTCCTCGACCGGATGTACGACGACTTCGACCGCGACACGAGGCGGGCGGTACTGCGGCTGTACCGTTCGGCCCGGGACATCGAGGACTTTTCGCGGCGTCTGTCCACATCGCTCAGACCGCTGCGCCGGCCGGCACTTGTCGTGTGGGGCGCGCACGACCCGTACCTGCCGGTCACCCACGCGCGGCGGCAGGACGTGGCCTTCCCGGACGTCGAGGCGCACGTCCTCGACCACAGTGGACACTGGCCGTTCGTCGACTCGCCGGACCGCTGCGCCACCCTTGTCTCCGACTTCCTCCACCGCCATCTGAGGCACTGAAAGATCCTGGCTTTACGCGCCTCACCCGTCCGCTGCCGGTCACGCTCACCCGAGCTGTCGAGCTGCCCCGTCTGTGCGCCCAGGTCGACAGCCAATCCAATCGTGGCACCCGGTCAGTCTCTAGAGATCTTTCGGAGTTTGGGGGTGGCGGCGGTATGAGCGGCGCGGGACAAGCCCTCCTGGCGCCCCGGGCTTGTCTCGCGGACCTGGCAGTGGACGGCCGGGGGTTTCGGCGAGCGCTGCGAGCCGCCGGCCGGGAGCGGTGCCCGCGGGAGCATACGGTCCCCCGCTGACGCGGACGCGGGCAAATCTGCCTCGAAGAAACGCCACGACGAGCGGCCACGCCGGCCCCGAAAGGTCTCTAGTTGTTTGGCATGTGGACGGTGCGGAGGAACGCGGGCAGCAGCCAGGGTCGCGGGCCCCAGACGAAGACCCGGCCGGTCAGGGCGACCCGGGCCCGGCTGAACCGCCCGAACAGCATCAGGTTGAGCGACGGCGGGTGGAAGGAGAGCAGCACGTCGTCGTCGCGCGCCGGTGGCTCGGCGGTCACCCGCCCGCGGTTGCCCGTGCCGTCCCGGGTCCCGTCCAGCACGAGCGTCGTGGGTGACGTGTACTTCGACCGGAACTGGACGGCGATGCGCCGGCGGGCGGCCCGTGGCGTGCTGTCGATCAGGCCGCCGTAGCCGTACCGCACGACGCCGACGAGGAACAGCTCGAAGAACAGGGCCGCGTCCCGCGGCGGGATCTTCCACGGCGCGCGGGCGGCGCGGGCGATGTCCCAGCCGTGGATGTGCAGTTCGTTGCTCAGGTGGGCGACGAGCCCGGCCAGTGGCAGCCGGGATCCGCCCAGCCAGTCGACCGCCTCGGTGGGGACGCGCCCGTCGGTCACGGCGAGCACGGCGGCGACGTCCCGCTGGATCCGCTCGGTCAGCACGCCGAGGTCGCGCTCCTCGACGTACTGCCGCAACAGCAGGTCGTTGAAGTCGCGGACGTTGTCCACATTGGTCTTGTCGAACTGGTTGTTCAGGCGGTCGTCGCGGGACGTCCGCGCGCCGGGATCGGCGATCGTGGTGCAGGCCCAGGTGAGCGACGCCATGTGGGCCGCGGTCTGTGCCACAGTCCAGCTCTTTGTCGCGCGTACGCTCGGATCGGGCACTGTCGAGAGCAACTCGGTAAACCTGTCGGCGGCACGGCGGAGCGCGAGCCGCGCCTCCAGCCACCTCTCGGGGGCGACCTCCACGCCCTTCCCCTCCGCGACATCGACGGCCATGTCTGCCTGAGTATGCCGGCGCGGAACGCTTGTCCGGAAGGGCGCGGCGAGGTTGAGCACGATGGAAGGTTCAGTCCGCCTCGACCGGGACGAGCGCGTCGGGGCCGAGGTCGGCGAGGCCGCCGCGGCCGAGCAGGGTGAGGATGGTCGTGATCTCCTCGCGGAGGAGTTCGAGCACGCGGGTCAGCCCGGCCTCACCACCAGCGGCCAGGCCGTAGACGGCGAGCCGGCCGATGACCACGACGTCGGCGCCGAGCGCGACCGCCTTGACGACGTCCGCGCCGCGGCGGACGCCGCTGTCCAGCGCGATCCCGACGTCGGGGCCTACGGCGGCACGGATCTCGGGCAGCGCGTCGAGTGACGCACGCTGCCCGTCGAGCTGCCGGCCGCCGTGGTTGGAGACCACGAGCGCGCTCGCGCCGGCGCCGACCGCCGCGCGGGCGTCGTCGGTGGTCATGATGCCCTTCGCGATCCAGGGCAGGCTGCTCTGGCCGAGCAGGCCGCCCAGCTTTTCCCAGGACCACACCGGGGCTTCCCGCTCGATGAGCTGGCCCAGCTGCCCGAAGGCCTGTTCGAGGCTCGCGTAGTTGCCGCCGAAGAGGGCGTAGTCGGGCAGGTACCGGTTGCGGAGGTCGCGTTCGCGGCGGCCCATGACGGGTACGTCGCAGGTGACGCAGAGGCCTCGGTAGCCGGCGTCCTCGTAGCGGCGCATCATGTCCAGGAAGCCCTCCTCCGTCCCCAGTGGATGGAACTGCCCGAACACGGCCGCCGCGGGGGCCGCCGCCGCGATCTCTTCGAGCGAGTGTGAGCCCGCCTCGGGCACGATGCTCGCCGTGCCCGAGGCGGCGTTGGCCTTGGCGACCGCGATGTGACCGTCCGGGTGAAACAGTCCGTCCGCGCCGAACGGTGCGGTCAGGATCGGGAGCGCGAGGTCGACGCCGAGAAAGTGGGTCGCGGTCGCCGGGGACGGCAGGCCGCTCATCACGCGCGGGCGGAACGCCCAGCGCTCGAACGCCCGCCGGTTGCGGCGCAGCGTCGTCTCGTCGCCGGCGCCGCCTTCCAGGAAGTCGCACGCGGCGGAGGAAAGCTTGGCGAGAGCGGCGTCGCGGATCTCGTCGAGGGTGGCGAACTCGTCGGCGGCCATGGCGGCAAGGTTGCGCCGAGCGGGCGGGCGCCCGCATCGGGAGATCGCCCATGCCTGGGCCTTAGAAGCGGGCGACGGATACTTAGCTTCGCGCTTGACCGGACCGCCGGACGGCGATTTGCTGGCGGCGTGGGGGTGACACGCCTGGTCGGGCGGGACGAGGAGCTGGAGCGGATCGCTCTCGCCATCCGCGAGGCGCGGCACGTCCTGGTGACGGGCGCGGTGGGCCTCGGCAAGACGCGGCTCGTCGCGCAGGCGGCCAAGGCGGCCCGGGAGGCGGGCGCGGTCGTGGTCGAGGCGTCGTGCCTCCCGCTCGACGTACGCCTGCCCCTGCTGCCCGCCATCGAGATCCTGCGCGGCCTCGACAAGGCCCTGGGCCGGCCGGCGTTCGCCGAGGTCCTTTCCGGACTCCCGCCGTACGCGGTGGACGAGCTGGCCCGGCTGGTACCGGAGCTGGTCGGCCGGGCGGCCGGGCCGGACGCGCTCCCAGCGGGCGAGTGGCAGCGGCAGCGCATGTTCGCCGCCATCGACCAGGTGCTGAGCGGCGCCGGCGGCGGCCGTCCGGTCGTGGTGGTGGTCGACGATCTCCATTGGAGCGACGCGGCGACCGTGGACCTGCTGACCTACCTGCGTGCGCCGGCCAGCGGCTCGATCAGCCTGCTCGTGACCTGCCGCAGTGACGAGGCTCCCCTCGATCCGCCGGCCGCCCGGTGGGTGGAGCAGGCCCGCCGGCCCGAGACGGTGCGGCTGGAGCTGGCCGGACTGTCCCGGCCGGCGCTGGCCGAGCTCGCCGAGGAGATTCTCGGCCAGCCACCGCGTCCGGCCATGATCGAGGGACTGCACCGGCGCTCGGAGGGCAACCCGTACTTCGCGGAGGAGCTCGTCGCGGCCGCCGGCGCCACCGGCGAGGTGCTGCCCCGCGCGCTGGCCGAGCTGCTCGTGGCGCGTTCACACCGGGTCGGCCTCCCGGCCCGCACCGTGCTCTCGGTGCTGGCCGTGGCGGGCCGGCCCGTCCCCGAGACGGTCGTCGCCCGGGTCACCGGGATGGCCGCGGCGGACGTGGCCGCCGCCATGCACGAGCTCCTCGACGCCAAGCTCGCGCTCCCCGACCGCGCCGGCTGCCGGACACAGCACGCGTTGCTGGCCGAGGCGGTGGCCGGCGACCTGCTGGCCGACGAGCGCCGCGACACCCACGCCGGGCTGGCCGCCGCCCTCCAGGCGCTGGGAGACCCGGCGCTGTCGGCCGAGATCGCCGGTCACTGGTCGGCCGCCGGCCGGCCCCACGACGAGCTGGGGGCGCTGCTCGAGGCCGCCGAGCACAGCCACCGGACGCGCGCGTACGCGCAGGCGGCCGACCTCTGGCAGCGCGCGACCGGCATCCTGGAGAGCGTGCCCGGCGCGGCCGGGAGGTCCGGGCTGGAAGCCGGTTGGCTGCGGGTCAGGAGCATCGACGCGCTCCAGGCGTGCGGTCGCGACCTGGACGCGGCGGTCCTCACCGAGCAGACCTACGCGCGGCTCGGCGGCTCGGCCGGCGGCGCGCTGCTGGCGGCGGTGCTGCACCGCACCGCGTGGCATCGCGGCGTCATCGGGCAGCGCGAGGGACCGCCGAGCCCGGCCTACGCCCTTTTCGAAGAGGCGTCGCGCATCCACGAGACCCTGCCGCGGTCGGCCGAGTACGCGCGCTTGCTCGCCGACCACGCGGCCTTCGTGTGGTTGGACAGCTGCGACCGCGACAGCGGATCGATCTATCGAAGGGCGCTCGACGTCGCCGAGCACTGTGGCGCCGCTCTCGAAGCCGCCCACGCGTTGATCGGTCTCGCCGAGGTCGAGTTCGTGCACGGCGACCCGGCCGAGGGCTCCAGGCTGCTGGATCGCGCGCGCGACAACGCCCGATCGGGGCCGCACGGCGAGCTCAGCCTCCGGGTCGACTTCCTGGCCGCCGAGTGCCACAGCAACGCGCTGCTCAAGACGGGCCACCTGGCGCAGGCCGAGCGGGTCGCGCTGGACGGCCTCGATCGGGCCCGCCGGGCCGGTGCGCTGGCCGGTTACCCCGCGGCGGTCCTGCACCACAACGCGGCCGAGGCGTTCCTGGAGCGCGGCCTCGTCGACGACGCGGCCGCGCTCCTGTCCGGGGTGCTCGACAGCGGGCCGAGGCTCGACGACTGGAATCTGCACCTGTGCCAGGCGCAGATCGAGGTCTGTCGCGGTGCCATCGACACCGCCGCCGCCCGCATGCGCGCCGTCGACGCACTCGGCCTGACCGGTCCGAGACTCTGGGTGTACGAGCGGCAGCGGCTCCTCCCCCGGATCGCGCTCTGGGCCGGCGACCCGGCGATGGCGCTCGATCGCATCGAGCACGCGCTGGAGCTGCTGGGCGGCCGCACTCTGGAGCAGTACTGCGGCGAGCTCTTCGCGCTCGGCGCGCGGGCCATAGCCGACCTGGCCGAGACCGCGCGGGCGCGCCGCGACCGTGCCGCGGAGACGGCCGCACTCGCCGCCGCCGACCGGCTTCTGGCGGCGCTGGAGCGGATGCGGGGCCGGCCGTTCGCCGAGCATCAGTTCCTGGCGACGATTCCGGGCGATCGGGCCGACTGGGAGGCCGAGCTGCGGCGGGCCCGCGGCGCCGGCGATCCCGACGCGTGGGTCGAGGCGGCGGGGATCTGGCAGCGGCTGGGCCGCCCCCATCGCCGGGCGTACGCGTTGTCGCGGCAGGCGGAGGCGCTGCTGGCCGGGTCGCGCTACCCGATGGCCGCCGCCGGCACGTTGCGCGCGGCGGCCGAGGCGGCGAGCGGGATGGCGCCCTTGACCGAGGCCATCCACCGGCTTGCGCACAGGTCCCGGATTTCGCTCAGCCCGGCGCCGGCGGTGCCGCCGGGGGTGGACGACCCGTATGGCCTCACGCACCGGGAGCGGCGGGTGCTCCGGCTCCTCGCCAAGGGCTACACCAATACGGAGATCGGCGCGGAGTTGCTGATGAGCCCGAAGACCGCGAGCGTGCACGTGAGCAACATCCTGCGAAAGCTCGACGTGGCCAACCGGGCCGAAGCGGCGGCCGTGGGCGTGCGGGCCGGTCTGACCGACCCCGATCCCTAGGCCAGCTGGGAGATCGCCCGCGCGGCGATCCCCCAGCGTGTCCACATCGGAGCGTTGATGCCCGCTGTTACGGGCAGCGCCGCCAGTTGAAGTGGTAGACCGTCCTGATGTCGCCGTCGGTCGAGTCCATCGTCACGAAGCTGGTGCCCGTCGACGTGCCCTTGTTCACGCGCAGCTCGGTGTTGATGTTGAGGTTGCGCAGCTCACCGCAGGGGCGCCAGACCATCGCGGCGACCTCCACCTCGTCGGTGGCGATCCAGTTGTCGTCCAGTGGCGCGGTGATCGGGTGCGTGACGAAGCTGCCCTGCGTCATGCCCTGGAAGTAGTAGTTGGCCCGCTGCATGGCGCTGGCTCCCCGCTCCAGCAACGCGTACCCGCGGTGGTCCACCTTGGCGATCGCGAAGGTGAATCCCTGTGGCACGTGGACGAGCACGTTGATCTGGCAGTTCTTGCGTCCGTCCGCGACCGGCAGGCCGGGACCGACCTGTGCCAGGTAGTCGCTGTAGATGACGGTGAAGGCGGTGTTGTCCGGCGATACAGCGACGTCCGCCGTTCCGGGACGGCAACCGGAGCCGGCCATCGCGATGAGGTCGATGACGACCTTGTCGTCCGGCGGTGGGACCGGGTCGTCCAGGAAGCCCTCGGCCGACGCCGGCGACATGCCGATCAGCGATGAGGTCAACAGCGCCAGTACAACACCACTACGCACCAATAGCTTACGCATGGGACTCCTTTCGAAGCGGTGCGATGATGCGCGCGCGCCGGCCAATGCTATAAGTCAGATTGAGAGCTATCAATGGCTGATTCTGGGCGCGATTCTTTCAATAAATCAGTTAGGTGTGTTTTCGATTGGGTCTTTTCTTCACAGTAGCTCTGGTCTGCGGCAACAAGCTACACCAAAGGCTTCGATAAGCCCCGCATGCCATCAAATCGCCCGTCATTTTCCCCCGGTACTTCCGTTTTGATCTAGCCCAGACGCGGCGATCACAAGCGAAGCAATATTTCGACAGGCATTTCGATATGACCTTTGTCGATGTCTTGTGTGATCTGTAAACGGGTCGCTACGATCCCACGCGAGACGCCTCACCCCCAGGCGGCCACCGGTAGTCCCCTAGCCCCGCGACCGAAGGTCGGCGCGAGGGCTATATGACGACAAGGTGCGCGGCTATCAGTTTCGTTACCCGAGGAGATCCCATGACGGTAGGACCGATCGGCGTCGGACGCGCGATCACCGTCGCGCTCGCTGTGGCAATGGCCCTGTCCCTCCCCGGCTCCGCGCAGGCCGAGCCCACCGAGGCGGCCGCGACGGAGGCGGCACCGGACGCCGCGATCGCCATCGACGTGGTGGCGGCGGCCGGCTCGGGCTGCCCGCCCGGCACGCTCAGGGTCATCGGCAACGCGGACAACACAGGCTTCCGGATCAGGTACACGACCTTCGTCGCGGAGGCCGGCGGGGGCGCCGACGTGGCCGACCGCCGCAAGAACTGCCAGGCCGCCCTGCTGGTGAGCGTCCCGGCGGGCTGGACCTTCGCCGTCGCCTCGGCGGAGTACCGCGGCCGGCTCCGCCTGGACAGCGGTGCCACCGCGCTGCACCGCACCAACTACTACTGGCAGGGTTCCTCGGAGAACAACCAGGAAGACCACCCCTTCTCCGGGCCGGCCAGCGGTGCCTGGCGCGCCTCCGACAGCGCCTACGCGCTCGTGTACAAGCCCTGCAACGAGCAGCGGATCCTCAACGTCAACACCGAGCTGCGGGTCGACGAGGGTACGTCGAGCCGGAAGAACACCATCTCGATGAGCTCCAGCGAAGCCGACGTGGAGACCCTGTTCAACTTCACCTGGCGGAGGTGCTGACTCCTGCCGTCGCAGTGGTCACGAAGGGCGTCAGCCCTTCGTGACCACGCCGCTGGCGGGCCCGCCAGCACGGTTGACAGCGATCGATCAACGTCATACGGTTCTTTCCACGAATGGTCCGGGCGGCCACTCGGCATTGACTCGTACAAGCCTGAGTTGCCCGAAGGACGTGTGTGATGAAACGACGGCAACTGCTGGCCCTTGGCGGCCTGGCGTCGCTGATGGCAGCCTGTGGAGACGACGACAGCTCCTCCGCGGACAACCTTCAATTGCAGTTCATGTACTGGGGCTCCACCTTCGAACAGAAGGCCGTTGAGAAGATGCTCAAGGCCTTCGAGCAAAGCAACAGCGGTACGAAGGTCAAACCCCTCTTCACCCCGGACGAGTACGACGTCAAACTCAACACGCTCGTCGCCAGCGGCAGCGTGCCCGACGTCGGCTACGTCCCGATGGCGATGTCCTACCGGCTGGCTGAGCAGGGCAAGCTGGTAAACCTCTTCGCCTACCTCGAGAAGTATCCGCAGCTGGCCGGCTACCTCCCGGATGCCTACCTCTGGTACGGCAAAGACCAGCTGCACGGGGTGGCGACCGCCAACGAGATCGAGCTTTTGTGGTACAGCAAGTCGGCGATCAGCGAGGCCGGGATCTCCGCGCCACCCGCCGACGCGGCCAGCGCCTGGACCTGGGATCAGCTCATCCAGAACGCCTACAAACTCACCATCGACCAAAGCGGCAAACACCCCGACGAGTCCGGCTTCAACCCCAAGCAGGTGCGGCAGTTCGGCATTTCGAGCAGCATCACGTATGCGGCGGCATGGTACGGCTTTCTGCGCAGCAACGGCGCCGACTTCGCCGACGAGACGGGCACGAAATGCCTGCTCGACACGCCTGAGGCCATCGAGGTGTTTCAAAACCTACAAGATCTGATCTACAAACACCGGGTTGCTCCCGGTCCGGGGCAGCTCGCCGCGACCGGCGACGACGTGCCGGGTACGAACATCCTGTTGAAAACGAAGCGGGTGGCGATGGTGGTCGACGGCCACTGGAGCCTGCTGGACATGAACGAGAGCAAGACCGACTACGGCATCGGCGTGCTGCCCAGATACGACACGCCGTTCACCACCAGCCAGGTCGCCGGCGCCTCGGCCGTCTTCGCGGGCGGAAAGCACGTCGAGGAGGCGGTCGAGCTGTTCGCCTTCCACATCGACCCGCGCTACGTCGACCTCTACAAGCAGGGCCTGTGGATGCCGCAGGAGCGCAAGTACTACGAGGACCCGGCGGCCATCGACTCCTGGACGAAGAACGACTCCCACCCGCCCGAGTTCCGCACGGCGGTGGTGGACTACGCGCGGGAGCACGGCGTGCCGGACCTGCGCGTGCGGCTGAAGAACCTGTCAGCCATCAGCACCGACGTGCTGACCCCCGCCTTGCAGGAGATCGAGACCGGCAAGCGGCCCGCCGCGGCGGTGCTCAAGGAGGCCGCTCCGAAGATCACCAGCAAGATGCAGGGCTGGCAGCACACGCAAAGGCTCTGACGCGATGGCGGCTCCCCCGGGCCTGCGGCGCCGTCCCGGCGTGCGGCGCCCGGCCACCCCACAGCGCCCGGCCGGCCCGCGGCGCCTCTCCGGCCAGCGGCGCCTGGAACGCCGCTGGGGCCTGCTGATGGCCGTGCCGGCGATCCTCGGCTTTGTCATCTTCACCGCCGGACCGATGCTCGCGTCGCTCGGTTTCAGCCTCACGGACTGGCAGGTCGGTGCCACGCCCTCCTTCGTGGGGACGGAAAACTACACGGCCCTGGCCAACGACGAGCTGTTCTGGAAGTCGTTGAGCGCCACCACCTACTACACGCTCGGGGCGGTCCCGCTCTCCCTGATTGTCGCGTTCGCGGTGGCGATGCTGCTCAACCAGCGGGTGCGCGGGCTGCCCGTCTGGCGGACCATCTTCTACCTGCCGACCCTGGTGCCCGCGATCGCCAACGTGGTCCTCTGGATCTGGATCTTCAACCCCGACTTCGGCCTACTCAACTCGCTGCTGCGTCAGGGTGGGCTACCGGCCGGCATGTGGATCTACGACGAGAGCACGGCCGTTCCGTCGCTGATCGTCATGAGTACATGGGGTTTCGGCAACACCATGGTGATCTTCCTGGCCGGGCTTCAGGGCGTGCCGCAGCACCTCTACGAGGCGGTGTCGGTGGACGGGGGCGGGCCGTGGCACCGGTTTCGCCACGTGACCGTGCCGATGATGACACCCACCATCTTCTACAACCTCGTCGTCGGCGTCATCGGCACCTTCCAGGTCTTCAACCAGGCCTACGTGATGACCGAGGGAGGCCCCAACAACGCCACGCTGTTCTACGTCTACTACCTGTTTCGCAAGGCGTTCCGGGAAAGCGAGATGGGCTACGCGTGCGCCCTGGCATGGGTGCTCTTCATGATCATCATGGTCGTCACCTTCCTGCTGTTTCGCAACGCCCGGCGGTGGGTCTACTACGAGATGGCGGCCGCGCGATGAGAGCACGAATCCCCTTGTACATCGCGCTGGCGGCCGGTGCGGCGGCGACGCTGCTGCCGTTCGTGTGGCTGGTGCGCAGCGCGTTCATGCAGGACGCGCAGATGTTCATCTCGCCTCCACAGTGGATACCCGACCCGTTCCAGTGGTCGAACTTCACCGAAGCGCTTACGGCACAACCCTTCGGCCGCTACTTCCTCAACACCGTGATCATCGCGGTCATCAGCGTGCTCGGCACGGTGCTGACCTGTTCGGTCGCCGCCTTCAGCTTCTCCCGGCTGCGCTGGCGCGGCCGCAACGTGGTCTTCGGCGTGCTGCTCAGCAGCGTGATGCTGCCGTACGCGGTGACGCTGATCCCGACCTTCGTGATGTGGCAGGAGCTCGGCGCGCTCAACACGATCGCGCCGCTGACCGTGCCCAGCTGGTTCGCCGGCGCCGGCGGCGGCGTGCTCAACGTGTTTCTGCTGCGGCAGTTCTTCCTGACCATCCCGTACGAGCTGGACGAGGCCGCCTACATCGACGGCGCCTCACCGTGGCGGGTCTTCTGGATGGTCGTCATGCCGCTGTCCAAACCCGCCATCGTCGTGGTCACCATCTTCACGTTCATCGGCACCTGGAACGACTTTCTCGGCCCGCTGCTGTACCTCAACGACGAGGAAAAGTACACGCTGTCGATCGGCCTGGCGTCGTTTCAGAGCATCTACATCACCCAGTGGGGCTACCTCATGGCCGCGTCCGCCGCCGTCATCGCCCCGATCATCGCGCTGTTCTTCTTCCTACAGCGGTACTTCATCGAAGGGGTAACCCTTACCGGCATCAAGAACTGAGGTCCGACATGAAACGCGCCATCATGCCCGCGGTGCTCGTGTTGCTCGCTTCCCTGCTGGTCGTCGTCGCCGGGCCGGCTTACGCCGTGGGTGCGGCCACGGTGGTCGACAGGTTCGGCCGCACCGTCAACGACTACGGCGTCAAGCTCGTGGACTGGGAGGGCTACCTCGCCAATCCGTACGTCGAGCTGACCGTGCGGCCGCCGGCCAGCGGTCCGTTTCCGGTCACGATCGATCTGAAGGCCGAGGGCACGTCCCGGCTGATGATGGACCTGCCCAGCCAGCTGACCGCGACCGGTGCCACCAAACAGCTCACCTTCGCGAACGCGTCGGAGCAGAAAACCTTCAAGCTGGCCATCCACTCCAAACGCGGCCCCGGCGCCGACGAGCTCTACACGCTGCGGCTCAACATCCGGGCGGCGGACAACAGCACGCTCGCCCAGACCATGCCGATCCGGGTGCAGCAGGACCAGAAGACGGCGCTCGAACCCACCATCCCGATCAACTTCGACTACCGGTACGACAACATCACCGGCTACTTCAACAACGCCGCCTTCCGGACGGCGGCGGAGGAGGCCGTGAAGGACTGGTACCGGTTCTTCAACCTGCAACCCTTCGACACGGTCGCGGCCGGCGCCGAACCCAACCACCTACCCGGCAACGACTGGCAGAACACCATCAACGTCACCAACAATGCCGCCTACAACGGCATGTGGGTGTACTTCCGCGGCATCCAAACCCCGTACTCCACCGGCTACCCGGCCAACAACGGCCGCTACCACACCCGCAACGGGCAACAACTGCCCGGCCCGATCCACCGCTCCACCGCGATGATCTTCGAATACGACGAGGCGGGCAAGCAGCTGTTCACCTCACTGGCGGACGAAGACTGGTACCGGACCGAGATCGCCGGGTCGGTGTTGGACGTGCACGGGCTGGTGATGCACGAGTACGGCCACGCGGTCGCCTACCACAGCGACTGGGCCGGCATGCGCAACTACGTCAACACCCAGGGCGCGAACGACGCGGAGGTCATCGCCTACCAAGGCCGGACGGTGCCGCTGGACAGCAGCTACCACATCCCCGGCACCTCCCCGTACTGGGACCGCCTCAGCGGACAAAGCGGCGGCTGGAACCACCTGTTCCCCACCCGCCGCTGGATGCTCACCAAGCTGGCGCTGCTGGTCGCCGAGAACGCCGGCTGGCCGTTGAACCGCAACCTCACCCCCTTCCTCGCCCCGTCGATCGTCACCACCAGCCTGCCCAATGCCCCCACCGGACAGGCGTACCAGCAAACCCTCACCGCCAAGGGCGGCGTACCGTTCTACGACTGGCGGGTCACGTCCGGCGCGCTGCCGGCCGGGCTGACCCTCGACCGGTTCACCGGCACCATCACCGGCACCCCGACGACCGCCGGCACGTACTCGTTCACCGTCGAGCTGCGCGACTACGACGCACTCAGCACGCCGGTGACGCGCGCGTTCCAGCTCACCGTCGGCGGCGGCGGCAACCCCGGCGGCGGAAACCTCGCGACGCAGGCGACCACGTCGTGTTCGTTCACCTCGTCGTGGGAGAGCTGCGCGGCGATCAACACCGGCGGCGACCCGGCGAGCTCCAACATTGGCGCGCCCAACCAGGGCAACCGCTGGGGCACGTGGCCGGAGCAGGGCCAGCAGTGGGCCGAGCTCACCTGGTCGGCGCCGCAGTCGCTAAGCCAGGCGCAGGTGTACTTCTTCGACGACAACCAGGGCATCGACCTGCCGTCGTCGTGGCGCTTGCAGTACTGGAACGGAAGCTCCTACGTGGACGTTCCCGGCGCCAGCACGTACCCGGTGGCCGGCAACCAGTACAACACGGCCACCTTCTCCGCCGTGAGCACCACACGGCTGCGCGTGCTCCTGCAAAGCGCCCCGAACTTGTCCGTGGGGCTACTGGAGGTGAAGGCGTTCAGCTGAGAGCGACCAGGAGAGCTTCCGGGGGCAGGTTTCTTCGTAGCGGATGTCCCGGGTCCGCGTCAGCGGCGGGCCGTTTGCTCCCGCGGGCACCATCCTGACATAGCGTGACCAGCCCACGGGCGGGACTTCGAGATCTAGGAGGCTTAGGGTTGAAGTAGCGCCCTAGCTCTTCTAGATCTCGAATCCCGCGCCGCTCACACCGCGGCGGCGGTTATCGGCGGCGGCGAAACCCCTGTTGCTTTCCCAGAGCGCCGATCCGGGAGCAGGCATTGTGGACAAACAGCGACCGTCGCGGCGGCCCAACGGGGTGAGCGCGACCAGCGGCGGACGGGCGAGGCCGCGGGAGCGGCGGTCTGGACCACGACGGACATCGCGGTAGCTCAAATCTTTGTCCTAAAAGGAACTTAGCGCCCGGCCACCTCGACTCCGAAAAGTCTCTAGAGGGGTTCGGGTCGCTGTAGCGACCCGAATCCTTCATCACAACACTCGCCAAGCCCTCTAGATGACTAGCTCCCTTGAGATCGCAAGCTGACGCGACGGGCGCGGACATTGGCCAGGTCATTGTCGCTATACAGGAGCACGACGCACCGGCCTTGACCTTGGAAACGGCATCACTTAGATTCAAGCTGTCTAGATAGCTTGACGGGGTCGAGGTGAAGTCCGTGTCAGCCGCGTTCGAGCACGACGTCGAAGAGGTACCGGTCGCCCACGTACGACGTCTCGGTGTACTCCATCGGGGCGCCCTGCTGGTCGAGGATCGTGCGGCGCTCGACCAGCAACCCGCCGCCCACCTTGACCTCCAGCAGCTCGGCGTCCAGCGGCGACGCGGTGACCGCCGTCAGCGAGCCGAGCGCCTTCGTCGGCTCCCTGCCGAGCTCGCGCGACAGCTCGTGCAGGGACGTGGTCGCCAGGTCGGCCTCCAGGATCGGTGCCATGCTGGGCGGCAGCACGGCCCGCTCCAGGGCCAGCGGGACGCCGTCGGCCAGGCGCACCCGGGTGACGGCGACCACGCGGTCGCCCGGCGCGAGGTGCAGCGCGCGCAGCTCGTCCGGCGCGCCCTCACGCAGCCCGGCGCTCAGCACCCGCGAGCTGACCACGCGGCCGCGCGCCCGCATGTCTTCGGTGAAGGACAGCAGCCTGTTCATGCCGCGGTGGATGTGGCGGTCGGCGATGAAGCTGCCGCTGCCCGGCACGCGATAGATCGCGCCCTCGTTGACAAGGCGCATGACGGCCTGCCGGGCAGTCATCCGGCTGACGCTGAACCGCTCGCACAGCTCGCTGTCGCTGGGCAGTGGGTCACCGGGCTGACCGGCGCCGATGAGCTTGCGGAGATGCTCCTCGATCACCATGTAGCGCGGGGTGCCGGCGCGAACCACAGCCGTTGTTCCCTTCTCTCCGAAACCGCCGTCGAGGTCACGCTACCGTATGTCTAGAGGGCTAGATAGCTGGCTCGGCGTCGATGTCGGCGGGACGAACATCAAGTGGGCGGTCCTGGACGGCGAAACGCTGGCCGACTCCGGTGCCACGCCGACCCCTCAGGACGGCGAGCGGGCCGTCGTGGCGCGGGTCGCCGCGCTGATCGCCGAGCGGGCCGGCGACGCGCGGGGCGTCGGCATCACGGTCCCCGGGCACGTAGACGAGGCCACCGGGCGGACCGGCATCGTGCCGAACCTGCCCGGTCAGTGGCGCGACTTTCCCCTGCGCGACGCCCTGGCCCGCGACACCGGACGGCACCTGGCGCTGCTCAACGACGCCCGCGCGTACGCCCTCGCCGAGCTGCACCTCGGCGCCGCGACCGCGCTCACCGACGCGCTCTTCCTCGTGGTCGGCACCGGCGTCGGCGGTGCCGTCGTCCTGCGGCGCGAGCTGCTCGGCGGCGCGGCGGGCCGGGTCGGCGAGGTCGGGCACGTCAGCGTCCAGCCCGGCGGGCCGCCGTGCGGGTGCGGCAACCTCGGCTGCGTCGACGCCATCGCCGGTGGCGCGGGGCTTGTCGCGGCCGCACGAGCCGCCGGGATCGGGCCCACGCCGGCGGACGTCTTCGCCGCGGCCGCGCGCGGCGACATGGCGGCGGCGGAGATCGTCGACCGGGCCCGCACCGCGATCGCGTACGGCGTCACCAACGCGTGCGCCCTGCTCGGGATCTCCGACGTCGTCCTCGGCGGTGGGCTCGCCCGGCAGTACCCGGGCCTGGTGGAGGTCGTGGGGCGGCACCTCGCCCGGGTGGCCCCGCTGATCGGGCCGTCGACGGTCCGGCTCGCGCACTTCACCGACCATTCCGCCGCGATCGGCGCCGCGATCGGCGCGCGCGAAACCCACCAACGCTTGGAGCACCCGTGAGATGGACTGAGCAGGCTCGCCGCGTTCTCGACGAGCTCGACCGGACCCAGCATGACCCGATCGAGCGGGCGAGCCAGATCGCGGCCCGGTCGATCGGCGCCGGCGGGTTGGTACACGCCTTCGGCACGGGGCATTCCCGCATCCCGATCGAGGAGCTGTTTCCCCGCTACGGCTCCTACCCGGGGTTCAGCCCGCTGGCCGAGCTGTCGATGACCTTCCACACCCAGGTCGTCGGCGCGAACGGCCAGCGCCAGGCGATGTTCATCGAGCGGGTCGAAGGCCTCGCGGACGCCATCCTCGCGAACTTCGAGCTGCGCCCGCGGGACAGCATGATCATTTTCAGCGCGACCGGACTGAACGCGGTGCCGATCGAGATGGCCATGGGCGCGCGGAAGGCCGGGCTGCCGGTCATCGCGGTCACCTCGCTGGCCGCGACCGACGCCGGCGCCGCCCGCCACTCCTCCGGCACCAAGCTCCGCGACCACGCCGACGTGGTCATCGACCTGTGCACACCGGTGGGCGACGCGCTCTGCTCGATCCCCGGGCTGGACACCCCGGTCGGCCCGGGAAGCACCCTCGCCGCCGTCGCCATCGTCAACGAAATCAAGGTCCGTACGGCCGAGCTGCTCGTGGCGGCCGGACGCATGCCCTCCGTGCTCACCAGCGGGCAGCTCGTCGGCGCGGAACGGTCGGCCGCGCTCTTCGAGGACGCGTACCTCGACCATGCGGCGCGGGCCGCCGCCGCGCTGCGCAAGAAGGAGCTGCGCTGATGCCGTCGCGCGTCCTCGTCGCCGGCGCCCGGGGCGGCATCGGCGCCGCGGTCATGGCGGCGCTGGAAGCCGGCGGCCACGCCACCCACGGCGTCGACCGGGACACGGTCGACATCACCGAGCCGGGCGGCGCCGAGCTCGCGGTGCGGCAGGCGACCGAGCGCCTCGGCGGCCTCGACGGCATCGTGCACGCCATCGGGATGAGCGGCCGGTCCATTGGGGACGGTCCGGTCACCGGGTGCACCGATCAGGCCTGGGCCGAGGTGCACCGGGTCAACCACGAGTCCGTCTTCCGCCTGCTGCGGGCCGGCATCCCGGCGCTGCCCCGCGGCGGCGCGGTCGTCGTGGTGGGCTCGGCGCTCGCCACGACGCTCGCCGACGACTTCCTCACGGTCGCCTACGCGAGCGCGAAGGGAGCGCTGGTGCCGCTGGTCCGGTCGGCGGCGTACGCCGCGGCGCCCTCGGGCATTCGCGTCAACATCGTCGCGCCGGGGCTTGTCGACACCCCGATGGCCGCCCGCGCGCTGGGCGACCCGGACATCGCCCGCTCGATGGCCGCGCTCCACCCCTTGAGCCGGCGGGCCCTGGAGCCCGCGGAGGTCGCCGCGACGATCCTCTGGCTGCTGTCGGACGCCGCCCGCACCATCACCGGTGCGGTCGTGCCCGCCGACGGCGGCTGGAACCTGCGTTAGGAGTGCCGCCATGCCCTTCGTCCAGACGGTTCGCGGACAGGTCGACGCCGGCCGCCTCGGCGCCGTCGACGCGCACGAGCACGTGTTCCTGTCCAGCCCGTTCCTGGCCGGGGAGCACTTCGACGACCCGGACCGGATGCGCGCCGAGCTGGATCTCGTCGCCCGCGGCGGCATCGACACCGTGGTCGACCTGACCACCGTCGGGCTCGGGCGCCGGCCCGCCGCACTGGCCGAGATATCGGAGCGCTCGGGCGTACACGTCGTGCTCGCCACCGGGTATCACCGCGACGCGCACTACGCCGCCGACCACTGGGTGCACCGCGAGGACGCCGGCGTCCTGCTGGACGTCGTGCTGACCGACCTGCGTACCGGCATCGACGATCGGGACTGGCGCGGGCCGGCACCGCGGCCGACCGCGGTGCGCGCCGGCGTGGTGAAGGTCGGCGCCTCCTATCAGCGGATGACCGCCGGCGAGCGGCTCCGGATCGAGGTGGGCATCGAGGCGGCCCGGCTCACCGGTGTCGGCCTCGCGGCGCACTGCGAGATCGGCACGCTGGCGGCCGAGATACTCGACCTCGCCGAGGCCGGCGGCCTGACCGCCGACCGGGTGGCCCTCGCGCACATGGACCGCAACCCCGATCCGGAACTGCACGGCGAACTCGCCGGACGCGGCGCGTACCTGCTCTACGACACGGTCGGCCGCGTCAAGTACCGGCCCGACTCCGACCTCGTCGCCCTGATCGAACGGGTGCTGGACGGCGGCCACGCCGACCGGCTGCTGCTCGGCACCGACGTCGGCCGCCGCACGATGCTGCGGTCGTACGGCGGCGGGCCGGGCATGGACGTGCTCGGCCGCGACTTCCTGCCCCGGCTCAGGCGGCGCGTCGGCGACGAGCCGGTCGACCGGATCACTCGCACCAACCCCGCCCGGTTTCTCGCCACGAAGGACGCCTCCTGATGCCAGCACCCGCGTTCCCAGTACTCGACGAGATCCGGACACTGCCCACTGTGGACGTTCTGGTCGCCGGCGGCGGATCGGCGGGTTGCGTGGCCGCGATCGCCGCGGCCCGGACCGGCGCCCGCGTGCTGCTCGTCGAGCGCCACGGCACCCTCGGCGGCATCGGCACGAGCGTGCTGGACACGTTCTACGGCTTCTACACGCCGGGGCCCAACCTGCACGTCGTCGGCGGCATCGCCCAGGAGGTCGTGGGCCACCTCACCGCGCGGGACGCGGCGTTCATCCGGCCCAACACGTACGGGGCGGGCGGCGGTGTCACGTACTCGCCGGAGGTCCTCACCATGCTGTGGGACGAGCTCGTCACCGGCAGCGGCGCGGACGTGCTGTTCCACGCCACCGCGCTCGACACGGCGACCGACCCGGAGACCGGCGCCGTCACCGACGTCCTGCTCGCCACCAGAAACGGCCTGCTGCGGGTCGCCGCGCACACCGTCGTGGACACCACCGGCGACGCGGACATCTGCGCGCGCGCCGGGGCCGGGTTCGACTCGGCGCGGCCGGACGCACCGGTACAGGCGCTCACCACCACGTTTCGGGTCGCGGGCGTCGACACCGAACGCGCCCGCTCGTTCCCGAAGGAGGAGCTGTTCGCGCTCATGGCGCGGGCCGCCCGCGGCGGCGACTACGACCTGCCGCGCCAGGAAGGCAGCATCCACCGCACCCCGGTCGAAGGCGTTTCGCTGGCGAACATGACCCGGGTCGAGGGCGTCGACCCGACCGACGTCCACCAGCTCAGCCGCGCCGAGATCGCCGGACGGCGGCAGGTCGGCGAGTACGTCCGCTTCCTGCGCGACCTCGTGCCGGGCTACGAGAAGGCGGCGCTGGTCGGGCTGTCGGCGCACATCGGCGTGCGGGAGGCCCGCCGGATCCACGGCGACTACCGGCTCACCGCCGAGGACGTGCTCGGCGCGCGGCGGTTTCCGGACGCCATCGCCCGGTGCGGCGCCCCGATCGAGGACCACAGCGGCGGCACCGACACCCTCTGGCGGTACATCCCCGACGACGGCACGTACGACATCCCGTTGCGCTGCCTGCTCCCGGTCGGGCTGCCCAACGTCGTCGTCGCCGGACGGTGCCTGTCGGCCAGCCACGAGGCGCATGCCAGCGCGCGCTCCATCGCCCAGTGCATGGCGATGGGCCAGGCCGCGGGGACGCTCGCCGCGCTCGGCGCCGCGGAAGGCAAGGCCGCGCGCGAGGTCGACGTGAAGACCCTCCAGGGCCGCCTCCGCGACGACGGCGCGATCCTGTAGGGCGGGGTTACTGTTCCACTGTGAGGTACGTGTCCCGGGTGCCACGGCCGCCGCTGGACCGGCTGGTCGACGATCTGTACTACCTCGAGGGCGCCCCGCCGTACCCGCGCTTCAAGCTGCCGCCCATGCCGTCCGCGGTGCTGATCCTCAATCTCGGCGACCGCTTCCTGATCGGCGACTCGGGAGTGTTCGCCGACGGATGCCTGCTGACCACGGCTACCCGCTACCTCGACTTCGCGTACCCGGCGTTCACCCGGTCGGTCGGCGTGCACTTCAAGCCGTGGGGTTGGGCGCCGTTCGTCGGGATACCCGGCTCGGAGGCCTGCGACCTGCCGCTGACCGTCGAGCAGGTGTGGGGCCGCTACGGCGACGAGCTGCGCGACCGGCTCGACGCGGCATCCACCCCCGGCGAGATGCTCGCGCTGCTCGAAGACGAGCTGCGGCGGCGGGTCGCGGAGGTGCCCGGCCTGGGGCTGGTACGGCACGCGAGCCGGAGGATCGCCGGCGCGTCCGGTGCGGTGTCGATCGGTGACCTGTGCGAGGACGCCGGTGTGAGCACCACGCACCTCGCCCACCGGTTCAAGCAGATCGTCGGCATCACGCCGAAGCGACTCGCGCGCACCTACCGGTTCGCGAAGGCCGTGCTCAGCGTCGACGCCGCCGCGAGGGTCGACTGGGGCGACCTCGCGTTCCGCGCGGGCTACTTCGACCAGTCGCACTTCGTCAAGGAGTTCCAGGCCTTCACCGGATGCACGCCGACGGCGTACCTGGCGCTGCGGCGGCGCTTCCTCGCCGAGCACCCCGGCAACGCCCTCGACGTCGGGCCGTTGCCCGCCGATTGATTTCTTACAAGCGCCCGCGCCGGCATCCGCACCAGAATCGGCACACCACGACGCGAGGAGATCCAGTGAGCAAGGTCATCATGGGCTGCGCCGCCGTCTCGATCGACGGTTTCATCGCCAACGAAAGCGACGACGTCGGCCCGCTCTTCGACTGGGCGGGAAACGGCGACGTCGAGTGGACCTGGAGCGGCGCGCCGGAGGAGCACCCGATGCGCAGCACGCGCCCCTCCATCGACTTCATCAGGGCCACGTACCCGCGCATCGGCTGTGTCGTGATGGGCCGGCGGACCTTCGACCTCACGGACGGCTGGGGTGGGGTGCCGGCCGCCGGCGAGCATGTCTTCGTCGTGACGCACAAGCCGCCGACGGACTGGAAGCACGCGGGGACCGCCCCGTTTACCTTCGTCACCGACGGGGTCGCGTCGGCGATCGAGCAGGCGCGGGCGCTCGCGGGCGACGACCGGATCGTCGACGTCGCCGCCGGGCAGATCGGGGGTCAGGCGCTGCGCCTCGGGCTCGTCGACCAGATCGTGATGAACGTCGTTCCCGTCGTGTTCGGATCGGGCCGCCCGTTCTTCGGCGCGATGGGCTCCGGCGACGTGATCACCTTGGACAACCCGACCCGGGTGGCCCAAGGCGACCGCGTCACGCACCTGCTGTACGACGTCAGCTGACGACCGCGGGGATGGGTGCGGGGGCTCGGAGCCGCGCTATCCGGTGCTCACGGAGTCGCGCGGTCAGTAGGTAGGCGGCCGCGGCGCCGACACCCATGACGAGACAGGCGATCCAGAGCAACTCCCCGTGGCTGTGCAGCAGGTATCCGGCGAACAGTGGCGCGGCGAACCTGGAGAGCTGGCTCGCCGACGAGAAGACCCCGAAGTACCGGCCCCGCAGGTGGCTTGGTGCGAGGCCGGCGACGCTCGCGTCGAGCACGGAGAAGTAGGCCATCTCGCCGAGCGTCCAGACCGCGACGGTCACCGCGTAGAACCAGGCGACATCGGCCAGTGCGGTCAGCCCGAAGCCGACTCCGACGAGGAACACGCCGAGGGCCAGGACCTTCGAGTGCGCCCGGTCGCGGATCAGCCGGGGCACGAAGAGCTGCCCGACCACGATCAGCAGGGTGTTGACGACGTAGATCCAGCCGTAGGCGGTCGCGTCCAGCCCGTCGCGCTGTACGGCCAACGGCAGTCCGGCGTTGTTCTGCTTGAAGATCAGTTGGAACACGAAGAACAGCACCACGAAGGTGAGGAAGACCCGGTCGCTCAGCACGTTGCGCAGCGAACCCGGAGTGATCGAGGACGTCGGCTCCGATCCGTCCGCGGTCGGCCGCGTCTCCGGTATCAGGGCGAACATGATCATCGCCAGTATCGCGACACCGGCCGCGTCGACCGCGAAGAGCAGGAAGAAGTCCGCCCGCATCGCCACCGGCGCGAGCAGTGCCGCGACCGCCGTGCCGATGTTGATCGACCAGTAGTTGATGCTGAACGCCCTGGTCCGGTCCGCTTCCGCGACCACGTCCGTGACCAGCGCGCTGCTCGCCGTGCCGGCGAACGCGATGCCTATCCCGTTGGCCAGCATCATCGCGATGATCACCGAAAGGTCGTCCGTCATACCCGTGCCGAGCAGCGAGACCATGACGACGAGGTAGCCCGTGATCGCGGTGCGGCGCCGGCTCCACCGGTCGGCCAGCACACCGCCGAGTGTGCTGCCGATGACGCTGCCCACCCCGGTTACCGCCAGCACCACGCCGACCTGCGCGGCCGTGAAGCCTCGCGCGCTTTGCAGGTAGAAGGTCAAGAAGATCAGCACGAACGAGGCGATGTTGCCGATCAGGGTGATGCTCCACAGGTACCAGAAGACCTTCGGCAAGCCGCCCGTGGTCTCCCGGAGCCAGCGCGTGATGACGTCCATGGGACGACCTTGTGGTTCTAGTGGCCCGAAAATAAGCTCCACTTCGATGGAGGAAAATTGGTCCACTTTCCGCGAGCTGCTGCTGCCGACCGCGGTGGGACCGCGCGGGCTCGAGCGCGCCCTGCGGGAGGCGATCCGCTCCGGCCACCTGCCCGCCGGGATCAGGCTTCCCTCCACCCGAGACCTTGCCGTGCAGCTCGGCGTGGCCAGGGGTACCGTGACCGCCGCCTACGACCAGCTCGCCGCCGAGGGCTATCTGGCGGCCCGGCGCGGCTCGGGCACCCGTGTCGCGCTCGCCTCGGTCACCTCCTCGTCCGCCGTGGCGGCACCCGCGCCGCCGGTTCGTTGGCACTACGACCTACGCAGCGGGATGCCCGCGCTCGGCGCCTTTCCGAGGACCGCGTGGATTTCCGCCTGCCGGATCGGGCTGGAGAGCTTGTCCGATCACGAGCTTGGTTACCCGGAAGCGGCAGGGCTCCCGGCGTTGCGCGACGAGCTGGCCGGCTACCTGGCCCGCGTCAGAGCGATGGCCGCCCAGCCGGACGACCTCGTGATCACGCATGGTTCGGCGGAGGCGTTGGTGCTTCTGGTCCGCTCGTTGCGGGACTCGGGCCACACCGAAGTCGCCGTCGAGGATCCGAGCTACCCGGGCCAGCTTGAGCTGATCATCGAGCACGGTCTGCGCCCGGTGCCGGTCCGGGTCGACGACGAGGGCCTGCGGGTGGCAGACCTGGAGCGCACCGACTGCCGCGCGGTCGTCGTGACCTCCGCCCACCAGTACCCGTTGGGTGTGGTGCTCAGCCCGCAACGCCGCCGAGCCCTCGTGCGGTGGGCACAGGCGGTCGACGGCCTGATCGTCGAGGACGACTACGACGCCGAGCACCGCTACGACCGCCCCGCTTTCGGTGCGCTGCAAGCACTTTCCCCCGAACACGTCGCCTACCTCGGCACCGCGAGCAAGACCCTCGCCCCGGCGCTGCGGCTGGGCTGGCTCGCGCTGGCCGGACCGCGCAGAGCCCAGATCGTCGAAAGCAAACGGCTTTACGACCGGGGCAGCGGCGTTCTCGAGCAGGCCGGGTTCGCCGAGCTACTGCGATCCGGCGGCTACGACCGGCATCTGCGCAAGACCCGCCGCCTCTACCGGCAGCGCCGGGACGCCTTGCTGGCGGAGCTCGCGACCCGACTCCCGGACTGGCAACCGGTCGGCATCGCGGCCGGGCTGCACGTCGTGCTGCGCCTGCCGGACGGCGTGAACGACCGCGAGTTGGCCAAGCGGTTGGCGGGCAAGGGGATCCGGCTCGCACCCCTGTCGGCGTACGCCATGACCACCGCGCCCTATCCGGGCCTGGTGATCGGCTACGGCAACGTCGGGGCGGACCGACTGCGAGCCGCTGCCGCCGCGATCGCGGGCGCCCTCAATCCCGTTCCACCCGGCTAGTGCGGTGGCGGCCGGGGGTGGTGCCGACGATCGCGGTGAAGGCGGCGATGAAGCTGCTCGGGTTCGCCCAGCCGCAGGCGTGGGCGACGCGCGTCGTGTCGTGGCCCTCGGCGAGCAGGACGAGCGCGTGGCCGATGCGCAGCTGGGTGCGCCATTCGTAGAACGTCATGCCGAGCTCGTCGTGGAAGAGGCGGCTGAGGGTGCGGGCGCCGGCTCCGACCCGCTGACCGAGCACGGCCAGCGGGCTGTTGTCCGCGGGGTTGTCGTCCAGGATGCGAGCTACGGCCCGCAACCGGTCATCGCGCGGCTCGGGCAGGTGGGTGGGCTGTTCATGCGCCTCGCGGAGCTCGTCGACCAGGACCCGGTGCAGGCGGGCGCGGGCGCCGCGGTCGAGCCGCCGGGTGCCGGTGAGGGTGAGCAGGACCTCGCGGGCGAGGCCGGAGGCGAGGAGCACTGCGGGGTGGGCGGGCGCGAGCCGAGCCAGCGAAGGCGGCAGGAAGACGATCCGCATGTCCGTCTCGCCGTGCGCGCGGTGGTGGTGGACGGACTGTGCCGGGATCCACGCGATCCGGTTGGCCGGAACGATCCAGGTGCCGCGTTCGGTGTGGATGGACAGCACGCCGCCGGCCGCGTACACCAGATGCCCGCGTGGATGGGAGTGTGCCCGGCTGGTCCCGCCCGACGGCCACAGGTGCACGCCACCGGAGGGCCATATCCGGGATTGGCGGGCTACCGGCATAAGTTGGCATTCTAACGGTGGGCCGCCGCGCCGGTGCCTGACGACAGTTCGACGCATGGATACGACGATGCGAGCGGCCGTGTGCGTGCGGCCGGGCGGCCCCGATGTCCTGGAGGTTCGTGAGCTGCCGGTGCCGGGGGTGCGGCAGGGCTGGAGCCTGGTCCGGGTGATGGGCGCCGGCCTCAACCGTTCGGAGCTGCGTACCCGTCAAGGGCATTCGCCGAGCGTGCGGTTCCCGCGTGTGCTCGGGATCGAATGCGTGGGTGTCGTGGCGACCTCGACCGATCCTTCGCTGCCGGAGGGCACGACCGTCGCGGCGGTGATGGGAGAGATGGGCCGGGCGTTCGACGGTGGTTACGCCGAATACGTGCTGCTGCCGAACCCGCTGCTGATGCCGGTGACCACCACGCTGCCCTGGGAGGTGCTGGCCGCGCTGCCGGAGACCTACCTGACCGCGCAGGGCGCCCTCGACGCGCTGGACCTCCGGCCGGGCGGGCGGTTGCTGATCCGTGGCGGTACGTCGTCGGTGGGCATGGCCGCCGCGTCGATCGCGCACGGCCACGGCGTCGAGGTCGCGGCCACGACCCGCCGGCTGGAGAAGGCCGGCGGGCTGACCGCGGCCGGCGTCGACCACGTGCTCCTCGACGAGGGCGGCCCGTTGCACACACCGTGGTCGGAGGGCCCGAGCCACGTCCTGGACCTCGTCGGGGCGAGCACAGCCGTCAGTTCGCTGCGCCTGGTCCGGCGGGGCGGGACCGTCTGCGTGGCCGGTTCCCTCAGCGGATGGCTGATCCGGGACTTCGAGCCGATCGCGATGATTCCCTCCGGTACCCGGCTCACGGCCTTCCACAGCGACGACGTCAAGGGCGGCGCGGGCACGGCCACGCTGGAGCGGGTCGTCCGCAACGTCGAGGCCGGCGTATACCGGCCGAATATCGACCGGGTCTTCGGCCTGGACGGCATCGCCGCCGCACATCGGTACATGGAGGACAACCTGGCCGCGGGCAAGGTGGTCATGCTGCCCGGCGGCGCGTCGTGAGCGCTGACCGCGTGGCGTCCGGCGGGGATTCCCTTAGGGACCTGTCGGCCGGGTCGGCGGGGGTGAACACTGCCCGGCAGCGCCCAGCGTATGCGCGCTCTCCGACCGGGAGCCGGTGCCTGGGCGCCGGACCGGGAGGTAGACACCCATGCCAAGATCCGACCAACAGACGATCGGCCGCCGCCGCCTGCTGCGCGGGCTCGGCGCCACCGTCGCCGGCACCGCCGGAACCCTCGCGCTGACCCGAGCCGAGGCGCTGGCCGGCGTCGACACAAGCCCTGGCCTCGAGCCGCTCGCCGAGACCGTCGAAGGCCCGGCGGTGCTGGCGGCGCCCGACCCCCGCTTCAGCCGGATGTTCCAGCTTCCGGCGTTCGCCAACCCCGGCTCGGCGGCCGTCCGTGAGGCGATGCTGGAGCTGGGCCGGGCCGGCGGCCTGATGGACGCCAAGGACCCGCTGCACGAAGGACCGATCCGGCTGATCACCAACCCCGAGCTCAGCCCCGACAACCGCGACCAGGACCTGCGCGACATGACCGCCGGCACGACGTTCGTCGGCCAGTTCCTCGACCACGACGTCACGTTCGACACGGTCTCGCGGCTGGGGGTGGCGACCGAGCCGACCCAGACGCGCAACACCCGCGACGCGCGGATCGACCTCGACTCCGTGTACGGCGGCGGGCCCACGGCCAGCCCCCAGCTCTACAGCTCGTCCGACGCCGCGAAGTTTCGGGTGGAGAGCGGTGGCCTCTTCGAGGACCTGCCCCGCATGAGTGACCGCACGGCGATCATCGGAGACCCCCGCAACGACGAGAACCTCATCATCAGCGGCCTGCACGCCGCCTTCCTGCTGGCGCACAACCGCACCGTGGACTTCCGGCGCGCCAACAACCTGCCGGGCGACGTGTGGTTCTACGCCCGCCGGACGATGATCCACCATTGGCAGTGGATCGTCGTGCACGAGTTCCTGCCGCAGATCGTCGGCCAGCCGCTGGTCGACGACATCTTCCGCAACGGCCTGCGCTGGTACCGCTTCGGGAATCCCACCATCCCGGTGGAGTTCCAGACCGGCGTGTACCGCTTCGGGCACAGCCTGGTGCGGCCGTCGTACCGCGCCAACCTGGCCGGAGACCGGGACGCCACCGGCGCGCCGGCACCGTTCTTCGGGTTCATCTTCGACCGGGCCGGGGCTGGGCAGCCTGACCCTGTCGACCTGCGCGGCCGGGCGCGGGCCCGCCGGCGGTTCGTCGGCTGGCAGACGTTCTTCGACTTCGGCGGCGACCAGACCCAGCACGTACGGCCGAACAAGCGCATCGACACCAACATCTCCACGCCGCTGTTCGACCTGCCGCTCCAGGCCATCGCCAGCGGCGACCCGCCGACCGCGCTCCCCCAGCGCAACCTGCTGCGCCACCTCACGTGGTCGCTGCCGTCCGGCCAACGCATCGCGGCGGCGACCGGCTCGCCGGTGCTCGCGTCCAGCAACTTCCCGGAACTCCGTGCGTTCGGCCTCGGCCTGGAGTCCAGCACGCCCCTCTGGTACTACGTGCTGCGCGAAGCCGCCGTGGTGCACAACGGGGTGCGGCTGGGACCGGTCGGCGGCCGCATCGTCGCCGAGACCATCCTGGGCCTGCTCGCCCGCGACGAGTTCTCGTACCTCAACACCGGGTTCCGCCCGTCGCTGCCGAGTAGTACGGCGGGCAGGTTCACGATGACCGACCTGCTGCGGTGGGCGCGCGTCGACCCCGCGAGCCGCCGCCAGTAGCGACCCGTCGAGTCCTGGCCGCCGGCGGGCGGCCAGGACACCACCGCATCCCTCCGATTCGACGTCGCACCCGAAGCGGCGGTGAAACAGCTTTGAAGTTGTTCGATCGTACGATCGTTTCCTAGATCGATGCGCCGCATCGCGCTGATCGGAGAGGCGAAATATGACGTATCTGAAAAGGTTGCTGCTGCTTGCCTTGCCAGTAGTCGCCGTCGTGTCGATGGGCACACCGGCGATCGCTTTGCCGGCGTCGATGAGCTACATCTACAACAAGCCCGAAAACCGTATCGGGATCGGAGTAATCTACTCCTGGCCCACCACTGCCAACTACGACGCCATCCTGCCCGCCGGCCAGCGGACCGACGGTCCCGTGCTCGACTGGCAGGGTGCCGGCGGCTTCTACATCGGCGCTGGATACTGCGCCGATCCCTACTACTTCAGCACCAGAGATGGCGGCTGGAGGTGGTACGGGTGGCCAGGACAGGCGGTAACGGTTCGCGGGCCCCAAAAGTACCCGACGAAAACCGTCATCGCCGGCGAGTCCACCGCGCGAAACGAGATCCGAGACCTTCGCCCGTGCTGATTCCGAACCGGATCGATTGATCAATTGCCTCACCCGGCCTGGGGTGAGGCAATTGACGCGTCGGGCACTCGCCCGGCCGCGGCCTACGCCGTATCAGTTCGTTTCCTCGTCGAGCAGCGGGGCGAGCCGCCGGAGGAGCTCCTGCGTACTGATATTGGGCGGCAGATCGATCGTGAGATCGATCCCGTCGCCCTTGACCGTGAGGGTTCGCGACGAGGGGGCTTGTTTCAGCCGCCAGCGGCGGATCGCGGCGGCGAGCTGCGGCGCATACTGCTTCAGCGCGACAAGCGTGACGATGCTCGCGGTGACGTTGACGCCCTCCTCGATGGCCAGGACGACTCCTTGGACGTCACGCAGACCTTCGTACGGGATGCCGGCGTCCCGCACTATCTCCTCGGGCAAAGCCAGTCTGACGCTTCTCATCATCACCTCGGACTCGGGCGGCGATGTCCTCACGGACGTCGTCCCTCAACTGCCGCAGCGTCGGCGCCGCGGGTTCCTGCGTTATGTAGCCCTGCACGTGCCGGATAGGGACGTCGTAAATCTGCCGGAGCGTGACCGGGGACTCGTTGTCGACGCCTTCGACGATGACCACTCGTGAGGCGTTCGCTTCGCCTCGGTCGCGCGAGTGCCGCGCGATCCGCTCGACGAACTGGAGCTCCGTGAGCGCGGTGGGATGGTGCAGGACCGCACGATCGACCTTGATCTGCGTCAGTGGCAGCTCGGCCATCCGGGAGAGCGACGCGTTGTCCGAGCCGAAGTCGTCGACGGCGAAAGAGATCTTCAGGTCGCGGCCGATCCGCACCAACCGTTTGTGGAAGTAGGCGTGTGGCTCGTCCGGCCACTGCTCGTCCGTACGCGGCTTGATCGGATCCTGCTCCGAGATCTCCAGCGTGACGCCCTCCGGGTTTAGCTCGGCCGCCTCGAGCGCGTGCTTGAGGGACTCCACGTACGAGTCGCTGAGCAGGGAGCGGACGGCGACGTTCACCGATACCGGCTTCGGTATGTCCCAGGGACAGTCGCGGTGTGCGTGGGCGTCGGCGTAGGCGGAGAGCGTCTTCGCCACGATGATCTGGTCTCGCTCGACGACCATGCGGTCGCCCCAGGCACGCGCCGTCTGCAACAGAGCGACCGGCGCACTCAGATCGGTCGGCGAGCGACGGGCGAGGGCTTCGTAGCTGTGCACGCCGACATGTCGGGCGATCTTCTCGAGCGTGATGATCGGCTGGAAGACGATGGTCAGAGATTCAAGCGCCTTCCTATGGAGTTGGCGGTATCGCTCGTAGAGGGGTCCGGGCAGGCGACCGAACGCCTTGCGGAGATCGGTCAGCACGTGGATCTCCGCCTCGTCGGGAGATGCCGCCATGTCCGTACGCCAGACGCTCTGGAGGACCTTTGCGAGCGGCTCACCCATTTTCACAAGCTCTGTCGACGGGTTCATCACCGCGAGGAGGAGGATGGTGTCCCCGTTGCGTTTCAGCGGAACCGTCAGCAGGGACCGCCGCTCGTCTTCGGCGTGATGCCCGGTCCAGAGCGGGTCCAGCGCGTTTCCAGCCCGGAGCAGATCCTGGACGTACTCCACGTCGAACCCAAGTGTTGCGTCGATTGCCTTGAATCCTGATGCCGAGTATTCGACAACCGCCACGGAATCGGCGTCCAGCGCTGATTTCAGGTACTCGACGCGCGGACGCGAATCACGGGCGCCGTACGAAAGCCGGTCGATCAGTCGGCGAAAAGCGGGAACGAATCCGTCGAGCGGGTTCGTCAGCGGTGTTGTCGTGATGTAGTCCGCAGGCGGCGGTGCGACATGGCGGCCCGTCTTCGACGGATCCGGTCGGGTCAAGACCGTGCCGCGTCCCCATGTCTGGGTGAAGAAGCCCGTGTCCGGGCTGATTTCCTGGCTCGTGACATAGGTGCCGAGGCTCTGGAACGTGACATGGCCGTTAGCGTCGGCCGCCTCGCCACGCAAGGCCTGAAGCGCGTGATACGTCAGAACACCGTGGCCCAGCGACGGATCCTCGCGGGCGAACTCATCGGCGGCGCTGGCCATCAAAGCGGTGTAGCGTGCCCTCTCCCGGCCACCCACGCTGATCATGTCGACGTCGCGGCCGGGCGCGCTGAACAGCGTCCCGGCGCGGCAGCAATCGAGGATCAGCAGTGCGTTTCCGGGAAAGGCCTCGAGGATGTCGCGCTTCAGAAAGGTCATCCGGAGCCCCGCGTCAGGATCGCGCGCGAGGGCCGACTGATTGAGCTCCGGCGTCACCAGGTAGGTGTCGGTAGCCCGGCTCCACGCGGGCGTCAACGAATGACCAGCGAAGTAGAAGACGAGCACATCGGATGTGCTCGACTCGCTCATGATCTCCATCAGGGCGCGCTTGATCCGCTCCGCGGTCGTGTCCGGTCCGACGAATAGTCGGACATCGCGCGGATCGAAGGTGCCCGTGCGCGGATCGCAGAGGGTTTTGTAGATGGCCTTGGCGTCGTCCTCGGCGTGATGCAGTCTGGGCAGGGCAGCCGACTTGCCGTTATTGTCCGCATCGCCCGCACTACCGGGGCCGTCCACACCGATAATTACCGCGAGGCGCTGATCTGTCACCGAACGTCTCCGAGCTAGTGCCCTCCGGATGCGGAGCGCTTTCCAATGCGGTGTTTGGTGATAGTAGCGAAACGCCGCCACCGGTCACGTTGATCAATGACGATTCGGGTCAACTGTCGTGATCAAGACCCGCGCTCCACGCACCCTCGATGCGAGACTAGGCACAGCGACCCACCAACGACCTCAGTGGAGCGACAATGGTCGAATTGACCGCATTGGCGTCGACCGCGGCGACGACGGTCGTTGCCGCGATGGCCACCACCGCCTGGGAGGCCGCCCGTGCGGGGGTGGCCCGCCTACTCGGACGGGGCAGCCCGCCGAAGACGGAGGCGGTCGAAGCGCAGCTCGATGACGAAGCGGATTTGGTGAGCGGCGCGGGAGCGGGCGAGGTCGCGCAAGTCCGCGCCGAGTTGGTGCCGGTGTGGCGGCGCAAGATCGAGCGGCTGCTGGCCGACGACGCGAACGCGGCTGTGGAGCTCAACGCGCTCGTCGACGAGATCCAGCGGGCGCTTCCAGCCGAGCAGCGGCAATGGGCCGACACCGTTGTCCAAAACAACATCGCGGTCGGGCCCGGATCGATGGCGGCCGGCATCATCGGCAGCGGCAGCATCATCCATCACGGCGCCCACGCTGGCGACCCGCCCGCTCGCCCACCGGCCTGAGTCCGTGGTCGGCGACCCTTCCGGCGGCGAGCGCCAACCGGGGTACATCGAACAAAACGTCTCCGCGGTCGCCGGTAACGCGTACGGCATCGTCGGCGACGCGGATATCCACGTCTTCGGTGACGGCCTGCCGGTGTATCTACTCACCCTCTACCGGTCCGCGCCGGCAACCGACGCGCGGTGGCTTCGCCAGTTGCCCAGCCGGATGCTCAACGCCCGTCACGAGGTCGTCGAGTTCACCGGCCGCTCGGCGGAGCTCGACGACCTCAAGCGGTGGGCGGTGCAAGACCACAGGTTGGCGGCGCGCTGGCTGCACGGCCCGGGAGGCCAGGGCAAGACCCGACTCGCGGCGGCGTTCGCCGAGGATCGCATCGCGGCCGGGTGGAAGGTCGTGGTTGCCACACATGGCCCTGGCACGGTGCTGGCGGGAGTGCCCCCGCAGCAGGATCTCAGGCTCGACGGCCACGCCGGCGTGCTGCTGATCGTCGACTACGCGGACCGCTGGCCGCTGTCGCATCTCACCTGGTTGATGAGCAACAAGCTCCTCCACCACGAGTTGCCGACGAGGATCCTGCTGCTTGCCCGCAGCGACAGCGTCTGGCCAAGAGTGCGCTCCACACTGGCCAACCACCAGGCCGACACCTCGAGCCAGCTACTGCGGTCGCTCGGCGCCGAGGGCGACGACCGCCGATCCATGTTCGCGAGGGCCCGCGACGCCTTCGCCGCCCGCTACGACGTGGCCGACCCCCAAGGCATCGGCCCACCAGGGTCGCTCGACGACCCAGACATGGGCCTCACCCTCGCGTTGCACATAGCCGCGCTCGTCGCGGTCGACGCACACGTCGAGGGCCGCAGACCGCCGGCCGACATGGCCGGGGCGACCGTGTACCTGCTCGACCGCGAGCAGTTGCATTGGGCGCTGTTGGCGGGCGACGGCACGCACGAGCTCGGCGGAGCGGGCGAGCGCCTGGCTACGCCACCTGAGGTGATGAACCAGGCCGTCTTCGTGGCAGCTCTCACCGGCATGCAGACGCAAGACGCTGCGGCGGTCGCCCTAAACCGGCTCAGCCCGGCGATACCGCCCGAAGTCATACTCACCGACCACGCCCTGTGCTACCCACCGGCGGACGCCAACGCCGCGCTGGAGCCTCTCTATCCGGATCGGCTCGCCGAAGACTTCCTCGCACTGACCCTGCCGGGTCACCATGCCGACTACCCGCAACAGCCGTGGGCATCGTCGGCGGTGCCCACGCTGTTGCAGGGCGAAAACAGCTTGATCCCCAACTTGTCAGCCGCCGAGTGTTTTCCCGACGAAACCGATCTCTGGATCCCGCGGGCCATCAACTTCCTCGCCGCCGCCGCCGCGCGCTGGCCGCACGTCGGCACCGACCACCTCTATCCATTGCTGCGCCAGCGCCCGAGGCTGCTGGTCGCGGCCGGCGGAGCGGCGATGCACGCGTTGGCTCGCATAGACGACATCGACATGGACGTCTTCGAGTCCTTCGACAGGCACATGCCCCAAGTCCAGGTCATCGACATGGACGGCGGCGCCGCGGCCATCGCGGACAGGTTGACGGCGCACCGGCTTGCCACCACGTCCGATGGCCGGGCCCGCGCTGACATCTATCGCGGCTACGCCGACCGGTTGGAGCACGCCGGCCGCCGGGCAGAAGCCCTCGCCGCGACGGAGAAGTCGCTGGCCCTGCTCCGGGAGACGGCCACCAACCGCGAGATCGACCCGTACGATCTCGCCGGGGCGTTAACCGTCGCCAGCTACCGGCTTTCCCAGGCCGGGCGGCACGACGAGGCGATTGCCAACGCTCAGGAGGCCGTAGACCTGTGCCGGACTCTCGCCGCCAACGAGCGCCGACCATCGATTTTCACGAGGTACAACGAGCGACGCCGCAGCAAGATCCGCAGGGGAAAGTCATCGTTCACTCCCCAACCCGCCGATCCTCCCCCGCCCCTCGCGTTGGTGCTGAACAACCTCAGCCTGTGCTTACTGGCGGCCGGGCAGGTCGACGCGAGCCTGACCGCTGCCAAAGAAGCCGTCCGTCTCCTCCGCCGCATGAACGTCATGGGTCCGACGTGGGGCTTGCCGGAGCTCGGCTCGGCGTTGGTCACCCTCGGCAACAGCCTGTCTCAAGCCGGACGTGACAAGGATGCCCTCAAGGCGATTGAAGAGGCGGTGTCGATCCGCCGCGGGCTGGTACGCAGTGGACCGGCGATACACTACGCCGACCTCGCCATATCGCTCGGCAACCAGGCCCGAGCCCTCATGCGTCTCGGCCGCGGTGACGAGGGGATCGCGGTGGCGGCGGAAACAGCGGCCATCTATCGGGACCTGGCCGAAATAGACCCCGCCGCCTTCGGCGCCGACCTGGCCGCCGCGCTCTGCTATCTCGGGATCTGCTTCGCCCAAACCCAACGTCACGCCGAAGCCGCCGACACGGCAGAAGAGGCGATCACGGTAGCTCGCCGGCTCGCCCGCCTCGACCCGAGCATCGATCCCACGGCGGCGCAGGCATTGGCCCCGACCGACCTGACCTCCCTTCACACGGCGCATCACCGTCACATCGAGACGATCGCGACAGCCGAAGAAGCCGTCAGCCGGTTTCGGCAGGCTGTCGCCCTGGACACCCAAGCCGACGCCGAGGACTTCATGCTTGCCCTCCACTATCTGTCTGAAGCTCTCCGGCAACTGGGCCGTGTCGACTAGAGATCTTTCGGGATCAGGGTGGCGCCGCGGTGGTGTGCCTCAAGCTTGAGTTTGCCCGGGTCCGTGTCAGCCGCGGACCGCCGCTCCCGCCGGAGTACGCGCGGGTCGGCGGCGAGCTGGCGCTCGCCGAGATCCCCGACCCGCGCTGCCAGGCCCGTGCCGCAAGCCCACCGGGGGCCGGACCTTGCCGGACGGGGTGCCCGCAGGGGTCGGTCCGCCGCTTGGTTACACGGCGTCACCGGCCTGAAAAGGCGCTTCCGGATCTAGAACGGTTAGGGCTGATATAGCGCCCTAAACGTTCTAGATCTCGAAGCTCGCGCCGCGGACGCCGTCTCGATGGCTAATGGCGGCAACGAAAGCCGCTCAACGCTATCGCCGCCGACTAGAGGAAAGGGACGCCGCGGTCTCGAAAGCTCGATGCCGTCGCGGCCCATGCCGCTGCCGCCGCGGACCCACCCTTCCGCCGCCGGTCACGCTCACCGCCAGGGACACACGGCTCCTTTGTCCACAATGTCCATTGCCGAAGCGACCGGCACCAGACCCGACAGAGGCGCCACCACCGCCAGTAACCGCCACAGCGGGCGTGAACCACGTCCGACCCCGACGCCGATGACGCCGCGTCCGGATGTCGTAGGTAGGGGCTTGCCCCGCGCAGCTGGCAGTGGACGGCCGGGGATTTCGGCTCGCCCCGCGAGCCGCCGGCCGGGAGCGGTGCCCGCGGGAGCATACGGTCTACCGCTGACACGGACCTGGGAAAAATTCTGCCTCGGATTTGACCGTGCATTGTGGACAGCTCGCGGACCCCTGAGCCTGAAAGGTCCCTAGTGGGGTGGCCAGCGTCGAAGCAAAGACCTGATCTTGGGCGTTCGGGGGCAGATGGGTCGGGTGGTCGTTTGCGCGACAGCAACTCGGCGGGAGATCTGACAGCATGCAGCCCGTCGACCGGATTTGTCGTGTCCGGTCTCCGCGACATCGCACACCTGAAACGGGGAAGGAGTGCCAATGACTCGTACGGTTTTGCGTGTCATGGCAACAATCACCACAGCTGTCACCGTGACGGCGCTCGCACAGGCGCCGGCGCACGCCGACGATCCGACAGTGATCACAGGCCATGTTTCTTCGAACACCACCGGCGGCACGGTCACCGACGGCTGCGTCACGGTGTTTCAGGCGGACACGCCGGTCGAGGTGGCGACGGACTGCCTCGACGAAAACGGGCAGTTCACGATCCCCGTCACTCCCGGAACGTACAAGGTACGCGTGCGGGCGACCGGCTTTCCGGAGCAGTGGCTCTTCCGGAGCAGCACCTTCGAGCGGGCGACCCGGTTGGAGGTGACCGAAAGCGGATCGTCGAACATCGTCATCCTGTTCGACGGCTTCGCCGACATCGCCGGCCGCATCGTCCGATCCGACGGCGCTCCCGTCGAGAACGCGTCGGTGACGGCGACCAGCGTCGCGAACGGTAGCCAGACGTCCGCCACCACCGATGCCGACGGCGCCTACGCGATCGTCGACCTGGCGCCGGGGCAGTACACGGTCTTCACCATCACGAACAACCTGGGCTCCCAGTGGGCCTTTGCCACGAAGGTGTTCGAAGACGCGACGGTCTTCGATCTCGTCGCCGGCGAGGTGCGGGTGGTCGACGACACCATGCTGCCGTTGAGCACCGTCGAGGTCGTCATGGTCGACGAGAAGAACGGCAAGCGCATCACGCGGGGTTGCGTTCGGGTCAGCGATCGGCCCGGCGGTGAGTCGTGCGAAAACGTCAACGGCGTCTTCACCGTCAGCGGTGTGCCGGCCGGTGACTACGAGGTCAGCGCGCAGCCCGAGGGCACGCACTGGCCAGCCACCGCGGCGCTGACCGTCGAGCCGGGCCGGACCCAGCGCATCACCATCGAGGTCGAGCGGGCGACCGCGTTCGTCACCACCGTCAAGGAGTCCGCGACCGGCAGGCCCGCCGCGGGTGTGTGCGTCCAGTTCGGCGAGCCGAACCTGAGCCCCGCGTTGTTCAGCAAGGGTTGCAGCACCGAAGATGGTCGACTCGTCATCGGTCCGCTCGACGGCACCGTGCGGACGCAACTCTTCGCCCTGCATCCGCAGGACCGGTACGGCGCTCAGTGGGTCGGTGCCCGGGGAGGGACCGGCGACCAGCGCAAGGCCGTTTTCTTCACCGCCGAGAACGACAAGGCCATCACGATTCCCGCGCTGCGCGTCGACCCGCCGGGCTCGATCACCGGCGTGGCCCGGGACAGCGTGACGGGCGCTCCGTTGGGAGGCGTGTGCGCGTTCCCCTTCGCGCTCTCGTCGACGATCGCACTCGACCGGCAGGTGGGGCCGCACTGCTCCAACTCGACGGGCACATACACCGTCAACGGGCTCGGGCCGTACGCGTGGCCGGTGTTGCACATCGCGGTATTCCGGCCACAGTACGCGTGGCTCTGGTCCGGCGGAGCGTCCGACCGCTTCGCCGCCAGGTACATCCCGGTGCGGCCCGGCCAGACCACCACAGCGGACATCCCGATGGTGCCGGGCGGCACGATCACCGGGCGCGCGTTGACGTCGACCGGCGAGACGGCGTTCGCCCACGGCATCATCGCCCGCAACGTGCGAACGGACGACCTCGCCGCATCACCGACGAGCAGCTCCGACTTCCAGACCGGCGGGTACGTCCTGCGCGGCCTGGCCACGCAGGACGTCACGATCGAGTACTTCGTGAGCGAACTGACCTGCTGGTACGACGCAAACCGCGACGAACGAAACGCCAACCCGGTCCACGCCCAATCGGGCGCCGCGACCACCGGCATCGACCTGGTCGACTGTTCCGGATAACCCGCGCACCGACGGCGTTCCTCCCACCGCGCGTCGGGGGAGGAACGCCGCGGTCCGCTTGCCACCGGTCAGCCGGACCCGGACGGCGCCGGGGTCGCGGCCGCTGTCGACGCATGCGATGTCGCTTGGCCGGGTCAGGCGCAGATGGCGACGGCGAACAAACTCCAGGCGTTCGGGGTTCCCGCGGTGCTCTCCCGGACGGTGGCCAGGACGTCGGTGTCGACTCTGAGCTGGGTGGCGCCCAGGTGCGCACCGGTTCGCTCGACTGTGGTCCAGTTGGTGGCGAAGCCCCCGCCGTGCACCGTGGTGCCCTGCGGGCAGGTGGTGCTTATCTGCTTGTCGCCGGTGCTATTTCTGGCCGTCTCGTCGCGGTTCCAGGTAAGACTTGGTACCTGATCGAAGCTGACGCAGATCGCTGTCGCGGTCACCTGGACGAAGCCCTCGAAGCCAGCGCCGACGGCCGTGCCGCTGCCATAGTCGCCGGCCTCTCCCGGCGGACCGAGGGTGTCGATCTTCGTAAGATGGATCTTCGACGTCGGGTCGGTGTCCGTGGCGGTGTCCAGCCCGCGCGCCTCGGCGCCCATGCCGATGGCGCCGGTCCGGCCAGGGCACCGCGCCACCGCGTTGACGATAACGGGCTCGCCGCGGGCAAGCACATCGGCGCGTACGACATCGGTGATGATCTGCAAACCCGGCAGGGACGCGGCCGGCGCACAGATCGCCTTCGCGGTAAACGACCAGTCGCCTGGAACTCCTTCTTCCGGTTCCGTCGCGGCGAATTCGACGCCGGTGTTGAACGGCCTGATGCGGTGGATGCGGACTTGTGTGCTACCGGTTATCGACATGTCCCCGCCCAAGCCACGGGCCCCCGTGGGGCAGTTGATGCGCAGGGTCTTGAGCGTGCTGGAGTCGCTGTTGCTGGACGCGGGGATGAATCGCAGTCCCTCGATCGCTGAAGCCGGCGAGGCGGCCGCGACCACGCCCGCCGCGGCGATCGCGTTGATGGCCACCAGTACCGTTACCAGCTTGCGCCAGCGGGTAGGCCGGCCTGACGAAGTCGGCATGTCCTGCTCCGTTCCTGAAGATCCGAGCCGTCGGTCGGCCCAGTCTTGTTGCCGGCCGTCACCGATCCTGCACAGAACCTGCATTCCCAGAGCTGGTGGATATGCGGCGCAGGTATCCGGGCCGGCCTTCGCGCGCAGCTGTCCGTCGACCAGCACAACCTGTGCCAAGGCGGCGTGGAAGGCCACGGGTCCGCTATCGTCGTTCTTGAATGGCCACACGAGCTGGGACAGGTGATCGATCTTGTCATCTCTCTACTTCGGAAGCTCGATGCGGCTCGTGTCGGCTCTTGCCGCGCTTTCCCTGGCGTCCCTGTCCGTCTCGGCGCCGGCGACGGCCGCTCCGCCGCTCGGCCCGACCGCGTCCGGATACGGCGGCGCGATTTCCACGGTCGACGCGACCGCGACCGCTGTGGGGCTCGAAGTGCTGCGCCGCGGCGGCAACGCGGTCGACGCCGCCATCGCCGCCGCGGCCACCCTCGGCGTTACCGAGCCGTTCTCGGCGGGCGTCGGCGGTGGCGGTTTCTTCGTCTACTACGACGCCAAGCGGCGTACGGTCTCGACCATCGACGGGCGCGAGACCGGCCCGGCGAGCATGACACCGACATACTTCATCGATCCCGCCGACGGCCGGCCGTACGACTTCGCCGAGGCCCGCGTCAGCGGCCTGTCCACGGGTGTGCCCGGCACGCTCGCCACCTGGCAGGCCGCAGCCCAACGGTGGGGCACCCGGCCGCTGGGCAGCCTGCTGCGGCCGGCCGCCGCGGTCGCCGACCAGGGCTTCCTGGTCGACGCGACCTTCCGCCAGCAGGTCGCCGACAACGCCACGGCGTTCGGGCAGTTCGACGCGACCACCGAGCTCTACCTGCCGGGCGGGGAGCCACCCGCGGTCGGCACCGTCCTGCGCAACCCCGACCTGGCAGACACCTACCGCCTGATCGCTCGCGAGGGAGCCGGCGTCTTCTACCGCGGCCCGATCGCCCGCGACATCGTGCGCACCGTGCGGCAACCACCGGTCTCCGCCACCCCGACCGACACCTGGCCGTACCCGATCCGGCCGGGCCGGCTCACCCTCGAGGACCTGGCCGGGTACCGCGTGAACTTCCCCGCACCGACGAGGTCCGGCTTCCGCGACCTGACGGTCTACGGCATGTCCACGCCGTCCAGCGGCGGCACGGCGGTCGGCGAGGCGCTGAACATCATCGAGCGGGCAGGGCTGTCGCGAGAGGACGTCACCCAGGCGCTGCACTGGTACCTCGAAGCCACGGCGCTGGCCTTCGCCGACCGCAACCGGTACGTGGGAGCCGACACGCCGCGGCCCGTGCTCCGCAGGCTGATCTCCGACTCGTGGGCCGCGCAGCGGGCCTGCCAGATCTCCCCGGCGCGGGCGCTGGTCAAGCCGGTGCCGCCGGGCGACATCGACGCGACCGGCTGCACCCCGTCGACGGTCGGCGGCCACAGCGACCAAGGCAAGAGCACCACCAACCTGACGGTGGCCGACCGGTGGGGCAACGTCGTCGAGTACACGCTGACCATCGAGCAGACCGGCGGCAACGCGATGGTCGTCCCCGGCCGCGGCTTCCTGCTCAACAACGAGCTGACCGACTTCAACTTCACCGGAACGCAAGGCGCGGCGCCCGACCCCAACCTTCCCGGCCCAGGCAAGCGGCCACGCAGCTCGATGTCGCCGACGATCGTGCTCAAGCACGGCAAGCCGTTCCTCGCCCTCGGCTCGCCAGGCGGCGCCACGATCATCACCACCGTGCTCCAGGTGCTGCTCAACCGCGTGGTCCTCGGCATGTCGCTGCCCGAGGCGATGTCGGCGCCGCGCGCCTCCCAGCGCAACTCCGCGGGCGTCCAGGCCGAGCCCGCCTTCCGGACCACGTACGGCCCGTCGCTCACACCGCTGGGCCACACGTTCGCCCCCGACGTCGCCGAACTCGGCGCGGCCACCGCGATCGAGTTCACCCCACACGGCCGTCTCATCGCTTCAGCCGAACCCACCCGCCGCGGCGGCGGAGCAGCCGCCGTGGTCCGCCCCCGCTGACCCGCGGTACGGGCTCCGTGTACAGATCTTGTGATGTCTACGCCGCCCGAACCACCAAACTCGTGCCGCACCGGCCACGCGCGTTGCCCTGAACAGGCCGATGGGACCGGATGATCGTCATGGCGGTATGCCCGCACGCGGGTGCCCGGGTCAGCAGTCGCAGCTGCCGTCGGCGCAGCCGCCGCGCGCCGCGGCGGCGGCTCGTGCACCGCGGCGGCGGTGCAGCCACCACATGCCCAGTGCGGCGGTACCCAAGACGGCCGCTACCGCGACCAGCATGTTCCGCGCGAGCGCGGCCCCGGCGCCGGTCAGCACCCCGGCGGCGACGAGCACGGGCAGCGCGCAGCACGCCGCGCAGGCCAGGGCGGCCAAGGCACCTGTGACCTTGCTACGGGTCGGCGGCGCGTTGTCCACCGTCAACGGCGGGGCGTGCCGGCGGACGACGTCGACGGGCTGGGCGGTGGGTCGGCTCACGAGCTGGCTCCCTTGAGGTGGCTGATGTCGACGAACGGGATCGGGCAGTCGGCGCAGGTGCAGTTGGTAAGGCTGTCGCAGCGGGCGGCGACGACCCGGGCCAGCGTGTCGCGCATGGCGGTCAGGTCGGCGATCTTCGCGTCGATCTCGGTAAGCTTCCGCGTCGCGCGCTGCCGCAGATCCGGGGTCGGATGCCGCCGGCGGCTGGTCTCCAGCAGCTCGGCGACCTCGTCAAGGGTGAAGCCGAGACGCTGCGCGGTCTTGATCACCGCCAGCAGTGCCACCGTGTCGTCCGGGTACACGCGGTGGCCGCCGGCGGTCCGGGCCGGTGCGGCCAGCAGGCCTCGGCGTTCGTAGTACCGCAGCGTCTGGATGTTGACGCCGGCCTGCTCGGCGACCTCCCCGGTGCGCAGGCCTGCCATCAGGAGGCCTTCGCCGCGGCGCGCTGGCCCAGCGATTCGAGCACACCGGTGTATCGCGCCGGTACGGCTATGTCCAGCCGCAACGCCTCACCCACATCGGCGGGCTCCGGCGTGACGGTGAACGTGAAGAACGAGCAGCACTGTGCCTCCCGCGCGGTCAGATCCCGCACCGCCTTCACCAGTCCCGCCGGTCCGCTCAGCCACATCCGGACGTGCTCGGCCGTGACCGGCTCGACCCGCCGCACCGCGGTCACGAACAGCTCGTCGAACGCCGCCAGCCGAAGCGGCCGCCCGGCCGCCGGCAGCGTGCACGCATCCGGCACCTGAAATGACATGACCCACCCCTGAACCCGCTGGTCAGCGCCCGGCGCGGCGCCGTCCCATCGACGATAAGCCTGTACCTGGGTACCGGATGCAACCCTCCGATCACCTCGAGACCGATCATCGTGTAGACCGGCTATCATCACGCCGTGGCGATGAATAGTGGAGAGTGCGTGACCGCGAACATCGCGGCGGGGATGACGCCGGCCGTGGCTCTGTTCCGATCGCTGGCGGACGAGACCCGGCTGCGGATCGTGCAACGCCTGTCCCGGGGGGAGGCGCGCGTGGTCGATCTGACCGGTGAGCTGGGCATGGCCCAGTCGACGGTGTCCAAGCACCTGGCGTGCCTTCGCGACTGCGGCCTGGTCGACTACCGGGCCGAGGGCCGACAGTCGTTCTACGCGCTAACCCGCCCCGAGCTGATGGACCTCCTCCAGGCGGCCGAGGCCGTGCTCACCGCCACCGGTTCGGCGGTCGCGCTTTGCCCCACCTACGGCGAGGCGGTGGCCGGATGAGCGCCACCGCCCCCACCACCGTCCTGACCGCTCGGCGGCGCGGCCAGCTCCACCGGCGCAGCTTGCACCTGGCCTACGCCACCGCCGGCTACAACATGCTCGAAGGCATCGTGGCGATCGCGGCCGGCGCCGCCGCCTCCTCGACCGCACTGATCGGATTCGGCCTGGACTCCTTCATCGAGGTCTCCTCCGCGCTCGTGGTGATCTGGCAGTTCCGCTCACGGGTGCCCGAGGCCCGCGAACGCCTCGCCTTGCGGTTGATCGCGGTGTCGTTCTTCGCCCTCGCCGCCTGGATCGGCGTGGACGCGGTCCGATCCCTGCTCGGCCAAGGAGAGGCCGCACCCTCCACAGTGGGCATCGGCATCGCCGCCGTTTCCGTCGTCGTGATGCCGCTGCTCGTCTGGGCCAAACGGCGCACCGGCCGCGAACTCGGCTCGGCCACCGTCGTAGCGGACTCCACCCAGACGCTGCTGTGCACCTACCTGTCCGCGATCCTGCTCATCGGCCTCGGACTCAACGCGCTGCTCGGCTGGGCGTGGGCCGACCCCATCGCCGGCCTGGTCATCGCCGCCGTCGCCGTCCGGGAGGGCATCGAGGCATGGCGGGGCGAACAGTGCGACGACTGCGCCCTCCCCGCCGCGGCCCAGACAGAAGCGCCGGACCGTGGCTGCACGGACGCCTGCTGCACCAGCGACGAGGAAAGCCGCACGTGATTGCTCGACGCGACCTTACAACTGTGGTGGACCTGACTTGTCAGAATAAGAACCGCGTTTGCCCAGTTCAGGGGCCAGATGTAGCGGTCGCGCCGGTGCGACAACGGTCCACGTCCTGACATCCCGGGGTTAGGGATTCCACATTAGACCTCGTTTGTCGCGGTACCGCGGTACGCAACGAAAGAGCCCTGGGCACGAGACGAACGCTGGAAGTGGCGGAAGCATCCGCGTCGCCCTTCGTAGGCGGACGCGACATCGCGGCGGCCTGCCCATCCCCCAAGAACTCCAGCCATGCCACCGCCCTGGATCGGCATGGCTCCCCCAACTCGCGCCAGCGGCGGCCACCCGTGCACCCCGATCTCGGCGAAACCCCGCGCGGATCGCGGCTAAATGAGTACGCCGGGTGAGTACTTTGATCGTCAGCGCCCATTCCGATCTGACACGGCGATCGGGGCCAGATTTCGAGGGTAAGGATCAAGGAAGCGGCACGGCGCAACATTTCTATTGGGTGAGGTGGCGAAGGCCGCGCTTTAGGTACGCCGTGGGTTGGTGTCGACGTATTTGGCCCAAGCGGGGTCGGCTTCGCCGCGTAGCCACGCGTACCGGGCCAGCCCGTACCCGTAGATCGGTTCGGTCAGGTAGCCGAGCCGAGAACGTGTTGTGTAGGTGTCCTCGCCCCGGTTCTCCCGGCCGAACTCGAACGCGGCGTTGGCGGTGAAGATGGCAAGTCCGAAGAAGACGGTCAACAGGTCGGTCAGCGGCTCGTGATCCTCCCGCTCGCGCAATATTCGGCCGTCACCCAGCAGCAGGACGTGGCCCAGTTCGTGCGCGACGGTCGCCACGAGAGCCACGGGCTGCTGGGCTTGGTCGTCGCGGATCCCGATCACTGACCGCCCCTCGCGGAGCCGGTGGTGTCCGGCCGCACCGGCCGACGCGGTGTGGATTTGTATATGCGCGGACAGCCCCGGATCCTCGGCGGCGGCGTCGTGCTCCAGCTCCACCCGGGCCGGATCGATGTCCATGTGCTTGCACAACCGTTCGAGCACGGCCCGCACATCGTCGCGACTGCCCTGTAGGCGCCGGGGAAGTAGTCATCGGTGGGAAGCACGACCTCACCGAGCAGACGCTCCTCGCCGAACTCCGCCACGAGCCAGTCCATCGACTGTTCGATCCAACTCCGCTCAACCGACCGCACGGGGCACGACGTCCGCCACCACACCATGGCGTGATTGTGCGGTACCCCGAGAAGGTGCACAGCCCCCGGCCACGCCATGGAAATCCCTGGCAAAAGGGTCACGGACGGCGATGGTGTCCGCGTTGCCGGCCAGGTGAGCGGCGGCGATCCGCAATGCCAGCGGCAGGAACCCGCACAGCCGGCCCAGCTCCGCCGTGGCCTGCGGCTCGGCCCGCACCAGGTCCCGGCCGACGATCCGGGCCAGCAGCGTGATCGCGTCGGCGGCGGCGAGCACGCCCAGACGGAGGCGGCGGACGGCCTGCATGGCGACCCGCGGTCAAGGCGGTCTCGGCTGGTGACCAGCATCAGGCGGGCGCCGCTACCCGGAACCAGCAGCCGGACCCGCTCCGCCGACGCCGCGTTGTCCAGAACCATCAGCATCCGCCGGCCGGCCGGGACACCCGCCACCGAAAACGGCTCCGCCCGGTTCCCCGGCCCACAGGGCGCCCCGCTATCGCCTAGCCCGAGGGGGCACTCCCGATATTGATAGATGCACATCTATGGTGGTTCTATGAGTACCCGCCGCCGGATTGCCCGGATCCTCGCCGCCGCTCTCGTCCTCACCCTCGCTCCGGCCGCCGCCGCCCGCGCGGACCCGCCCACGACCGGCACCGTGGCCGGCACGCTCGCCGACGGGGCGACCCCCGTGCCCGACGTGACCGTGGAACTCTTGATCATGCCGTACGGTGCCCTCGTCAAGCAGACCCGCACCGACGCGGCCGGCGCCTTCCGCATCCCCGAGGTGCAGCCCCGCGAGTACACCATGCGCTTCAAGTTCCCCGGCGGGCTGAACCAGTTCCATCCCGGGGTGGTCGACCTGGGCGAGGCGCGGACGTTCACCGTCACGGCCGGCGCGGAGACGGTGATCGGCGAGGCGGTGATGCCGCACGGCACCATCGGCGGGCGGATCACCACCGACACCGGCGCGCCCGCGGCCGGCGCCCGCGTCGAGCTGCACCGGATCACCGCCGGCGGGCCGCTCGCCACCGTGCTGGCCGACGCCAACGGAGGCTACCTGTTCCGGTACCCGCCGAGCGGCCAGCACCGGATCGCCGTCGCCCCGGCCGAGCGCGGGGGAACGCTCCAGTGGGCGTACCGCCACCGCAGCTACACGCAGGCCGACCCGTTCACCATCACCCCCGGCCAGCACACCACAGTGGACGACCAGCTCTTCCCCACCGGTACCATCACCGGCCGGTTCACCCGCGACGGCGTGCCGGTCGCCAACGTCGTCGTCTACGCGACATCCCAAGCCACCACCGCCGAGTCGGTCTCCAACTGGACCGACGCCGAGGGCGTGTTCCGGCTGAAGCCGTACCCGGGCTCGTACAAGCTGAAGTTCGTCGTGCGCTCTGGCACCGGCCTGGACCAGTGGCTCGGTGGCGCCGAGTCGGAGGCCGCGACCCAACCGGTGCAGGTCGCCGCCGGCCAGACGGTCACGCTCGAGGAGCGGCAGCTGCCGACCGGCATGGTCCGCGGCCGGCTCACCGACGCAGCCGGCCAGCCACCGGTCGCCAGCGGCGTCGTCGTCTACGACACCGCGCGCGGCCGGACGTTCCAGGCCACCACGGCGGCCGACGGCACGTGGTTCAAGATGGTGTGGCCCGGCACCTACGCGGTGCGGTACTCGTCCGGCGGCCAGGCGCAGTGGGCGACCGGCAGGAGCACCCCGGAGACGGCCGATCCGGTGACCGTCGCCGCCGGCGGCACCACCTTCCTCGACGAGGTGCTGCTCCCGACCGGATCGCTCGCGGTGCGCGCGGTTGACCGCGGCAGCGGCGCGGCGCTCACCACCTTCTGCGCCACGGCATGGGCCCGGTACGTGTACCTGCGCGCGTGCACGCAGGACGGTACGGCGGAGCTCGCGCTGAGCGCCGGCGCGTACGAGGTGACGGTCTCCGACGACGTCCACCCCGCGGCGGTGCACCCGGACGTGCGGGTCGCCACCGGCCAACTGACGGCGCTAACCGCGCGGCTCTAGCCACGACCTCCTTTAGAGATCTTTCAGCATCGAGGTCATGGGTTTCTTAATGCAGATTTTCCCCGATCCGCGGCAGTTGCAGACCGTATGCCGGCGGGCACCGCGGAGATAGGCGGCTCGCTGCGCTCGCCGTGATCCCCGACCTCCGCCGCCAGGCCCGCGAGACAACCCCAAACCCGAACGACGCAACCACCAGATCTCCAGTTGCCGGTCTATCCACAATGGCGGCGGCCAGCGCGGGGGCGCCTCCGGCGGGGCGGCCTGGTCAGGGGGTGCCGCTGACCGCGTACGCGTGCACCATGGGGTGCAGGCCGGTCATGATCGGGCTCGGATCACCGATGCCGTACGCCCGAGCGGCGTACGCCCAAAAGGTGCGGACAGGTATGGGCAGGGGACCTGTAGGGCGCTACGGTCGTCCCCGGTCACGACGTGGTTGCCGTGCGCCACCGGCCGGTCTGGCAGTGTGGCACACAGCGCCCTGGCGGTGAGCCGCCTCCGGTGCGCAGCCTCGTTTGCTGCCGCGGTGGCATCGCGGGTGGTGTTGGTACCCTCCCGTGGGCCGGCCGCGGCGGCCGTGGCCGGCAGACGGTCCAGGAGGTGGAGGCGGTCATGGCGACATCGCGTGACGACGCCTTCCACTCGTTCTTTGAGGCTCATCACGCCGAATTGGCCCGCCTGGCCTACCTGATCACCGGCGAGGCGGAGGTGGCCGATGACCTCGCCGCGGACGCACTGCTGGAGGTGTGGCGACATTGGGAGCGGGTGGCTGCGGCCGAGAGTCCGATCGCGTACGCCCGCGGTGTGCTTGCCAACCTGGCCCGCAACAGGATCCGTAAATTGGGCCGGGAGCGGCGCGGTCTGCTTGGCCTGGGGTTGCTACGGCCGGAGCGGACGTTCGCCCAGGACGTGGACGTGCCTGTGGTCCTCGACGTGCGGGAGGCGCTTCGCCGGCTGCCGTACCGGCGCCGGGCATGCGTGGTGCTGCGGCATGTGTTCGATCTGTCAGAGCAGGAGACGGCGCGTACCCTCGGCGTCTCGGTGGGCACCGTGAAGAGCCAGACGTCGCGTGGGATGGCCCAGTTGACCGCGTTGCTTGGTGACAAGCCAGTACCGGCGACCATCCGGAGACGGTGGCTGGCTCCCGTCTCGCGTGCCCAGGGTCTGCCCGGCCCGTCCGGAGAGGGGACCTGATATGTCGTCGGATCGAGCCCGCTCCGCACTTCGCGCTGCCGCGGCGGCTCACCAGCCGGACCGCGCGGCCATCTTGGCCCGGATCCGACGCGGCCAGGCGACTGGTCCGGGCCTGTCGTACCGCCGCAGCCGTCGAGGTACCGTCGGGCGTGCCGCCGTGATGGCCGCGGCCGTGGCCGCGGTACTCGGGCTCAGCGTAGCTGTCACATGGGCCGCTCTGTCCGACGGTGGGACGCGGAAGCCGGTCCAGGCAGCGTCCGCAACGGCGCGTCCCGGCCCGACCCTCGCCTCAAACGCCGCTCCGGGACTGGCACCGAACCGACAGGATACGATCCGCCCGCCGTCCGCTGCCCATACGTCCCGTTCACCGGCGGCCTCTCCGGAAAAGACCAGTTCGCACCAGGGCTTTCTGTCGTCGAGCGGTGCCGTCGACCCGCATAGCATCGACAACTGGGCGCAGAGCAACGTGACGCTCAGAAACAGCCAGACCGTGACGGCGCTGCAGGTTCGTGTCCGGATCGCCCGCACGCCGGACCTGTCCAGCACCGGAGCCTGGAGCACCGTGCCGGTCCAGGATCTGGTGACCACCGTCGAGCAGCAGCCCGACGCGTTGGTCTACACCTTCACGCTGAAGCCGGGAGCGCGCCTCCCGTCGGCCGAGCACGTCTTCGCGGTGCAGTACGGGCACGCTGTGGGCGGCAGGAACCCGAGCCAGGACAGCTACCAGGCGACCGCGACCGCGGACGGTACTCGGGTAGAGGTGGAGGGCGGCTTCTGAATTTTCTCGGGGCGGTCGAGCAACCTTTCCGGTCTGCCGGACCACTGAAGATCGTTCGGGTCGATTGGAATGGTTGAAGGAGAGCACCGACATGACCCCTGTGCACCCGCGCCGCAGGTCGCGCCTCGCGTTCGCGAGCGCCGTATCCGCGGCCATACTGGCGGCCGGCGCTGGGTGCGGCGAACCATCTCCCGCCGGGCCTATCGCGGCCACAGCCGCCGCCAGCACCCAGGCGACCGTCCCGCCGGGGGTGGGGACCGCCACCGCGGCCTCTGGTGCGAGCAGCGCAACGGCGCGGCCGTCGACCTCTCCGAGCATCAAAGCGTCGCCATCGCCGAAGAAGAGCGGCCCGCGGACGGCGTCCGCCGCGGCACCGTTGGCGGGACGGATCCGGCCTAACGTCACGTACCGCGGAAAAGCTACCTTCTACGACGCTGGGGACGGCGACGGCGCCTGCCTGTTCGGCCCAGCCGGTGACCTCATGATCGGGGCGATGAACCAGACCGACTACGAGGCGTCCAAGGCGTGTGGGGCGTACGTGCTGGTCCGCGCGGCCAACGGCGCCTCGGTCACGGTCCGGATCACCAACCTGTGCCCATTGCCCTGCGCACCCGGGCAGATCGACCTCAGCCCTCAAGCCTTCGCCAAGCTGGCCGACCCCAAGCGCGGCGAGGTACCGATCACGTGGAAACTGCTCAGCCCCAGCATCTCCAACACGATCTCGATCCGATACAAAACCGGGTCCAGCCAATGGTGGTGCGGCATCCAGGCGATCGGCCACCGCAATCCGATAGCGCGACTGGAGGTCCGCACCAGCACCGGCTGGCAACGGCTGCCCCGCACCGACTACAACCACTTCCTCTCCGCCAACGGCAGCGGGTGCGGCGGCGCCATCAGGGTCACCGACATCTACGGAGAACGGCTGACCATCAACGGGATCGCGCTGAAGCCGGACGTCGCGCAGCCGACCCGGGTCCAATTCGCCAAGCACTGACCACGCCGGCGGTACATCGTGGAGACGACTTCACGAAGTTGAGGCTTGGCGCCGGGGCAAGTCCTCCACCAACCCCTTGCCGCGTGCCCCGGCCTTCGAGCCAATGGGACCGCGTGCTGCCACGTCGCCGAGTCCTCTGTAGGTGTGATCCTCGTAGTCCAAGCGACCGCCGAGTCGGGGGTGGTGGAATGATCTTCGTTCGTTGTGTCGACGTACCAGATCTGCGTTCTCGGTTATTCGGTTGGTCCCGGCCGGGTCTCCAAGGCATGGCAAAGGCGGCGGCGGGAGTACACGCATGAAGTGGATCAAGATCGCGGCTGGCGTGCTCGTGCTGGTCGTGGTGGGCGCGGCGGGGACGGCCGCGGCGGCGCTGCACGGAACGCGCGATCCTGTGACCACCGGGCGGTCGTGGGTGCCGCCGGGTGGGGCCGCAACCCCGGTGACCTCGTCGCCGGCCACGGTGCCGGCGCCTTCGGCGTCCGTGTCGCCGTCGAGCAGCCGTACGACTGGTACGGCGGCCGGGAACCCGTACGCCGCGGGCGCGGTGATCGCGGACATCACCGTCGACCCGGGTCGGGACCCGGTCTTCGCTCGCGACGCGGACCTGCGGCGGACCGAGACGTACACCTATCGCTTCTCCACGGTGGGCGACCACCGCCTGGCGCCGGGCACGTTCGCCTTCCAGTACGACGTCACCACCGGAGCCCTCAAGGCGCGGCTGGCCGAGCGGAAGGCCAACCTCGCCGCAGCGACCGGAATCGCGCTCTACCTGACCGGCGGGACGGCGCTTGGCGACGCCGATCTGGGGGCGTTGCAGGGCGTGCACCGCGACCTGGGGCTGACGAACCTGTCCCGTCTCTACGTCTACAACCTCAGGACACTGGCGGGTGGGACCGAGTGCACGCCGTCCTCCGGCCTGGCGTGCGCCGGTCAGACCGCTCGCGGCGGCACCTTCCCGTATCTGTGGTTCAACGGATGGTGGGACACGTGGGTCAAACACCTGGTCCTGGATGACCTGATCGAGGTGCCGGATGGGGCGTTCAGTAACCACACCTTCACGGACATGAGCCTGCGCGCGGCCCGGTCGATCGGTGTCATGGCGTTCGGTCACGGGCCACGCGCACGGTTGAGCGTGCTGTACCTGCCGAGTGTGCGGGCGATCGCGCACGACGCGTTCCGCCGCAACCAGTACCTGACAAAGGTCAATCTGCCCCGGGTCACCACGATCGCCGACTTCGCCTTCGACGACGCGTCGCGCCTGCGGTACCTCAACGCCCCGCAGCTCGAACGGATCGGCCGGAACGCCCTCAACGACAGCCACGCCCTCGTGTCGGTCAACCTGCCGAACCTGCGGTACATGGGCATCAACTGCTTCGACCTCAACCAGGCCCTGACCGGCCTGCGGCTGCCCGCGCTGACCGAGCTGGACAAAAACGCCATCATCCGCTTCGACAACCTCCGATGGCTGTACGCGCCGCGGTTGAGCACCGCCCGGCACGACTCGATCACCAGCAACCCGAAGCTCAGTGCCGTCCACCTACCGAAGATCACCCACCTCGGACCGCGCGCCCTCGCTGGCAATCCGGCCCTCGCCCGGATAAACCTCGGCGACCAACCACCCCGGCAGGACTCGGACGTCTTCGCCGGCACCGACCAAGCGACGATCTACCACACCGGCACCGCCGCCGCCTGGGCCGGCTTCGTCCCGGCCGGCAACCCGTCGCTACCGATCCGGGCACGAAACTAGAACCGTTTGAGGAACTGGGTTAGGGCTGAGGCAGAGTAGGAAGTTGGCGGCGGGCTTGGTAGCGGGCGAGGCGTTTGGTCATGCCGGCCACTGGCAGCCGGTTTGCGTCCATGACAACTCCCGTTGGATGGCAACGGGAGTTGTCCAGGTCGACGGCGGGTTGGCCCGGATCCCGTGCCTCCGGGCTGTCAGGGACAGTGGCCGGCCGCCGGGTGGACTCGGGTACCCCGCGGTACGGGTCAGCGATGTCTCATCGCGCGTTCGACGTCGCCGCCGCCACGGCCAAGTCGAAGTCGCGCCGGCGTAGGACGGTGCGGCCAGTTCGCCGCAGCGGTGGCCGGGAGTGATCAACGCCTACCGCACAGCGAGGTGACCAAGAAGTTCCCGGCTCGGGGCAACCTTTGCGGGGCAGGTAACCACAGAGGAGTGGGACCCGGCCACTGCGGTGCTGGATCCAGCTTTCCTCTGGTGAACGGCATGCATAAGGAGAACACCTCTTCATGAAGAACCCCACGAGCGGCGGACGCCACCGGCGTTACCGCCGTCGCTGGACCGCCATGGGCTTGCTGCTTGGCGTGTCCGCCCTTCTCGTGCCGTACCTGCTGTTCGTTCACGTGGACTCGCAGGCCGCGACGGTCGACGGCGGTGCCTACTATCGGCTCGTTTCCCTGCGCAGCGGTAAGGCGCTGGACGTCAACGCCTTCTCGACCGCCGACGGCGCCCACATCCAGCAGTGGACCGACCAGAACACCGCCAACCAGCAGTGGAAGCTGCGATCCACCGGGAATGGTTACTTCGAGCTGGTGAGCCGCAACAGCGGCAAGGTGCTCGGCATAGCGGGCGATTCGACCGCCCAGGCGGCCGCCGCGGAGCAGCAGACCGACAGCGCCTCCACCTCCCAGGAGTGGCGGATCGACGATGTGCGCGGTTCCGACGCCGTCACCTTCACATCCCGCAGGAGCGGCCAGGTCCTGGACGTGCACGGAAACTCCACGGCCGACGGCGCCGCAGTCATCCAGTGGCCCGGCCACGGCGGCACCAACCAGCAGTGGAAGCTGGTGAAACTGGCCGAGGCCCCGGCGGCCCAGATACCGACGGCCGGGACCCCGACGACCGCCGCCCCGACGGCCGGGACCGGCACGACGGAACCCAAGACCCCAACCGGACCGTATGTGTGGAAGAACGCCCAGGTGGTGGGCGGCGGTTACGTCACCGGGCTGGTGTTCAACCCCAAGGAGAAGGGCCTGCTGTACGCGCGTACTGACATGGGCGGCGCCTACCGTTGGGACGTCGCGGCCGAGCAGTGGATCCCGCTGACCGACTGGGCCGGCGAGAAGGACTGGAACCTGCTGGGCATCGATTCGCTGGCCACCGACCCCGTCGACCCCAACCGGCTCTACCTCGGGGCGGGCACATACACCAACGAGTGGGCGGGCAACGGCGCGATCCTGCGCTCCACCGACCGTGGCCGCACCTTCCAGCGCACCGATCTGCCCTTCAAACTGGGCGCCAACGAGGACGGCCGCGGGGCGGGCGAACGGCTGGCGGTCAACCCCGCAGACCACGACACCCTGCTATTGGGCACCCGCAAGAACGGCCTGTGGCGCAGCACCGACCACGGCGCGACATGGAGCCAGGTCTCCTCGTTCCCCGTCAAGAACGGGGCGAGCAGCGGCGCGGGCATCTCCTTCGTGACGTACGGCCCGGCCGCAGGCGAGACGATCTACGTCGGCGTCGCCGACACATCCACCTCCCTGTACCGCTCCACCGACGGCGGCAGCACCTGGCAGGCCGTCTCCGGGCAGCCCACCGGCCAGATGCCGCAGCACGGCGTGCTCTCCGGCGACGGCACGCTGTACCTGACGTACACCAACAACGTCGGACCCAACGACGTGACGGCGGGCTCGGTGTGGAAGTACACACCGGCCGGCGGGGCGTGGAAGGACATCTCCCCGTCCCAGGGCAGCTACGGATTCTCCGGTCTGGCCGTCGACCCGCAGAAGCCGTCCACGGTCATGGTCACCACCCTCGACCGCTGGTGGCCCGAGGACGAGATCTACCGGACCACCGACGGCGGCACGACCTGGAAGGCACTGGCCGCCAAATCGGTGCGGGACGCCTCCATCGCTCCTTACGTCGGCACCGGCACCGGGCACTGGATGACCGCCCTGGCCATCGATCCCTTCGACTCCGGCCACGTGCTGTACGGCACCGGCAACACCATCTGGCGCAGCAAGGACGCCACCGCCAACGACAGCGGCGGTACCAGCCACTGGGCCGTGGGTGCCCGCGGGCTGGAAGAGACCGCGCTGCTGGACGTGATCGCCCCTCCGGGCGGCGCCGCCGTCATCACCGCCATGGGTGACCAAGGCGGTTTCCGCCACGACTCCCCGTCCGACGTACCCGCCCGACACCTGCAGAACCCGGTGATGGGCAACAGCACCAGCATCGACTTCGCCCAGTCCAACCCCGCGGTGATGGTCCGCGTCGGCCGTGGCGGCGCGCAGGACGGCGCCTACTCCACCGACGGCGGCACCAGCTGGACCGGCTTCAAGTCGGAGCCAGTGGGCAGCGCCGACACCGGCCACGTCGCGCTCGCGGCGGACGGCTCCACCATCGTCTGGACCCAAGCCGGCCAGGCCCCGTACCGCTCGACCGACAAGGGAGCGAGCTGGTCGAAGGTCAGCGGCCTGGGCACCGACGCCGTGGTCGTCGCCGACCGCTCCGCGGCCAACACCTTCTACTCACTGGCCGGCGGCACGCTGTACGCCAGCACCGACGGCGGCGCGAGTTTCACCGCCCGCGCCACCAACCTGCCCGCAGGCCGGCTCACGGCCGTGCCCGGCATCGCCGGAGACCTGTGGATCGCCGGCGGCGCCAAGGGGCTGCTGCACTCCACCGACGGCGGCCGCACCTTCACCACGCTCACAACGGTGCAGTCCGCCTCCGCCCTCGGCTTCGGCAAGGCCGCACCGGGCGCCTCCTACCAGGCCGTGTACCTGATCGGTACCGTCAAGGACGCCACCGGCGTCTTCCGCTCCACCGACAACGGCGCCACCTGGCTCCGCGTCAACGACGACGCCCACCAGTGGGGCAGCATCAGCGGCGCCGGCGTCATCACCGGCGACCCCGACACCTACGGCCGCGTCTACGTCGGCACAAACGGCCGCGGCCTCCAGTACGGCGACCCCTCCTGACCCCAACCCCCGAGCGGGGGCCGCAGGCACAACAGCCTGCGGCCCCCGCCATGACTCAGGGACCTCGCTCGCCTCGTCCTGCACGAGCTCCTGCACGAGCTCCTGGAGGGGCTGTCTGGACGATGCCCGAGGCGACCCCGCACGCTGTCGTGGTGGTTGCTCATTCTGAGGTTTGCCCACCAGTACAACCAGCAACGGTCCTCGAAGGCGACACCAATCCCCGCCGCTCAACATGTTCGGTGTAGGAACGCAGTGTGCTGGAGCCGCCCGTCGGCCAGCGTGAGGTAGCCGATCCTTGTGGCTGCCTCCTCGGACAGCTCCGCCGTCGCTTTGGCCGCTCCCCCTCGCTTTCTACGCTCTACATTGAACGACGACCGAGAGTACTTCGGAGAACGGTTGGCGCAACGCGACCTCTGACGCGCTCGCAATGATCGAGGACACCTTTCCACCGCCCGGACCGAAGCTCGAAGACGAGATCGCCGAAGTCTGATCTTCCCCCGATAGCGTGGAGGCCAGAGCTTGAGGGATAGAGGTTCATGGCTGAGACGAGACGTCGGTTCGACCGGGAGTTCCGTGAGAGTGCGGTGCGGATCGTGCGGGAGACCGGTAAGCCGATCGCGCAGGTCGCTCGGGACCTGGGGATCAACGAGGGCACCTTGGGCAACTGGGTCAACCAGGACCGGCGGGCGGGGGGTGAGGCGGCCGCTGGTGGCGGGCTCGGTGAGGACGAGCGTGCCGAGCTGGCGCGGTTGCGGCGGGAGAACGCCGAGCTGGCGATGGAGCAGGGATGACGCCCCTATGTTTAGAGCGCTGTTAGCTCGTCGGTCGCCGCCGCGGTTCAGCCGGTGGCGGATGGTCTTGCCGGAGGACGCCTCGATCGGGCTGAAGCCGCAGAGCGCGGCGAAAGCGGCACGACACTCCCGGCCGCGCCTACTACCGCCGCCGCGTCGCCGAAGGCAAGACCACGATGGAAGCCCTTCGCGCCCTCAAACGCCACCTGTCCGACGTGGTCTACCAGCGAATGGTCCTCGACGCTCGACGCACCCAGACCAGCGAGGCGGACCCGGGAGGACCCCAGGCAGCGACTCTGCAATCCACCGCGGCCAGCCCAATCCCAACAGCCAACTCTTCGGACAAGTCACAACCCGGACCCGCTGCCCACCAGCCTAAAACATCCCTCGCCGCAACCCCTTGACCTAGAGGGGAGCCAGATCACTGCGCCTGATCTTTGGCCAACAGGGCGCGGATTGCGGCTGAGCGCGCATCGGCTACCCGTTCGCGTACCGGGCAACCGAGGTTACGGCATTCGCAAGGGCTCGACCGGGTCGCTGCTGGAGTTGTACGAGTTCTTGGCGGCGACCACGGCCGCCTGGACGTGCTCGGGGTCGACACCGTGCACGTTGAGCGGCGGGTGCACACGCCGGACAAGTTCGGCCTCGATGGTTGCCGGCTCCGCGTCCTCCGCCCAGGTCAAGCGCAGGTGCGCGTACATCCACGCGGTCAGCCGCGCCTCATCCTCAGCCACCAGGACAACACGATCGGTCCAGGTCGTCCGAAAACCCTCGGACACAAGAAGCCCGGCCAAGGTACGGCGCAGGGTCGAGCTGAACCGCCCCGGGTTCTGTGGAGACTTCAGTGGTTGACTCCAGCCACCGCGCGAGGCTGGTGTTGAGCGTAGTAGG